>JBCCFK010000063.1:0-16379 GCA_039029775.1 Actinomycetota bacterium | reverse complement strand
GGATTATCGAAGACGGGGATCGAGATCGAGGAACGGAGGTGCAGCAAAGGATGCAAGCCCATTCCGGAGATCCCTGGCCGCACGGAGCAGTTCTGAAAGTGACAGTGACGAGTCAGACCAGGGCGGAGCTCTGAGGAAACCTGGTGGACGGTGGCGAAGCGGCGTTGCCATGTCCGTAGCGAGATACCGGACAGAGGGCAACGGGCTGAAACGGGCGCGCCCGCCGGAGGGTGAGTCTTTATGACTAACCGCCGGACAAATTCGGATGGGAAGTCCAGAGCCACGATGTGAATCGGCCTCCCCGGCTGAGGATGGGTCTCCTGGATCAACTGTCCTGGGCGTTACGGAGCAGACCACGGGGTCAGCCACAAATCCTGTGTTGTCTCTCGGACGAGATGATACAGACGGACGTTGGGTCATGGACGATTTCATGCACCCGGGAGGCGACGATGTCGAGATGCTGACGACCGAAAAGGTGCGGCTGCGAAAGTCGGAGCGCGGGCTCTTGGAAGAGGGCGACCTGGAGAAGCAGACGTGTCAGACGAAACGAGCAGTGGACAGACCAGACGTGATGATGTTGGGGTAATACACAGACCGGTTTTTGGGAAATGAACCAGCCGGTGATCAATCAGTTCAACGGGATGGTCGCCGACATCGGCTGACCCGGTCACGGATTCCTCCCGAGGATCAGCTCGGGCGATCATCGTGCCGATCCGACGGCTGCCTTCCTCGTCTGGATGGACCTCGTCGGCCCAGAGCTCGGGCGTGTCAGGGCCGGAAGCCTCAGGCTCCACGGAGGCCTCAGCGGCCGAACGGTTCGAGGTCAGCCGCCGCCGCTGAGGTCGCGCATCCATTCCCCGGGGTCGCCCGGGTCGATGCCGTGGTCCTCGAACCAGCCGACCATCACGTCGCTCTGCCAGGACAACCACTTGGTCGGCGTGATCTCGATGGTGCTCTCCTCGTGCGCCTCGAGGAAACGACCGATGGTTGCGAGTCCCGCTTCGGTCAGCAGCCGCTCATAGACGGCGCGGTTGAGGTCGGCCGCCTCCTCGCCTTGGACGACCCTCGCCTGGCCGGTGCACGACACCCATCCGAACCCGAGATCCACCAGAGCCGTGGCCTGGGGTCGTTCGAGGACGTTCCTGACCTTCCGAGTGGCCCCGTTCGTCGGGATGTACATCCGGTCCTCGTCGCCCAGGGAGAACTGCACCACCGTCATCTGGGGTGAGCCGTCCGGGTTGACGGTGCCCAGGTCGGCCGTCCCTTCTCGCATGAGCAAGCTTCGGAGGTCGTCGTCCAACCCCCGAGGAGTCCGGTAGGGCTGTGGGATGGCCGCCATGGGCCGGACCATACAACACGACCCGACATCGACCGACGCACGTTTCCCGCGACGGAAGCCACCGCCGAATCGGTGGGGCCTAGGGTGGCGGGATGGGTGAATCCGTCCGGGTCATGCTGGAACACGGCAAGAAGAAGCGCGTGGTGGCGAGCGCCTTCGACTGGCCGGGCTGGGACCGCAGTACGGCGTTGGGCGGCGACGCCCTGGCCGTCCTCGAGAGCTATCGACCGCGCTTCGCCAGGGTCGCCGCGCTGGCCGGCTACGCCGACCTGTTCGGCGGCCTCGGTGAACTCGAGGTCGTCGAGGAGGTCGAGGGCATCGGGATGACGGACTACTACGGCGTCTCCGGGTGCACGGCGACAGCGGAGCACGAACCGATGGCCGAAGCCGACTTCGAGCGGAAGCTCGCGCTCCTTCAGGCATCGTGGACCACCTTCGACGACATGGCGGAACGGGTGTCGGACGAGCTGCGCAAGGGTCCACGCGGCGGCGGCTGGGAGAAGGACCGGATCATCCGGCATGTGAACGGTGCCGAGATCGACGAGTTCGCACCGAAGGTCGGTGTGAAGGTGCCGATCGAGACCAGGGACGACCCCGAGGCACTGCGGGCCTACCGGCTCGCCTTCGCCGACGCCATCCGCGAGCGTCACGAGCTCGGGGAGCCGGCGCGACGTTGGGCGTTGCAGTTCCTCATCCGGCGTTGCGCCTGGCACATGCTCGATCACGCCTGGGAGCTCGAGGATCGGGACCTCTCCGGCGTTGCGTAAGTCGCCTCAGGCCGGCTCGAACTCGATGACCACCAGGCCTTCGTGGGCGGCGTGCGCAGCCAGCTCGTCGACGGTCGGGTCGCCCTCGACCTTCAGCCCGAGCGCGCGTGGACCGTGCTTGGGACCCAGCGCGTCGAGCAATTCGCGCATCCGTTCGCCCACCAGCTCCGGAGCCGAGATCGCGGTGCCCACGAACGGCTGCCGCTCACCGTCGAGCACGATTTCAGCGGGCCAGCCGTCGGTGAAGTTGTGCTTGTAGCTCGCGCGGGTGTTGGTGAACAGGCGGCCGTCCCGGTCGAACCGACTCACCGGAGTCGAGTACTCCTCGCCGGTCTTCCGGCCCGTCCAATGCAGCACCATCAGTCTCTCGGCCACGCGACCACGGCCGCGTCCGACCAGGAAGGAGACGAGGGGATTGATGATGCCCATGAGACGCGGGCTGGGCGTCGAACGGGTGATGGTGGCCATGGTGCTACTCCCGGTCAGGGGTCGGTGTCGGTCGGCGTCAGAGCGATGCGCGACCTGGTCATCGGTCAGACCAGGAAGCTCTGGATCGGCTCGCCCAGCAGCGTGCGGCCGTAGTCGGCGAATCGGGACTCGCGATCGAAGATGATGTGGTTCGATCCCGTGGTGATGTCACGCAGCGCTCGCTGGATCGGGCTCTCGAGACGGAGCCCGCTCGCTCCGGTCACCGAGACGATGTCCTGAACGGCAGATCTGCACATGAACACCGCGTGGGCCATGCGGCTGACCCAGGCGCCCCGAGTGTCGGTCGATGCGGTGTCGCGTTGCTCCATCACGTCTCGCAGCACATCTCGCAGGACGAGCTCGGCGGCGTCGATCGTCATGGCCGCCTGTGCGACGACGGCCGGCTTCCCACTATCGAGGATCGGACCGCCGCCCTGGCGGGTCTCGTTGTTCGCGATCTTGGCCATGGTCTGGCGGCGGTACTCCTCGACCGCGCCCTGCGCAGCCCCCAACGCGGCCAACGCGGACGCGAACCCGAGGATCGGGACCAGGGGAGTCCTGTAGAGAGGGCCGTCGTGGAACTCGCTGGCCGCAGTGCCGTTGATCAGCGCGAGAAGGTCGACGCTGCGCTCCTCCGGCACGAACGCGTCGTCGATGCGGATGTCGTAGGAACCCGTCGAGCACATGCCGGCGACGTACCAGGTGTCGATGGCCTCGACCTCGTCGCGGGGGAGCGCGAAGAATCGCGGCGCCAGGTTCCCGGCGGTGTCGGTGAACATCGCACCGACCATCACCCAGTCGGCATGCACGATGCCCGTTCCCCACTGCCACGACCCGCTGAGGCGGTATCCGCCTTCGACTTCGTCGGCTCGGGCGTCGGCCAGGCTGAGTGAGCCCGGGGCGAGGACGTACGGTCGTTCGGCGAAGAGTTCCTTCTGGAACCGCTCGGGGAACCCGCAGAACCAGAAGCAGTGCTCCATGTAGAACGCCATCAGCCACCCCATGGACGCATCGGCCCGCGAGAGGATGAGCGAGACCTCGAAGTACGTGTCGAGGTCGGCCTCGTGGCCGCCGTGCGACTCCGGCACCATGAGGCCGAAGATGCCGCTCTCGCACGCTGCCGCGATCACGTCGTCGTGCGGCCGGCGAGCGATCTCGGCCTCTCGCGCCCGCTCTCGAATCAGCGGTGCGAGGTTCTCAGCTGCTTCGATCAGCTGGCTGTGGTCGAGTCGAGCGATCGGCATGGTCGGTCCTTTGCGGTCACGTAGGATCGAGAGACGAACTCAACGTAAGCACCGACCCCTCCGCCAGGCCGCGCCATGCACGACAACGACCGAGCCGTTGACGCCAACCCGGCCCCGTCGATGCTCGCGAACGTGTTGACGGCTGCGGCCGCCTACGCGGTCCAGCGTGGTCTGCCGTTGACACGGGTGGCCGAGGCCGCCGGGCTGGCCCCAGAGGACCTCATCGCCACCTCCGACCGGGTCCCCGAGGACGCGGTGGGTCGGTTGCTCGACCTGTTGCAGCAGCGCTTTCCCGACGAGCCTGTCGCGCTCGAGATGGCGGGTGCTGCTCCGGTGAGTTTTCTCGGGCTCCTCGAGCCTGCGGCTCGCCTGACGCCGGACCTTCGGGCCGGCATCGACATGTTCGTCGAGTACAGGACGGTGATATCGACCAATGCCGTGCTCGAGTTCGTGGAGGCGGCGCCCGGGCCGATGCTGACATTCGATCACCCGAACGACCGGGAGTTCGGGGCCCAGGGCGCCGAGATGGGACTGATGATGGGAGCGCGTGCAGTGCGTGAGGTCTTCGGTCTCGCGGACGCACTCCGGGCTGTGTGGATCGACCACGAGCCGACAGGCCCGGTCGAGCGCTACACCGAGCTGTTCTCAGCTCCGGTGCGGTTCGACGCGCCATGCAACGCACTGCTGTTCCATCCCAACCGACTCGACGAGCCGGTCGACCCCGATGCCGGTGCCCGGCTCCGCGTGGTCCTGTCGCACCTGGAGCTCGTCCGCCAACAGCTCGAACGGGAGTCGGATCCTGCCGAACTCCGCCAGATCCGCGATGCCGCTGCTCGAAACGCGGCCTCCGGCGAGTTCGGGGCGGCCGCGTTGGCGCGTCGGCTGGGCATGAGCCTGCGGACGCTGCAACGCCGCGTCGCCGAAATGGAAACGTCGGTCCAGACCGTGATCGACGAGGTCCGCGCCGCCACGGCGCGTCAGCTGCTGTCGGATCCCGATCTCAATCTGTTGGAGATCTCGGTGGCGTTGGGCTATTCGACCGAGAGCGCTTTCCGCCGTGCGTTTCGGCGATGGACGGGCCAGAGCCCCGCCGACTACCGCCGGGGCCCCTGAGACCGCGCGACCGGGGCCGAACGCACCGGGTCGGTCCCCACGCGTTCAGCCGGGTGCGTCGAACCCCGGGTTGTCGAACACCAACTCGCCGTTCGGGGTGTCGAGGACGAGTCGAAAGCGCGACGGCCCGGGGCTGAGGCGAGCCTCGATCCCGAGGTCCTCGAGCAGTCGGTTGCTCTCGGCGGCCGTCGGGTGGAAGAGCTCGAACGACGCGATGGCGCACTCGGGTGCGGCGTCGCCGTGCCGCGAGACCTGGTGATCCCACTGGATGATGCACGGGCGTTGGGGAATCCACCCAGGACCGAGGATGGCGCGGCCGTAGCCGCTGCGTCGCGGCTCGAGCCCGCCCCGGTTCACCCAGTCGACGTTCTCGATGAGGCCACCGACGGCTTCGGCCTCGATCGCCAGACCATCGATGTCATCGGTCGCGATGTACCAGAAGTCGATCGACGGCTGCGTCAGCTGCTTCAGGTACTCGAAGTTGGGGAGATCGCCGCGGTAGTCGGGGTTCGGCCCGACGAGCTCGATGTAGCTGTCCGCCGAGATCGGGAGCGAGGCACTCCAGTAGAACTGGTCGGGTTCGGGCTCGCCGACGTGGACCGTCGCGCCCGTCATGGTCTCGAATCGACCGGCCCAGTCCTCGGTGTCGGGGACTCCGATGCCGAGGTGGTCGAGTTGTCCGCCGTGCCCTCGCCGCAGGATGTCGGCCATGCGGCGAAGCTACCACGGGCCCGTCCGAGTGCTCAGGGGTGATGAACACTCGGTGGAAGGCGTGGTTGAGACCTCGTTGGGGGCAGGCAGGGGCCACCCACGGCTTCACATCGAAGCCTCGGTGAGCCGCCACTCGCCGACGAGGAGATGCCATCTGGTCGTGATGTCGACCGGTCCGCCGCTCGTGGCGTAGCGGATGACGAACTCGTTCCAGGTGAGGTCGCTGCGTTCCCCGACGATCTCGAATCCGGTCGCTCCGGTCGGCAGCCGGCCGCCCTCCTCGGTGAACACGACCATCGCGTTGCCGTAGAAGTCCGCTGCGGCGGCGTCGAGGTTCCCGTCGACGACGCGCTGTGCGTGGCGCTCCGCGACCTGCCCTGCGGTCGGCGGCGGTTCCGGCAGGTGAAGGTGGCCGCAGCCGGTCATCTCGCTCGCCAGCTGCTGCAGTTGTCCGAGGTGATTGTCGTAGATCCCACGGGGATCCGTGCCGTGCTCAGCGCACAGGTGGGCGGCGATGCCGACGGCCGCCCCGTGCTGGCCGCCGTTGCCCATGAACTTCACGCTGCTGCCGGCGACGTGGGTGACGCTGATGTGCTTGCCGGCCATCATCAGGTTGTCGAACGAGATCGACATCAGGCAGCGGAACGGGATCGAATAGGGCATCTGGTCCCGGGTGTCCCAGACCCAGTCCTTCAGCCGGAAGTCGTAGTCGGTCTCGCCGGGCTGGTACGGGTAGTGGAGGCAGAACGCGCCGTCGTTGCGGGCCACTGCGTCGTGGAACTCGGTGTGATCCCGGATGTCGTTCTCGGTGAGGACGTGCTCGCCGCGGTAGCGAACGAACTCGCCCTGCGCGGCCACGTGGGCGACCCAGTCGAACTCGAGGTTGGCGTAGTGCTCCGGGTCGAGCCGTTTGACGTTGGAGAACGTTCCGTAGAGGGCACGCAACAGGTGATCTCGGATGTGCTCGGCATCGCGCTGCAGGTCCAGCCACTGGCCGTACTCCCAGAAGTGGGTGGCGGGGAAGTGCATCAGCGGGTTCTCGCCCGGTGCGGCGTCGTTGAAGTCGAAGATCGGGTCGGCGTCCGCCGGCTGGCCGGGTTTCGGCCCGGGGGCGTTCTCCACGCCGGGCTGGAGCAGTTGACCGCTGAGGTTGGCGTAGTCCTTCGAGATCTCCGTTGCCCATGGCACGTCAGGGAACTCCGATGGCTCGTCACCGACCCGGGTGCGGAAGAACACGGTGTTGCCGTGGTGCATGCCGTCGCGCTGCTCCGGCGCTTGCGGCTCGTCGTACTCGTCCTGTGCCTCCTGCCCGTGCAAGAGCTCGGCGCCGGCCAGCTGACCGAGGATCGCCGACCCCGTGCAGTCGATGAACACCGGCGCTCGAAACCGGGTCTCCACGCCGGTCCGTGTCGCCCGGGCGTCCACGGCGGTGAGCCGGCGGCCGTCCGTCGCGACTGCATAGATCCGGTGCTCCAGCAGCAACGTCACGTTCGGTTCTGCTTCGAAGATCGACTGCGCGGCCAGGTCGCCGTCGGCTGTGCGGTCAGCGATCTCACGGATCAGTTCGCCGGACTCGCCGCGCGGGCTGAGCCCGATCTCCTTGCTCGCGTTGCCGCCGAGGAACGGTCGATCCTGGATCAGGGCCACCCGGCTCCCGAGGCGGGCGGCGGTCAGGGTGGCGGCGCACCCTGCGATGCCGCCTCCGACCACCACCACGTCGTACTCGCCGCCGTCGACCGGATCGGACGGCAGGCCTCGCATCGTCCGTCGCCATGCGATCGCGTCGTCGCCCGCACCGTCGATCGGTGTCGAGCCGTCGGCGCTCAGGTAGACGGCATCGCACCGACCGTCGAAGCCGGTCAGATCGTGGAGGCGCAGCTCCACCGGGCCCGCGTCGAGCTCGACGACGCCGACGTGCTGCCAGCTCCAGTCCTGACCGTTGGCGCCGAGCTCGGTCTCGATTCGTTCGCCTCCGATCGAGAGCTGGAACCGTCCCGGCGAGTGCGACGGCACCCAGTCCTTGGCGCGAACCCAGACCGTGTAGGCGCCCGCCTCGGTGACATCGGCGGTGGTGACGGCGTCGTCGACCGGGCGTCCGAGCCCGTGAGCGAGGAGGTAGGGGCTGCCCATCTGGATCTCGAACTGCGAGTCGAGCAGCCAGCCTCCGTAGTCCTCGAACTCCTCGGCCTCGATGAGCAACCGTCGGCGGTCGATGGGCGTGTCGGTGGGTGGCATGGGTCGTCGACCTCCGTTGGTCTGCGAGCGGGCGCCAGTGGCTGCCGCCAGCCTACATACATCCATGCATGCATGTAAGAGGGAGGGAGGGAGCGATGGAGGGAGGGAACGATGGAGGGGCAGGCGGAATACCGGTGCGCCGGTGGTTCGCCCGTTCGTCGACGGCCTCAGGCGGTCGCCGACTCCAGGTGCCGCTTGAGCTGTTCGAGGTCGCGGTCGATACCGCGGCTGCGACGCCTCGCCAGCCATGGGGCGAGCACACGGAACCACCACGGTCCGCTCATGTGGTGCTGGAATGTCAGCCGCGTCTCGTCATCGGCAACCGGCGTGAGCACGATCGATCCGCCCACATCCACGGGGCCTGACCCTCCCTCGAAGCTGACGACGTGCGGCGGGACGAGTTCCGTGACCGCGAAGGTGGTGTGGATCTCGCGGCCGGCGACGTCGAGCGTCTGCTCGTAGGTCGCGCCGACCTCATCGAGCGACCCGCCGGCCCGGCGGCTGTCGGAGACCTCGGATCGCCATTCCGGGTCGTTCGTGAAGTCGGCGACGTATGCGAAGACGGTGGTCGCCGGCGACGCGATGTCGATGCTCGTTGCTTCGTTCTGCATGAGGCTGGTCTCCTGCCTTGCGTCCTCCCAGTCATGTCCAGCCGGCGTCGGTTCTCAAGGGACCTTGGTCACCGAAATGCCAATGCGCGGTTCCGATGTCACGCCGCCTGCACGCCGGCCAGTCGGTCGATCACCTCGAGCGCCGTGTCCTGGCGCTCGCGGTCGGTCAGGTGGTCCGGCGTCGACTTGGCGAGGGGCCCCGTCATCTTCTTGGGCCGTGATGTGTAGGTGGCCCCGTTCTCGTACGGTCCGCCGTTGCCCTCGAGCACATCGATGTACCGACCCGCTCCCTCCTCGATGGGCTGGTCCATCCCGATGAATCGGCCGACGCGCCGCATGACGGCCAGCATGACCTTGAAGGCGCCCGTCGTGTGCCGCGCCGCGTTGGTGCTCATGTTCGAGCCTGGCGAGACGGTGATGAACCGGACACCGCCGGGATGCCGGCGGGCCATCGCCGCCGACCACCACGCCGAGAACGCCTTGGTCGAGGAGTACTGGCGGTTGCCGTCGTACTTCACGTCGGCGTCGCCGCGGGCGAAACGCTCCATCGCTTCGGCCGGCGTGGCCCCGAACTCGGACGCTTCGCCCTTGACGAAGTCGTAGACGCCCATCCCCATCGCCTTGGGGAGGTCGTCGTTGGCGGCCTCGGAGCCGACGAGGATCACGACGCCGTCATCGCTCACCAGCCCGGCATCGAGCAGGGCCTCGGTGATGATGTGGTGGCCGATCAACGAGGACGCGAACGCCATCTCGATCCCGTCGGCCGAGCGATCGAGCGTGTTGGGCACCATGCCCGCATTGAGCAGGACCGAGTCGAATCGCTGCCCGCGGTCGACGAGTTCGGCGGCAGCTTCGTTGGACGACGCGATGTCGGCCACGTCGACGACGAGGGTCGAGAACGGATCGCGGCCGGTGGCCTCGACCAGCGAGGAGCGGGCCTCGTCGGCCTTTGCCTGGGTGCGGGTGGTCAGCACGATCGACTCGTAGCCGAGCTCTGCGAGCTGGCGAGCCGCCTCGAACCCGAGACCCGAGTTGGCCCCGGTGACGATCGCGGAACGGTTGGTGGTGGGGGTGGCGCTCATGGCAAAACGTCCTTTGTGGAATGTCTGGTTCGAAAATAACGGCGACCGTCGCCGCGCGCCAGCCCCCGACGGGGGGATGGCGGCCGATGCATGGGCCGAGCGCAGGTCGGTGGAGGGGTGAGCGCTAGTCTCCGTCGCCATGGCGAGACTGCGTATGGACACCGCCGCGTACCTCCGGGCGACGGAGTTCGTGCCGACGCTGCCGGAGGGGGCCGAGCGCTCGTGGCACATCTGGGGTGCCGACGCCACGGTGGGCCATCGCGAGCTCATGCCGCTCCTGTGGTCGGCGGCGGTCCTGGAGCTGTCGTCGAACGGGCACATCCGACTCTTCGCCACCGACGACGGGCCGGCGATCGATCTGCTCCAGCCGGTCAACGCGCCCCTGCACGCCGACGGTGAGATCGCCCCCTCGAGCGTCGCCTTCGACGTCCGGTTCGGGATCGTCACCAAGTTGAAGAACAGCAAGCGGATCGGGGTGCAGGCGGCCGAAGCCGTCGGCCTCGCGTCGCCCGAGCTCACGGTGACCGAGGTGGCCCGGTGGGGCGACATCCACGCCCGCGACGAACTGCGGGGCCGCTTCCCGTTGGCCCCTCAGCGCCAGCTGGAGAAGTTGGGTGCCGCCACGAGGCGCGAGCCCGAACGCCCCAGCTCGCTGTGGGGGAAGCTCAAGGCGGCGGTCGACAACGACAACGGCCGGCCGACCGTGGACGATTTCGATCTCGACGACGAGACGCTCGCGACCCTGCGCGGGGAGGCAGCACCGCTTGCGGCCGAGTTGCGAGCGTGGCTGGCGACCCCCGACGGCATGGCCGTTCACCAGTCGTGTGCTGCGGCCTTCGACAGCACCTCACCACGGCACGGCCAGGACCCCAGGCTCTGATGTCCTCATCCATCGAACTTCGCAGCGACAACGCCGCGGGCGTGGCGCCCGAGATCATCGAGGCCGTGTCCGCTGCGAACCACGGGTCGGCGTTGGCCTACGGCGGCGATGCGTTGACCGAGGAGTTGGAGACCGTGGTCCGCTCGGTCTTCGAGCACGACACGGCCCGCGTCTTCCCGGTGACGAGTGGGACGGCGGCCAATTCGCTCGCTCTCACCGCGATGTGTCCGCCATGGGGCGCTGTTCTCTGTCACCAGACCGCCCACATCCTCAACAGCGAAGGCGGGGCCACGTCGATGCTCGGCGGGGGAGCGGTGATGCGGGGCCTGCCCGGAGCCGACTTCCGCGTGACCACCGATGCCCTGGCCTCTGCGCTCGACGATGCGCGATGGGGCGACCCGCACGAGTCGCAACCGTCGGTTCTGTCGCTCACCTCGCCGACCGACATGGGAACGATCTACCCGGTGGCGGAGGTGGCCGACCTCGCCCGGATCGCGTCTGCGAAGGGGCTTCGAACCCACCTCGACGGTGCCCGTGTCGCGAACGCACTGGTCGCGCTGGCGTGCACACCCGCCGACCTCACGTGGAAGGCCGGAGTCGACGCGCTGTCTCTCGGGTGCACGAAGAACGGTGCGTTGTCGTCGGAGGCGATCGTCGTGTTCGACGACGAGATCGCCGACCAGCTCGTCTATCGGACCAAACGGTCCGGCCACGTGACGTCGAAGATGCGATTCCAGTCGGCGCAGGTGATCGCGTACCTCACCGACGGGCTGTGGCTGCGGCTCGCCGCCAACGCCAACGCCCGAATGACGGAGCTGGCCGCAGGGCTCGAGGCGCTCGACGTCCGGTTCGTCAATCGGCCCGACGTCAACATGCTGTTCGCCGAGGTCGGCGAGGGCGTCGCCGAGGCCATGGCGGCCGCCGGGATCCTGTTCTATGGCGGAGGCGGCACGATCCGCCTCGTCACCAGCTGGCAGACGTCCGAGTCCGATGTGGCGCGGGCGCTCGAGATCATCGAGCGAGCGCTTGGCGTCGTCCCGCGCTGAAGCCTCGGGGGTCATGGGCTGGGCACGGGGTCGCGCCGGCTGACCTAGTGTCCGACCATGACCGTTGCTGAATCATTCGATCTCGCAGGACAGGTGGCCGTCGTCACCGGCGGAGGAACCGGTATCGGCGAGGGCATCGCCAAGGCGTACGCCGGTGCCGGAGCCAGCGTCGTCGTCGCGGCCCGTCGGGCCGAGCACATCGACCGGGTCGCCGCGGAGATCGTCGCGTCCGGGGGACAGGCGATGGCCGTCCAGACCGACGTCACCGACACGGCGCAGCTCGAGGCGCTGGCTGACGCCGCAGTCGAGACGTACGGCTCACTGTCGATCTGGGCGAACAACGCCGGCGGGTCGCCGCACCGCACACCGCTGGCGGAGCTCGGGCGCGACGGTTGGGATCTCTGTTTCGATCTCAATGTGACCGCCCTGTGGGAGGCCTCGGTCATCGCGGCCGATCGCATGGACGAGGGTTCGATCCTCAACATCTCCTCGGGCGCCGCGCATCGAGGTGTGCCTGGCAGCGGCCACTACGCCGCCGCCAAGGCCGCGGTCAACTCGCTCACCAAGACGTTCGCCCTGGAGCTCGCGCCGCGCGTGAGGGTCAACTGCATCTGCCCGGGCTGGATCGAGACCGACATCATGATGACGGCGATGAACTTCACCCAGGAAGACCTGCCGAAGGTCGCCCGGAACATCCCGATGCGGAAGATGGGAGAGCCGATGGACGTCGGCATGGCTGCGCTCTACTTCGCCTCTCCGGCGGCGGCATGGGTGACGGGCCAGATCATCGACATCTCCGGCGGCCCGGTCGTCTGACCACGTCCCTGGGCTCGACCGCCGTTTACGGCGTAAGCTTTGCCCGTCCAGGCCTGAATGGGGAGGAGCCGGTCGATGACCGATGTCCAGACCGAACGCGACGAGTGGCTCGCCCGACGCCAGTACCGGAGTCCGGAGGTCGAGCAGGCGCGGTTCGGCGCCGACGTCCCGGCCGCCGATGAGCTGAGCCTCGGCGAGATCAATCCGTTCAACTGCCACCTGTTCCGCGAGAACCGGTGGCAGGAGCACTTCGCTCGCCTGCGCCGCGAGGACCCGGTCCACTTCAACGAGCTCGGATCGGCCGGGCGCTACTGGTCGGTCACCAAGTACGACGACGTGCGTGCGGTCGACGGGGACTGGAAGACGTACTCGTCGGCCGAAGGCATCACGTTGACGCCGAAGGTCGGAACGATCCTGCCCGAAGAGGTCTCGTCGTCGTTCAACGCGTTCATCGCGATGGATCCTCCGGACCAGACCGAGCAGCGCAAGACCGTCCGCGGCGTCTCCTCGCCCAGCAACCTCAAGAACCTCGAGGCGCTGATCCGGGAACGCACGGGCGCCGTGCTCGACTCGCTCCCGGAGGGCGAGACCTTCGACTGGGTGGACACGGTGTCGGTCGAGCTCACCACGCTGATGCTGGCCACCTGGTTCGATTTCCCCCTGGAGGATCGGCGCAAGCTCACGCGCTGGTCCGACGTCGTCACCGCCATTCCCGAGCCCGGCGGTCTCGTCGAGTCTCGGGAACAGCGCCAGGCGGAGTTGCTCGAGTGCGTCGAGTACTTCGGGCGCTTGTGGGTGGAGCGGCGAGCCGACCCTGGTCACGATCTGGTGTCGATGTTGGCGCACGGCGAGGCCACCAAGGACATGTCGCCCGCCGAGCACCTCGGCAACCTCATCCTGCTCATCGTCGGGGGCAACGACACCACCCGCAACACGATGTCGGGCAGCGTCTACTCGCTGAACACGTTCCCGGATCAATACGACAAGCTGATCGCCGACCCGTCCCTGATCTCGAACCTCGTCCCCGAGGTGATCCGGTGGCAGACCCCGTTGTCCTACATGCGCCGGACGGCGACCCATGACACCGAGCTCGGCGGGAAGCAGATCAAGAAAGACGACCAGATCCTCATGTGGTACGTCTCCGCCAACAGGGACGAGGACGTCTTCGGCGATGATGCCGATGCGCTCGACATCGAACGGCCGAACGCCGACCGCCATCTGTCGTTCGGCTACGGCGTGCACTTCTGCATGGGCAGCCGACTCGCCGAGCTCCAGCTGCGGATCCTCTGGGAAGAGGTCCTGGACCGGTTCGAGCGCATCGAGCTCCAGGACGAGCCGGAGCGCACCTTCTCGTCATTCGTGAAGGGGTACACCCACCTTCCGGTGCAGGTCAGGCGGCGCTGACGGCCGGGGTGGCCGTCGGGGCGGTCCCCGGCGCTACGGTGCCCCCACTCGACATGGGGGTTCACACATGAAGCTCGACGATCTGTTCTCGGTTGCCGGCAAGCGCGTGCTGGTCACCGGCGGCAGCCGCGGCATCGGCGAGATGATCGCCGCCGGGTTCGTCGCCAATGGCGCCAGGGTCTACATCAGCTCGCGAAAGGCCGAGGCCTGCGACGCCACCGCCGAGCGGCTCAGCGTGGAGTTCGGCGGCGAATGCCACTCCCTCCCGGCGGACCTGTCCGGATTGCCCGGCGTCGAGGCCCTGGCGACGGCGATCGGTGAGCGTGAGGACGGCCTCGACGTGCTCATCAACAACGCCGGCGTGTCCTGGGGAGCACCGTTGGAGGACTTCCCGGAGAAGGGCTGGGACAAGGTCATGGACACCAACGTCAAAGGTCCCTTCTTCCTGATCCAGAAGCTCCTGCCGCTCTTGGAGGCGGCGGGCACCGAGGAAACGCCGGCGCGAATCGTCAACATCGGATCCATCGACGGGCTGCGCCCCCCGATCTTCGAGACGTTCTCCTACGGGCCGTCGAAGGCGGCCATCCATGCCCTGACGCGTCAGCTCGGGGTCCAGCTGGCCCCCAGGCACGTCCTCGTCAACGCGATCGCCCCTGGCCCGTTTCCGACCTGGATGCTCAGCACGGGCGTGGGTGGCGGTGGCGACGTCGAGAACACCGACTGGGACGCGGTCGCCGATCGCAACCCGACCGGACGCGTCGGAACGCCGCAGGACATCGCCGGGCTGGCGATCTACCTGTGCTCGCGCGCCGGCGAGTTCACGATCGGCGAGACGATCACGTGCGACGGCGGCGCGGCCTGGACCTGAGCCGCTCGTTCGCAGCGCCCCCTCGGGGATCTCAGGCCCGACCGGCCTCGGCTTCGACGGCATCGAGGAGGGCCGCCGGCTCGTCGGTGCCGATTCGGAAGCGCCGGCCTGACCTGAGCTCGAGCTCCACGGCGTCGAGACCCCAGGTGTTGAACATCACCCCTCGGGGAATCAAGCGGATTCCCCATCCGTGGTACCAGCGGTTCCGGACCTGGCGTGCTGCTGCGATGGTGTCGGTCCGGATCGTCCACCGCGGCAGCCCCCACCCCGCCGCCCGCACCTGCCCGTCGCCGACGGTCACGGTGAGCCTGCCCGCGACGATGAAGATCACCGAGAGCACGATCGCGAATCCGATCGTCGGCACCACCACGACGGCCCGCGGGATCACGGCGATGGTCGTGGCGAGACCCACCAGCACGAGGGCGGGCCCGACCGGCATCGCCGGGCTGGTCTGGGTGTGTGCGTAGGGCATGGTCGGCCACCGGACAGCTGGGTCGGGCGGCGTCAACCGGCGGCGAGCGCTGCTCGGATCCGGTCGAGCAGTTCGGGCACGTGAGGGTGCCGGGGACGTTGCTTGGAGACGTAGGCATTGATCGAGCCGCCCGATTGCGCCGGCAGACCCTCGATCCGGACGAGTGACCCGGCTCGGATGCGAGGAGCGACCGAGCGGTGCCAACCGAGGGCGACCCCCTGGCCCTGCTCTGCCACGTCGAGGCACAGCTGGTAGGACGAGAACACGTACGGCCGGTCGGGCACGGCGGGAAGACCCGGGACGAAGTCGTCCCAGCTCAGCCACGACGGATCGCCGCTGTCGACGTGGAGCAGCGGGAGGGACGCGAACGCGTCCACCGAGACCGGGCCCGGGAGACTCTCGGCGAACGACGGGGCACAGACGGCGTAGACGGTCTCGTCGGCGATGTGCACCACCTCGTGGCGAGCCGACCGGCCCGGGCCGTACTGAACCGCGACGTCGAACTGCTCGGCGGTGGACTCGATGTGTTCGCAGGACGACACCACCCGGACGTTCAGCTCCGGGTGCGCGGCCTGGAGGTTGCCGATGGCCGGGGCCACGACGCTCGAGGTGAGCGACAGGCTCGCCAGCACGGTCAGCGATCCGGCGTCACGGCCGGCCCGCCGCACGCGCCCCGCAGCAGCGCTGAGTTCGCTCAACGAGAGCCGCACCGACCCCACGAGGTCGTCGGCAGCCGTGGTCGGAGTCACGTCGTGTCGGCGCCGATCGAAGAGTGGAACGCCCAGGTCGGCCTCCAGCTCGCGAACCCGTCTGCTGACCGTCGCCTGTGAGGTGAAGAGCTCCTCCGCCGCCCGGGTGAAGCTCCCGTTGCGATAGGCCGCCTCGAACGCGACGAGCGTGGCGAGGGGCGGAAGGTCTCGTTCGAACGTCGTCATACAGATTCCGGATACCTCGCTCCGAACAACGTGCTTCTGAGAGCGGTTCGCCCAGCTTATGTTGACCTGGACCCGGATGCCTGACGCCGGCGAATCGGAGGGTTCGATGACGCCGGCCGCAGACCCGGATCACCGCCGAGGCTCGATGGCGGTCCTGGCGTCGGCGGTCCTGTTCAGCTGGTCAGGTGTCCTGACGAGGGCGATCGATGCCGGGAGTTGGGTGATCCTCACGTGGCGAGGCCTGATCGGCGGGGTGGCGATCGGCCTCTACGTGCTCGCCCGCGACCGAGGTCGACCGCGCCGGCGAGCTTGGGGGCTCGGCGCCCGGGGCTGGACGATCGCATCGGTGGGCGCCGTCGGCTCGGTGACGTTCATCGTTTCGTTCAAG
>JBCCFK010000062.1:0-16395 GCA_039029775.1 Actinomycetota bacterium | reverse complement strand
GGCCCAACCTGGTCTCTGACCCTGCTGACCCGGCTCTAGAGCAGACACTGGGTTGCATAAAGCGAGACCCGATAAATGCCGCCATCTTCATGGAGATGATCCGCGGCATACTTTGAAGTCTTCATTCTGGGTAGTGGTGAATTATTACAATTCTGAAGCAGGAGCTCAAGAGACGGTAAATGAAATCAAATCTTTTGGAGGCGAAGCGATTGCAGTCAAGGCGGATGTGTCAAAATTAGATGACATTCATGAATTAAAATCTAAGACTGTTGAAGCCTTTGGTAGCAAAATTGATATTTTGGTAAATAATGCTGGAGGATTATTTGCACGCAAGACATTGCAGGAGTTGAACGAATCATTTTATGATCTGGTTATGGATGACATGATGCTGGGTGCGGACGTCGAGGGCGTCCTGCAGGCCCACGACGACGCCGGCCGCGGCCGCTTTCGCGGAATTCGGCATGCGACCTCGTGGTCCGACGATCCCGGCGTGCGCCCCGGCCACAGCCGTCCCACCCCCGGGATGATGGGCACTGACGAGTTCCGTGCCGGCGTCGCGACGTTGGGTCGGATGGGCTTCAGTTTCGACGCCTGGCTGCTCCACCCGCAGATCACCGAACTCGCAGACCTCGCCCGTGCGGTGCCCGGGACCCAGTTGATCCTCGACCATCTCGGCGGACCCATCGGGATCGGCGGCTACGCCGGACGCCGAGACGAGGTGTTCGACGAGTGGAAGCCGGCGATCGACGAGGCCGCCTCGTGCCCGAACATCGCGCTGAAGGTCGGCGGCATCGGCATGGAGTGGTACTTCGGCATGGGGTGGAACGAACTCGACACGCCACCGTCATCGGAGCAGGTCGCCGACTACTGGGGGGACTGGCTCCGCTACGCCATCGACGCCTTCGGACCCGACCGATGCATGTTCGAGTCCAACTTCCCCGTCGACCGCGCGGCCATGCCGTACTCGGTGCTCTGGAACGCGTTCCAGGTCGTCGCCGCCGACTATGCAGCCGACGAGCAGGACGACCTCTTCGCCGGCACCGCACGACGCGTGTACCGGATCTGATGGATCTCGGACTCACAGGCCGACGAGCCCTGGTGACGGGCAGCTACCGGGGTACCGGCGCGGGCATCGCCCGCGCGCTCGCCGATGAGGGTGCGCACGTGATCGTGCACGGGTTCGAGTCGGGTCAACCCGAGGCCACGATGGCCGACATCATCGAGGCGGGCGGGTCCTGCGAGGCCGTCATCGCCGACATCGGCACCGATGCCGGCGCCGCCGAGCTCGCTGCGGCGGCCGGTGAGGTGGACATCGTCGTTGCCAACTACGGGGCGCCGGTGGGGTCCACCTGGTCGAGCTTGGATGAGTGGGCAGCCGAATGGGACCGCAACGTCCTGGCTGCGGTTCGCGTCATCCAGCCCTTCACGGCCGGCATGGTGGCGCGGGGGTGGGGCCGGGTGGTGGTCATCGGCACCGTCGGCTCCCGCATGCCGGGGACGCACAATCCGGGGTACTACGCGGCCAAGGCGGGACTGCCGGTGCTCGTGCGGACGCTTGCGAAGGAACTCGGGGGCAGCGGAGTCACCGCCAACCTGGTGAGCCCAGGGATGATCGCCACCAGCGAGGTCCGCGAGATGCTGACCGCACGTGCCACCAAGCGCGGGCTCGACGCCGACTGGGAGACCGTGCATGCATGGGCGATCGAGAACGCGATGCCCAATCTGACCGGCCGTATCCCGGATCCGATCGACATCGGACGGGTCGTAGCGTTCGTCGCCGGAGACGCCGGCTGGCACATCAACGGCGCCGAGGTCCCCCTCGACGGCGGCACGATCGATGCCTGATCACCAGGGAGGACGAGACCGCGTGAGCACCGAACCATGGCTCGAAGGTGTTCGGGTCCTCGATCTGACCCGCTACCTGGCCGGGCCTGCATGTACCCGACTGTTGGTCGAGTTGGGTGCCGACGTCATCAAGGTCGAGCACCCGCCCTACGGCGATCCGAACCGTTCCAACCGTCCACGAATCGAGCGTCGCGCCGGCGCCCACATCCAACAGAACCGAGGCAAGCGCAGCCTATGCGTGGACATCAACGCACCCGAGGGTGCCGACATCATTCGGGCGCTCGTGCCTCATGTCGACATCGTCGTGGAGAACTTCAGCCCCGGGGTCCTGGCTCGCAAGGGGCTCGGGTACGACGACCTGGCCGAGATCAAGCCGGATCTGATCATGGCGTCGGTGTCGGGTTTCGGCCAGACCGGGCCACTGTCGGAGCGCCCCTGCTTCGACCTGATCGCTCAGGGCTGGGCGGGCGTGACGCACATGACCGGCGACCCCGCCGGCCCGCCGACGTTCGTGGGCCTCGGGATGGCGGACACGAATGCCGGTGTCCATGCCTTCGCGGCGATCGGCCATGCCTTGTTCCACCGGGAGCGGACCGGGAGGGGTACCCATCTCGACATCGCCATGGTGGACGCGTTGTTCCACATGAACGAACAGAGCGTGCATGCATCGGCGATGGACCCCGACTACGAGCCGATGCGAGCCGGGCGGGACTACCCGTCGCTGTCGCCGGCCGGTGTCTTCCGCTCGCCGGACGGATGGATTCTGATGCTGCTCACGCAGGCGCAGATGCCGTACCTGTGGGATGCGATCGGCCGACCCGACCTGGCCGACGACCCTCGGTTCCACGGCAATCCCCATCGCCTCGAGAACCGGCAGGCGCTCACCGAGATCATCGAGGGTTGGATGGCGACATTCGAGGGCACGGACGAGATCCTGGCCGCGCTCGAGGCGGCGCGGGTACCGGCGGGCCCTTCGTTGTCCCCCAAGGACGCCCTCACGCACCCGCACTTCGTCGAGCGGGGCACGGTCCGCTGGATCGAGGACCCGCTTGCGGGGCGGGTCGCGATCCCGGGCTTCCCGTTCAAGTCATCGGATCCGCTGCCGCCGGACGACCACCAGGCCCCGGCGCTCGGCGAGCACAACCACGAGATCCTGCGCGGCGTCCTCGGCATCGATCTCGAACGCGTCACCGAGCTGGAGGCGGCCGGCGTTCTCTCCTCCAAACCACACTGATCGCTCACGCGCTGGTCAGGTCGGAGGCCGGCTCGGCGGGTGGGGGAGCGTCGAACTCGGCGTCGGCGCGGCTGGAGAGCGGACGAACCGCCACATCGCCACGAGGGCGGTCACCGCTCCCGCGGTGAGAACGGCAAGGAACGGGAGCCAGACCCCGACCGGCACGTCGAGACCGAGACACGACCGACGACTCGACACGAACGAGTCGAGGGTCTCGACGGTGGTGCGGGTGGTCGATCCGTCGAAGCTGGACGTCGCCACCTCGCCGGGTCCGAGCTCGCTCAGGTCGACGATGACGTCCTCGGTGAAGGTGGCGGCGAGGGGATAGTCGGCCGAAACCCGGACCGTCCCGGCGAGGGGCAATCCGTTCGCGACGACGACCTCGTGTGTCGGTGAGCTCGCGCCGACGACGACCCTGGCGGGCAGGTCGTCGCGAGGGCCGAGGGGCCGGAGATGTGCCAGCAGGGTCTGGTCGGCGCCGACGGCGAACACGTGGACGTCCGAGATGCCGACGTCGTCGCAGCTGCTCAGGACCTCGAGCGAGCCCGCGGTGGTCGTCGTCACCCCGAACGGCCGCGACCCGCTGCACCCCGTCAGCACCAGCGCGGACGCGAGGACCAGGAGCCACCGACGTGGCATCAGTCGTCGCCGCCTGTCCGGTTCTGCGCCACGCGCCGCAGCAGCACGTACAACGCGCCGACGGTCGGATCGACGTCCTCCAGCGACGGCACCGCCATCTCGTAGCGGATGACGGTGGGGTCGTCAGGGAGGGCCGCGCCGTGCGCGCCGACCTTGCCCATCAGGGCTCGCATGGCCCGATTCGTCGACAACACCTCGAAACGCACGATCTCCAGATCGTCGATCGCGGCCGTGGAGATGAGGAGTTCGATGAGGAATCGACCCAGCCCGCGGCCCTGGTAGTCGTCGACGATGGCGAGCGTTCCCTCGGCCACCCCTGGTTCGTCGGCGCTGACGAAGAGCCGGGCCGATGCGATCGCCAACCCCGACGCATCGCCCACCGCCGAGGGTTGATCCGGGTCGAACACGGCCCACGCCAGCTGGTGCTCGTCGTCCACCTGGCTGAGCGACGTGGCGAGGGCTTCGCTGAGCCGAGGCTTCGCGCTGAAGAAGCGGTTGTACCGCGACGTGTCGGAGAAGCGTTCGAACGCCTCCATGAGAGCGGCTCGATCGTCGGGCCGCCCCGGCCTGATGCGCACGTGGGTGCCCGTGTCGAGTTCGACCTCGATGCCGCTGGGGTCGAGGGGCAGCTCCCAGACCGGCTTCACGACCGGCCCTAGGCGGGTCCGTCGGCGTCGAGGTCGATGTCGACCATCAGCTCGTTGCTCAACTGTTCCACCGTGTCGCGCAGCGCAGCCTGGTCGACGTCGGCCGGGACCTCCAGGAGCGCGGAGGCCTCGAACAAGGTGCCACCGCCCATCGGCGCGCTGGCCGTGGCCGTCTGCAGTTCGTGAATGCTGACACCGAGTTCGGCCAACGCATGGGACAGGTCGTGGATGATGCCGACCCGGTCCTGCCCGACCAGCTCGAGACGCATCGGGCGGGCACCCGACCCCGCGGTGTCATTCGGTGCCTTCGATGCCGTGATGTCGAGCAGACCCTGGTGCTCGAGGGGCTCGAGGGCGGCGAGGAGGTCGTCGACCCGGCCCTCGGGCACGCTGATCTGGACGATGCCCGCGAACTTGCCCGCCAGATGGCTCATGTGGCTCTGGTCCCAGCTCGCGCCGTGGGATGCGATGACGCCCGAGAGCGCGTCCACCAGACCACTCTGGTCGTCCCCGATGGCTGTGAGCACGAGCGTTGGCATGCGCGAACCCTACCGAAGCGGTCCCGGGTTCTGAAGCCGGGACCTCAGCTGGCCTTGGCGACGATGGCGAGGCCGGGGGCGTCGTGGCGGACGCGGCCCTCGCTCGCCCGCGCCGTGACCTCGGCCTGACCCTCCGGGCAGTGGGCCAGGAAGGGGCACCAGGCGCACAGCGGCCCTGTGCAGGCATCGAACTCGCCGCACGCGCAGGCGACCTGCAGCCGTTCCCACGTGTCCTGCAGGGTGCCGGTGACCTCGGCGATGTTGTCCTCGGTGACGTCGACCTCGACGATGCGCTGGTTCAGGTAGAGCAGCCTGGCCCTCGCCGGACGGATGCCCGACAATGCGGCGACCGCCGCCGCGTACAGCAGGACTTGCGCCAGGCGGCCGCTCTCGAACCGCTGGGAGGGGGCGCGCCCCGACTTGTAGTCCGCGATCACCAGCCCGTCGGTCTCGACGTCCACACGGTCGACGATGCCCCGGAAGGGCACGCCGCCGATCTCGACGCGGACGTCTTGTTCGGTGGCCTCGACGACCACGTCGGATGGGTCCTCGAGGGTCCACAGGCCCTCGATCGCCAGCCAGGTCCGCCATCGAAACGCCCGCGCCTGATCCTCGGTGAGCGAGAGGGCCTTGAAGTCCTCGTCCGACTCCATCTCGGGCCAGACCTCGCGGGCGATCTCCTTCGCCCGGTCCTGGGTCCGTCGCTCGGGCCGCTCCTGGAGGAGGAGCTCGAGCACCCGGTGCGCGAACGTGCCGGCGAGCGCGGGTTCGCCGGGCGGATCGGGCAGTCGGTCGATGTACCGGTGCTTCCAGCGCCGCGGACACTCCTGGAACATCGACGCGCTCGACGGGGAGAGGTATCGCGGGAGCCCGTCCTCGCGCTCGGGCGAGTCGGGATCTCGAGGCTCGCCGACGGGCGGATCGCCGCTGTCGTTCAGTTCCGACCCGAGGTCGGCGGCATCGAATTCCACGGTTGTAGTTCTATCAGGTCGCTGTGACAGACTGAAGCGGCCCAACGCTCCGACCGGAGGATGACGGAATGCTGCTCGCCGCCATCAACGACACCCCGTACGACATCGTGTACCTGCTGCACATCATCGCCGTGATCCTCGGCACCGGTGCCGCGTTCGTCGTGCCCTTCGTGGCTGCACGCGCCCGTGCGGCCGGGGCGGACATCGCCGCCTTCGACGACGCCATCGCCTCGATCCTCGCCCCGTCGCTGCTGGCCACGGGTGTGTTCGGTGGTGCGCTGGTCGGAATGAGCGACGACGTCTACGACTTCTCCCAGACCTGGCTCGCGATCGCCGGCCCGGTCTGGCTGGTCGCCACCGCCGCCGCGGCCCTGGCGTACCCGCCCACGTGGTCGCCGCTGCCCGACATGAGCGACCGCAAGCCGATGCTCACCGGCGTGATGCACCTCTGTCTCACTGTCATGCTGGTCGTCATGACGTTCAAGTGGGGCGTCTGAGTTCACGGAGAGGCAGGGGAGAGGCGCGGTGAAGACGATCGGACTGCTGGGCGGGATGTCCTGGGAGTCGTCCATCGAATACGAGCGGATCATCAACACCGAGGTGAGGCGCCGCCTCGGCGGGACCCATTCGGCCGATCTCCTCATCCGGTCGTACGACTTCCACGAGGTCGAGGCGCTCCAGGAGGCCGGAGACTGGGACGGGGCCGGCGCGCTGCTCGCTGGTGACGCTGCGGCGCTCGAGGCCGCGGGCGCCGACCTCATCGTGCTCTGTACCAACACGATGCACATCGTCGCCCCCGCGATCGAGGCGGCCGTCGGGGTGCCGTTCCTCCATCTCGCCGACGCGACGGCGGACGCCGTGATCGCCGGCGGCGTCGAGACCGTGGCGCTCCTCGGCACGCGCTACACGATGGAGCAGGCGTTCTACCGTGATCGGCTGACGGCTCGGGGGCTCGACGTGCGAGTGCCCGACGAGCCCGACCGCACGACGATCCACGACATCATCTTCGCCGAGCTCGTCCAGGGCGAGACCAGGGCGGAGTCCAAGACCGCCTACCTCGCGGCCATCGGCACGCTCCTCGAGGCGGGGGCGCAGGGGGTCATCGCCGGATGCACCGAGATCGAGCTCCTGGTCCAGGCCGACGACCTGACGGTGCCGTATTTCCCGACGGCCCGGCTCCATGCCCTCGCCGCCGTCGACGCCGCCCTGGCGTGAGCGCCGAACTGGGTGCGGTGGTCGACCTCGATCGGTACCCGATCGACCGGTTGGACTCGGAGGCGGCCGCCGAACTCCTGCGGCTCTGCCGCGAGGAGTTGGCGGCTTCGGGCGCCTGCATCCTCCCCGGATTTCTCAGATCGACGGCGGTCGAGGCCGCCGTGGCCGAGGTCCGCGGGCTCCCCACATTCCGTCGATCAGCCCGGCAGAGCGCCTATGGCGACCCGCCACCCGCCGAGCTGCCCGCCGACCACGTCCACCGCCGCCTCTGGGACCAGACGATCGACGTCGTGGCCGGCGACCAGTTCGCCCCCACCGGACCGTTGCCGACGTTGCGCGAGCATCCGGCGATGACGAGGTTCCTCGCGCAGGCGCTCGGCCGACCCGTCGTCCATCCCTTCGCCGACCGCTTCCAGGGCCTCAACGCCGTGGTCCTGAGCCCGGGCCACGAGCACGCATGGCACTACGACCTGAGCGACTACGTCGTCACGATCCTGTTGCAGCCCGCGGAGGCCGGCGGGGCGTTCGAGTTCGCGCCGTTCATCCGCGGCGCCCGGATCGAGGGTGTCGTCGGTGGACGCGACGGCCGCGTCTGGGACGAGCGGTACGACGACGTCGCCCGACTCTTCGACGGCGCGTGGCCCGACACCCGGACGGCCGGCCTTGCGGCCGGAGACCTGATGCTGTTCAACGGCGAGCGGTCGATGCATCGCGTTCGCCGCGTCGAGGGCGAGACGGCGCGGATCGTCGCGGTGCTGAGCTATGACGACGAGGCCGGGTCGGCCAGCACGCCGGAGATCAACGCCGTCCTGTACGGCGATCGGGTGCTGGCGTGAGCGGGTGTCGGTGACGGTTCGGCCGGATCAGAACGTGCCGTTGTCGTTGCGGACGCGGCCGCCGGTGACGAAGGCGTAGAACCGCATGAAGGCGTCGAGGGGCTGGAGCGCATCCCAGTGGTCGCCGATCTCGCCGTCGACGACTCGCCAGCTGTCGATGATGTTGAGGTCCTTGCGATCGTTGCCGCGGTGCTTCGCCCGCATCGTGACGTGGGACTGGAAGGTGACGACATCGCCGTCCACGGTGATGCGCCGGACGTCGTAGGAGTACTCCGGGAAGCGTTTGACCAGACGCTCGATGTAGCCGAGGAGACCCTCGATTCCGTCGGGGATCGAGTGGTTGTGCTGGACGTAGGGACTCGAGCCGAAGCGGCGTCGGACCCCGTCGAGGTCGTGATCGATCATCAGGAGCTGGACGAACTCGGCGACCACGTCGGCGTTGGCGCGCTCGTCGGTGGACCAGTCGCGGCCGGCGAGAGCGTCGACGTCGATCCCGGGTGAGGTGGTGGCGGTCGAGGTCACGACTGCACCGCCGTTCCGAGCGCCTTCCAGCGCTCCTCCTCGGGCGAGCCCGGCTCGGGAAGCACCTCGCCGCCCTCCATCGTGTACGAGGCCTGGACGTCGCGCGTGGTGGTCGAGACGGTGTCGGCCTGCACCCCACCGCGGCCGGCGAGGGCGGCGCTGAGGCGCTCGGCGATCTCGGCCTTCTGATCGTCGGTGCGCCCGGCCCGGATCGTGCCGGCGACGACGGCGTTGCTCCCGGCGGGCAGCGCGCCGTCGGTGTCCTCGGTCACGAGCACGTGGACGAACGAGGGCGGCGCGCCGGTGACACCGCAGTGCACGTCGACGACGTCGTTGGCGAACCCTTCACGGGCTGTCGGCGGCAGCAGTCCGGGGCGGATGGTGGCGTGGTAGAAGGGCATGGTCACTCCTCGGTGGACGGGGTGGTCTCGGTCAGGGCCACGACGATCTCGTGGTCGGTGCAGCCGGTGATCTCGGTCCAGAGGTCACAGACGCCGCGCATGTAGCGCTCACGATCGTCGAACGTGGTCTCGTGTTCGACGCTCACGGTGATGATCGAGGACGTGCTCTGGCGGCCCTCGGTGAACATCGCTCCGGCGGGCACGGGGCGGAAGGCCACCGACGCGCTCTCGCCGGGGTAGTGGGCGGCGTGGTGGTCGACCAGGCGGCGTTCGAGGTCACCCGACCGCTCGTGGGCCGGACTCCGTTCCTGGATCAGGCAGCTGAACTGGCTCATCGTTGCTCCGTAGGCGCTAGTTGCGTAACGAGACCAACAGTTGCACGATGCGCTAGTTGCGTCAAGCAACTAGCATGTGACACATGAAACGTTCCTCGGTCGCCCACCTCGAGTGCTCGATCGCCCGCTCGCTCGAGCTGGTCGGCGAGTGGTGGTCGCTGCTCGTCGTCCGCGAGGTCTTCTTCGGCCACCACCGCTTCGAGGAGATGCGCGAGGAGCTCGGCATCAGCCGCAACATCCTCACCGACCGGCTCAACACGCTGGTCGAGGGCGATGTCCTGCACCGGGTGCCGTCCGACGACGGCCACCACGAGTACCGGCTCACCGACAAGGGGGCCGACCTCTACGAGGTGCTCGTCGCCATCATGCAGTGGGGCGATCGCTGGAACTCACCCGACGGCCCACCGACGGTGCTCGTGCACTCCTGCGGCGAGCATGCGAAACCCCACCTCACGTGCGACAGGTGCGGCGAGGACATGACCGGGCCAACCACCCGACTGATCGACGGTCCTGGCCGGCGGGGCCCGGCCAAACACGGCAGCTGATCAGATCAGCTTGCCGTCGGGGCCGACGAGGACGTTCCAGCAGTTGCCGCGGCCGTAGAGGGCCAGGACGATCGCCGCCATCGGTCCGGTGACCTCGGGCCTGCCCTCGTTGCTGTGGGACCAGTCGGTGTCGGTGGCCCGCCAGGAGTACTTCTCGTCCAGGTCGTTGCCACGGACCCGACGGGACTTCGGGTCGACCATCAGGTCGGCGATCGGCATCACGTCGTCGAGGTCGACGGGGTAGTCGATGCCCAGCGGGACGAACATGTCCTGCGCGTGGATCCAGCAGTCGCTCAGCGGGGCCTCGGATCCGATGCCGGGTGGCGTCCACCGGCTGTCGGCGTTGGCGCGCAGGTCGGCGGCGATCTCCGAAGCGGGCCGCGCCCCCAGCTTCCTGCCGAACTCGATGTTGGCGGCGTGGAAGTCGCCCCGAGCCTTGAACACGCCCCAGGCGAAGCGCAACCAACCCATGTTCCAGCCTGAGGTGAGATGGCCTGCGACCTCCTGCACGGTCCACCCTTCGCACAGGCTCGGGGTGGACAACTGCTCCTCGTCGAGCGTGTCGACGACGTCGGCGATGCGCCGACGATGTGCAGCCACTTGGGCGAAATGGTCCACGGTTTCCCTTCCGAAGTCGGATCAGCGATCGAGGTAGGCCAGACCCCGGGGAGAGATTTCGTAACCGGGTGAGTGGCTGATGGTCAACCCGAGCGTCTTCAGCTTGCGCACGTTGTTCTTGAACGTCGGCTTGTCGAGGCCGAGCCCGTCGGCAAGGTCCTGCGCTCGAACTCTCGGGTTGTCGGCGAGCAGTTCCAAGTAGGTGCGCGTCCACGGCCCGGTCTTCGATGCCGTGTCGAGGCGGGCGAGGCGTGTGTCGAGGTCGACGCGATCGTCGTGGCTGAGCTCGGTGCTGTTCCGCAGGGCGATCCGCGGGTCCTCGCCACCGAGCGCGACCTCGATGCGATAAACGTCGCCCTCGGGTCGAGAGGCCAGGTCTCGGACGAGGGCCGCCTTGGTCTCGTAGCCGGCTCGCTTGGCATCGCTCCGCGGGATGCGGGTGGCCGCGACGCGTTCCACGGCGACGATGTCGAGCATCCCGACCGAGGTCCGGAGCTGCCCTCCCGTCTTCACGGTCGGCTTGCGCCAGCGGCGGAAGATCAGATCGATCTCGCCGGCGGCGATCCGATCCAGCACGACTCGCTTGATGAGCACGACGCCCGAGCCTCCAAGTGGGTCGTTTGGTTCACCTGGAACGCAAGCTACCGGCCACATCGCAACAAGCGCGGTGCAAGCACGCGTCCCGGAGCACGCGGGGCCGAAGGAGTCGGATGAAGCTCGTTGTCGCGCTCACCCTCTGCGCTGCCGTTGCAATGGCCGGCTGCGGGAGCGGACCCGCCACGGTGGCCGAATCTCGCACCGTGGCATCGGCCGACGAGGCTGTTGCGCCGGCCACCGCTCCGTCGGCCACGGCGACGTCGGCAGCCCCGGTGGCGAGTGCAGCTCCCGTCGAGGTGAGAACCAGTACCGCCGGCGACGGCGACGTGTCCTTCGACCCCTGGCCGGAAGGAGTTCCAGGAGAGCGTTGGCCCGACGATCCTGCGATCGCCCTTCTGCCGACCCCATCGTTCTTCGGTGTCGACTGGTGGGGGACGGCGCAGCCGGTCGCTGCCTGGGAAGGCTCCATCTACGCCGACGTGTTCGAGGTCTGCGGCATCCCGGTCCCGCCCGGGATGCCCGGCGCAGACGCGTCGTACCGGTCGCCGCGGCTGGGGGCGCCTCCCGACATCAACGTGTTCGTCCGAGTCGGCGATCGAGACGCGGCGCAGGCCTACGTCGACGCGCTGACGCTCGTCGAGGGGTGCGACCTGAGCAGCTACGGCGACGTCGAGATCGTCGCCGCGGACGTCCTGTCGACGGCCGCCGACGGCCACGCGGCATTCGAGGTCACCGAGGTGGACGGGGAGACGAGTGTCGTCCGCTTCGTGGCGGCACGCTACGGCGAGAACCTCGTCGCGGTGTCGTGGAGTGAGCTGTTCCACGAGGAGCCGACCCTGGTTCCTCCCGACGCGACCGACATCGCCGCGTGGGCCGACGAGTGGATGGCACGCGGCGGCTGAGGCGTGTCGCCGATGTCGCTCAGATGTCGAGCGTCTCCCAGTCGACGAGTTCCGAGTTGGTGAGCAGGAAGTCGCGGCGGGCTGCCACGTCGTTGCCCATCAGGGTCTGGAACATGTCGGCCGCCACCTGCGCCTGCTTGGCGTCGTCCATGGTCATCCGCTTCAGGATGCGGGTCTCGGGGTCGAGCGTCGTCTCGGTCAGCTCGTCGACGTCCATCTCGCCGAGGCCCTTGAACCGGACCCACTTGTCGAGCGGGATCTTGTGGGCGTCGGCGATCTCGTCGCGCTCCTTGTCGCTGAAGGCGTAGTAGGTGGTGCCGCGCCATTTCGACGAGTAGAGCGGAGGCTGCGCAGCGAAGACGCGGCCGGCCTCGAGCATCGGGCGCATGTAGTGATAGATCAGCGTCAGCAGCAGGCAACGGATGTGGCTGCCGTCGACATCGGCGTCGCACAGGATGATGATCCGGCCGTAGCGGGCGTCCTCGAGCTTGAAGTCCTTGCCGCTGCCCGCACCGATCGCGGTGATCAGCGCCTGCGCCTCGGCGTTGTCGATCACCTGCTTCATGGTCGCCTTGCCGGCGTTCACGACCTTTCCGCGCAGCGGGAGGATGGCCATGTACTCCGAGTTGCGTCCGGCCTTCGCGGGACCGGCGGCCGAGTCACCCTCCACGATCAACAGCTCGCTGTCCTCGCCGTGGGTGCGACAGTCCGCGAGCTTGTCGGGCATGCCGGTCGAGCCGAGATTCGCGGCCTTGCGCTTGGCGTCGAGGACCTCCTTGGAGGCCACCCGGTTGAGGATCGCCTGGGTGATCTTGTCCCGGACGGCGTTGATGTGGGTCTTCTTCCCCTCGCCGTCGAACCAGTTGGACAGCTGCTCCTTGGCGATGTCGTAGACGATCCCCTGAACCGGGGGCGTGCCCAGCTCCTGTTTGGTCTGGCCCCGGAACTGGGGCTCGGGGAACGTCACCTTGATCCCGACGACCAGGCCCTCCTGCACGTCGTCCTTGGTGGCCCGGTCGTTGCCGCTCTTGGCCAGCTTGGCCAGCTTCTTGGTCCCCGCGAGGAGTGAGTCGTTGACCGAGCGGGTCAGCGCGCGTTCGAATCCGGCGAGGTGGGTGCCGCCCTCGGCGGTCGGGATGGTGTTGACGTAGCTGACGATGTTGGTCTCGTAGCCCTTCACCCAGCGCAGGGCGATGTCGACCTGGCACTCGCGCTCGACCAGGGTCATCTTCCCGTCGACCGGCACCTTCTCCTCGAAGGTGTCGACGCCGGAGAGCGTGATGACCTCGGTGACCGCATCGCCGACCGTGAGCGATTCGACGAGGTCGGAGAGGCCGCCGCGAGAGACGTACTCGAACGGTTCGTTGTCGGTCCCGGAGCGCTTGTCCTCGATGCGCACCTTCAGGCCGGGCACCACGAAGCAGGTCCTGGCGACCCGTTCACAGATCGTGTCGAAGCTGATCTGGGCCTCCGGGTCGAAGACCTCGAGGTCGGGCCAGAACCGGATGCGGCTGCCGGTCTTCTTGGTCTTCTTCACCTTGGCCAGCGTGTGGCTGGGCTTGAACTTTCCATTGCCGTCGATCTGGCCGGCGACTCGGTCCTTGAAGCAGAGCCGATGGGTGTTGCCCTCGCGATCGATCTCGGCGATCAGCTTCGACGACAGCGCGTTCACCACGGAGGCGCCCACGCCGTGGAGCCCGCCCGACGCGCCGTAGGCCCCGCCGCCGAACTTGCCGCCGGCGTGGAGTTCGGTCAGCACGACCTCGAGGGCCGAGACCTTGCGCTTCGCGTGCCGGCCGACCGGGATGCCTCGGCCGTTGTCGACGACCTCCATCGAGCCGTCTCGGTGGAGGATCACCTCGACCTTGTCGCAGAACCCGGCCGACGCCTCGTCGACCGCGTTGTCGATCAGCTCCCACAACAGGTGCATCAGCCCGTCGGAGCCGGTGCCCCCGATGTACATGCCCGGCCGCTTCCGCACCGCCTCCAGCCCCTCCAGCGTCTGGATGGCGTCAGCGTCGTACTTTGCGCGATTGCTGTTCTTGTCGTTCATCAGAGAGAGCGTTTCCGAGCGTCGTGAGGAAAGGCGGTTAGCGAGCGTGAGCGAGCGGCAGCGTCGTACTTTGCCTTGTTGGTTTTGTTCTCAGCCATGGTCAGCCCTTCACCACCGACCGGCACCGACGGCGAGGATGCGGCGTTCGGTCCTGGAGCTCACGAGGTCCCGTTTCGTGGGTTCCAGCGCCAGGTCGACCGGGGTGGGGTCGGCCTTCTTGTCGTCGTCGTCGGTGGCCATGACCGCCATCAGGGCATCGGGCCCGACGACGGTGGCCATGGCGAGGCGTTTCTCCTTGGTGAACCGGGTGATGCGGACGCCCGTGCCACCCCGACCCTTGGCCTCGAGCTCCTCGAACGGCGTGATCTTCGCCGTGCCGATGTCGGACACGGTGACGACCGCACCGTCGCCCAGGGCCGCGCCGGCGCCGATCACCGACGCCCCTTCTCGGACCTTCATGCCCGCGACGCCGGCGGCGCCACGTCCCTGCACGCTGATGCCGTCGACCGAGGTTCGCAGCGTCTGGGCGTCGGAGGCGACGATCACGACGTCGATCCCGTCCGGGCACGTGAACGCGGCGGCGACCTTGTCGGTGCCCTTGAGCTTGATCACGGTCTTGCCCGACTTGGTGTCGGCCAGTTCGGCCGGCGAGATCCGCTTGGCGACGCCGGCCGCGGTGACGACCACCAGGTTCTCCTCGCCGGGCGTGACGATCGTGAGGATCTCCTCACCCCGGTTGGTGCCGAACAGCTTGTCCCCGGGTGTGCCGCGGGATCGACCCCCGACCTCGGCCACGTCGGCAGCCCGGACCGACAGGGCCCGACCCTCCGACGTGATGGCCAACACGAGCGCGTGGGTGGTCGACAGCGTGGTGGACGCGATGACGTCGTGGCGACCCGGTGCGGTGCGCTTGGCCCCCTCGGTGGGTGCCCGGCCGACGACCCCCGAGGTCGCCAGCGTCACCACGCACGCGGTGTCGGGCATCTCCTCCTCGTCGATCAGCGGCACGTCGTCGAACACCGGGACGTCGTCGATCGCGATGATCTCGGTCTGGCGCTCGGTGGCGTAGACCTCGACGATCTCGCTCAGCTCGTTCAGGACCAGCGTCCGGCGGCGCTGCTCGGAGGCCAGGATCTTCTCGTATTCGTCGATCCGTGCCTCGAGCTCGTCGCGCTCGTCGATGATCTTCTGCATCTCGAGGGCCGTCAGGCGGCGCAGCTGCATGTCGAGGATGTGGGTGGCCTGGATCTCGGTGAGGTCGAGCTGCTCGCACAGCTGGGCGCGGGCCTCGTCGACGTCCTCGGAGCCCCGGATGATCGACACGACGAGATCGATGTTGTCGAGGGCGATGATCAGACCCTCCACGATGTGGAGACGATCCTGCGCCCGCTGCAGGCGGTACTCCGTACGCCGGACGATGACCTCGAGACGGTGATCGACGTAGTGGCGGCACAGGTCGTAGAGGCCGAGCGTGTGCGGAACGCCGTTGACGAGGACCACGTTGTTGATGCCGAAGCTCTCCTCGAGCGGCGTCTGGCGGTACAGCTCGCCCACGACGGCCTCGGGGTTGACGTTGGGCTTGAGGGTGATCAGCAGGCGCAACCCGGACTTGCGATCGGACAGGTTCTTGGCGTCGACGACACCCTCGAGCTTGCCGGCGACGACCAGCTCGTTGATCCGTTTCACCACCTTCTCTGGACCGACCATGTAGGGCAGCTCGGTCACGACGATGCCCTGGCGGCTCCGCGTGATCTTCTCGAACTCCATGCGGGCCCGGATGCGGAACGAGCCGCGCCCGGTCTCGTAGGCCTCGCGGAGTCCCTCGTCGATGATGATGCCCGCCGAGGGGAAGTCGGGTCCCGGAACCAGGGCCATCAGCTCGTCCACGGTCGGCTTCGGGCGACGCTTCTTCATCACCAGCTCGATGGCGGCCGCGACCTCGGCCAGGTTGTGGGTCGGCATGTTGGTGGCCATGCCGACCGCGATGCCGCTGGTGCCGTTGACGAGCAGGTTGGGGAGCAGCCCGGGCAGGCAGATCGGCTCGGAGCTCTCGCCGTCGTAGGTGGGGCGGAAGTCGACCGTCTCCTCCTCGATCTCGCGCACCATCTCCATCGCCGCGTCGGTGAGGCGGCACTCGGTGTAGCGGGCGGCGGCCGGCGGGTCGTCGAGGCTGCCGAAGTTCCCGTGGGGGTCGACCAGGGTGATCATCCGGCTGAAGTCCTGGCCCATGCGGACGAGGGCCTCGTAGATCGCCATGTCGCCGTGGGGGTGGTACTTGCCCATCGTGTCGCCCACCACGCGCGCGCACTTGCGATGGGGGTTGGCGGGCCGCAGGCCCATGTCCAGCATCGAGTAGAGGATGCGGCGCTGGACCGGCTTCAGGCCGTCGCGGACGTCGGGGATCGCTCGCGCCGTGATGACCGACAGCGAGTACGCCAGGAACGACTCGGACATCTCGTCGGAGACCGGGACGTCGACGACTTCTCTGGCGAACGG
>JBCCFK010000061.1:0-16515 GCA_039029775.1 Actinomycetota bacterium | reverse complement strand
GCAGCAGCAAATTTCAGAAGCATGTAAGTAAGTCACAAAAAAGGTTGGCATGCACATAGTGAGGCACAGTGACATAGGTATCAAGAGGAGGGGGAACATTGTCAGGGATCATTTCTTCTACATTTCCATGCTCGACATCGCGGACGACTGCCCGATCAACCGGACCGCGGACCCCGACGAGGACCCGGCGTTCTACGCCCACGGCTGAGTCGTGGAGGCGTTGGCGGCAGATCAGCTCTACACCGAGGACTATCGCCGGTCGCCCCATGACGTCTGGGAGCGGATGCGTCACGACCATCCGCTCTTCCACGATCGCGTCGCCGACATCTGGTGGCTGACGCGCTACGACGACGTGGCTGCGGTCTTCGCCGACCACGAGACGTATTCGGCATCGACCTACGAGCTGTCCACCGGACAGGTGATCGGCCCCACCCTGATCTCTCGCGACGACCATGGACACGTCGTCAGACGAAGCATCGTCGCCCCCGATTTCGTGGGTAAGCGGCTCGCCTCGTACCGGGAGATGATCACCGACTGCTCCGACGCTCTCATCGACGGCTTCGTCGACGCGGACCGCTTCGACCTGGTCAAGCAGTTCAGCGCCCGGCTCCCGGTCGACGTCATCTCCGCGATGCTCGGCATGTCGGGCGACGGCGACCTGTTCCGGCGGTGGGTCACCGACATGATCTTCGGCCTGTCGGGCAGTCCCGAGCTGCGCGAGAAGGGCCTCGAGGCGCATGCGCAGTTCTGCTCGCACATCGCGCCTGCGTTGCAGAACGTCGACGACCCGGCGCGCATGGACCACATCGCCAAGATCGCCCGTGCGGAGGTGGAGGGCCACCGCCTCGACCACGACGAGATCACGGCGTTCTGCGGACTCCTGTTCATCGCCGGCGGCGAGACGACGGACAAGGCAATCGCCAACATGTGGTGGAACCTCCTGAGGGAGCCCGGCCTCTGGGGGCGGGTCTGTGACGATCGCGATCTGTGGGATGCCGCCTTCAGCGAGACCATGCGGCACAGCCCGCCGGTCATCAGCGAGGACCGGTTCACCACGGCGCCGGTCGAGTGGTACGGCACCGAGATCCCGGTCGGGGCCCGGGTGCGGGTGTGCATGGCTTCCGCTCACATGGATGAAACGGTCTTCGCCGATCCTCGGCGTTTCGACCTCGACCGGACCGACCTCCACCTCACCAAGGAGCTGCGGAGCGGCGCGTCCACCGAGGAGGGCCGCACCGGACACCTCGGGTTCGGACTGGGCAAGCACTTCTGCATCGGCTACGAGCTGGCGCGGACCGAGGCGATCATCGGGTCGCACCGGATCCTCGACCGCTGCGGCACCGACATCGGGTTCGCCCCGGGCTCGGACCCGTTCATCACCATCCAGGGCAACGCCTTCCAGGCGGTGCTCGACCTGCCGCTCGCCGTCGCCGGCTAGCGGCCACCACACGTCAAGGGGGGACCATGGCCGGACCATTGGAAGGCATCAAGATCGTCGAGCTGGGTCAGATGATCGCCGTGCCGGCGGCGACGCACCTGCTCGCCACGCAGGGAGCGACCGTCATCAAGATCGAGGGCGTCGACCGGGGTGACGATCTCCGGCACTACGGCTCTCAGAAGAACGGGATGAGCGGCTGGTTCGCCAACGCCAACGCGGGGAAGCGGTCCATCGGCCTGAACCTCGCGTCCGACGCGGGCGCGGCGGTCATGTGGCAGCTGCTCGAACAAGCCGACGTGTTCGTCCAGGGGTTCCGGCCGGGTGCGGTGGCCCGGCTCGGATTCGGCCCCGACGAGGTCCGGGCGCGCAACCCCCGGCTGGTCTATGTGTCGTCGTCGGGGTTCGGGGCCAGTGGCCCCTACGTCGACCGGCCGGTCTACGACCCGGTCATCCAGGCGCTGTCGGGCTGGGCCGGCGCGCAGCGCACCGCCGAGGGTCCGTCGCTGGTCCGGGCCATGGTGGCCGACAAGGTGGCGGCGCTCACCACGTCGCAGGCGATCTCGACGGCCCTGTTCAGCCGGGAGCGGACGGGTCGGGGCCAGCACGTCGAGCTGTCGATGCTGGAGTCCAACCTGGCGTTCAACTGGCCCGACGTCATGATGCACTGCACGGTGCTCGACGAGGACGCCACGCACTTCCCGAACCTGCTGGGTGTGTACCGGCTCGTGCCCTCCGCCGACGGCTGGGTCACCGTCACCGCGGGCACCGATGCGCAGTGGCAGTCGGTCACCGCGGCGCTCGACCGGCCGGAGCTGGCCACCGACGAACGCTTCGCCACCGGCGCCGACCGCAACGCCAACATGCCGGCCTGGTACGAGGCCTTCGACGAGATGTGCGGGGCATTCTCGACCGAGGAACTGCTGCGTCGCTGTCACGGCGCGGACGTGCCGGCCGTGGCCGTCCTCTCGCCCGACGAGGTGGTCGGCGATGAGCAGGTGGTGGCACGAGGAGCGGTCCGCGAGAGCGATCACCCCGTGGTCGGACGGATCCGGTCCCCGCGCCAGGGCGCCCGCTTCGAGGCCGACGGCGAAGGGAGTCCGGGGCCGGCGCCGACCTGGGGCCAGGACACCGACGCCATCCTCGCCGAGCTCGGCCACGACGCCGACGCCATCGCCGGAATGCGGTCCGCGGGGAACGTGGTCTGATCCGTGGAGATGACACCGCACACCCGCCGGCATCACCTCGCCGGTGGGCTCACCCTCGTCGCCGATCACTGGGGAGAGCCGTCCGACGACGCGGTGCTGTTCCTGCACGGCGGCGGTCAGACCCGCCACTCCTGGGGTGGCACGGCGCGAGCGATGGCCACGGCGGGCCGGTACGCCGTAACCCTCGACATGCGGGGGCACGGTGAGAGCGACTGGACCGACGAGGGCGAGTACCAGCTGAGCACCTTCGCCGACGACGCCGCGGCCGTCATCGCCGACCTGGGCGTTCGCCCGGCGCTGGTCGGCGCCTCGCTCGGCGGCATGACCGGGGTGCTGCTCGAGGGGGATCGCCACCCGGGCTCCATCTCGGCGCTCGTCCTCGTCGACATCATCCCCAGGATGAATCCCGCCGGCGCCGACCGGGTCAAGCAGTTCATGCTGGCGAACGCCAAGACCGGCTTCGGGAGCCTCGAGGAGGTCGCCGATGCCGTCTCCGCCTACAACCCGCACCGCCCGAGGCCATCGGATCTCGAAGGCCTCAAGAAGAACCTGCGCTTCCGTGACGGCCGTTGGTACTGGCACTGGGATCCCCGCTTCATCGAGATGGGCATGAGCGAGCCGACGCGTGAAGTGCGGGACCCCGAGCTGATGAGCACCGCGATGGCGGCGATCTCGACACCGGTCCTGTTGGTTCGGGGCCGGATGAGCGACCTCGTCACCGAGGAGGGGGCGGCGGCGTTCCAGCGGGAGTACCCCGGCGCGCGCTATGTCGACGTGAGCGGAGCGGGTCACATGGTGGCCGGTGACAAGAACGACGTGTTCACGTCCGCGGTCGCGGACTTCCTCGACGAGATCTGACCTCGAGTTCTCCCGTCCCCGGGTTGTCGACCGGGCCGGCATTCATACGGTTGAACCCACGGTCTCCGGTACGAGGAGGAAGCGGTGGTCAGTCACGAGTTTCCCGGTCCGATCGTCGTCGGTGTGGACGGCTCGGACGAGTCGGTTGCCGCCCTGCGTTGGGCCACCCACCACGCAGCGTGCGTCGGTTCCCGCGTGCGGGCCGTCACCGCGTTCGGTGCACCCCCGCCCCGCGGCGCTTCGGCGCTCGGCTACATGGAGGAGTTCGAGGTCGCCGAGGCGATCGCGGCCACGCATGCCGGCGAGGCGATCGCCCGGTCCGGTGTGGACCAGCCGATCGAGCGGGTGGTGGCGGCGGGGCCCGCGGACGAGGTGATCGCCCGCCACGCCACCGATGCGGCCATGATCGTCCTCGGTACGCGTGACACCGCTCGTTGGCAGGCCAGGTTGCGGGGGTCCTTGACCAGCCGGCTCTCCGGCGGGGCACCGTGTCCGGTGGTGTCGGTCTCACGCGAGCACACGCTGATCACCGACATCACCGAGGACGCCGCGTCGGTCTGATCGACGCTCGACCCTGCGCTCGTTCGGGTCGATGCCCCTTCGGGACCGGCACTAGGGTCGGGGCCGGAGGGGGAGAAGATGAGTCTGCTCGATCAGTTCCGCATGGATGGCCAGGTCGCGGTCGTGACCGGCTCCGGCCAGGGCATCGGTCGCGGCATCGCGTGGGGTCTCGCCGATGCGGGGTGCGATGTGGTCATCAACGCCCGTCGCCAGGAGGACCTGGACGTCACCGCCGCGGGCATCGAGGAACGCGGCCGGCGCGCCGCCGTCTTCCGCGCCGACATCATCGATCGGTCCGAGGACCTCGCGGACTTCGCGATCGAGCGGTTCGGACGCCTCGACACCTGGGTCAACAACGTCGGTGGATCCAACGAGAAGCGCACGTGGGCGTTGTCGGACACCCCCGACGACGTGTTCCGTTCGCAGCTGGAGCTGAATCTGACATCCGCCTTCCAGGGCGTGAAGGCCGCAGTCAGGCATCTGCCCGAAGGGGGCAGCATCATCAACATCGCGTCGGGCGCAGGGATGCGAGGCTCGCCCTTCACCGGCCCCTACGCCGCGGCCAAGGCCGGCATGTTGAACATGACCGAGACCCTCTCGATCGAGCTCGGACCGAAGGGCATCCGCTGCAACGCGGTCTCCCCGGGGCCGGTCGTGACCGAGGCCTTCCACCAGGTGTTGGGCACCGAGGGCGCGGAGGAGGCCATCGCGGCAACGATCCCGCTCGGGTTCCTCGGCACCCCCGACGACATCGCCGGCGCCGTGGTCTACCTGGCGAGCCCGGCGGCTCGCTGGGTCACCGGCCGGAACATCCTCGCCGCCGGCGGCCGCACCCAACGCGGCTACCACTACACGCCGCCCGAAGACGACTGAGCCGCCTGTCCTCGGGCGAACGATCCACCACAACCGCACCACCCCAAGGAGCCAACCCGTGTCCATGAAGCTGAACCTGAGCGTCGACGAAGTCCTGGCGACGACCCGAGCCGTCCGCAAGCGGCTCGACTTCGACAAGCCGATCGAGCCCGAGGTCATCAAGGAGTGTCTCGAGGCGGCGATCCAGTCGCCCACGGGTTCGAACCTGCAGGGTTGGCAGTGGATGATCGTCACCGACCCCGAGAAGCGAGCGGGCCTCGCCGAGCTCTACCAGCGCGGGTGGTCCCAGTACGTGACGATGGACGGTGCGGCGAACAACCTCGACATGGGGGCCGTCGACGCCGACCGCGCGGCGCAGCAGGATCGAGTCGTCGACAGCGCAACCTACCTGGCCGAGAACTTCGACAAGGTTCCGGTGATGATGATCCCGATCCTCCCCGGTCGCCTCGACGGCCTGCCCAGCTTCGCGGCCACGTCGATGCTGGGTTCGATCCTGCCGGGTGCGTGGAGCTTCATGCTCGCGGCCCGCGAGCGCGGCATCGGGACCGCCTGGACCACGATCCACCTGATGTTCGAGCAGGAGGCCTCGGAGATCCTCGGCATCGACTACGAGAACTACACCCAGTGTGCGCTGATCTGTTGCGGCTACTCCAAGGGCACGGATTTCAAGCCCGCCAAGCGTCCGCCGATCGACGACATCCTGCACTGGGACGGCTGGGACGGCCAGGCCCCCTGGGCCTGAGCGAATCGTGACGCCCGCAGAGACCGTCGATGCGTTCATGGCGGCGATCAACGCCATGGACCTGTCGGCGACGACCGCATTGCTCGCGGAAGACTGCGAGTACGACAACGTCCCGATGGAGAAGATCCACGGTCGGGCGACGATCCACGATCGGCTGGCTCCGATGATGGAGCGCTGTACCGAGTTGGAGTGGATCACGATCCGACAGGCCGCGACCGACCACCTGGTGCTCAACGAGCGCATGGACCGGTTCCTGTGGCCGCACGGATGGGTCGAGATGCCGTGCGCGGGGATCTTCGAGGTCCACGACGGCAAGATCACGCTCTGGCGCGACTACTTCGACCTCGCCACGTACCGCAACCAGCTCCCGAGCTGACCGTGACCCTGCCTCGCCTCGTCGCGCTTGACGTCGACGGCACCCTCGCCGACCCGGAGGGCGTCATCCGCCGACGGACGCTCGACGCCGTCGCCGCGGTCCGTGCGGCCGGTTCCGAGGTCGTGGTGGCGACGGGCCGCCCTTGGCGGATCGCCGAGCGCACGATCGGCGAGATCGGGGGCGCGGGATGGGCGGTCTGTTCGAACGGGTCGATGGCGTTGCGATTGGGCGACGGCCACGAGGTCATCCGCAACGTCTTCCTGCCCGACCACATGCCAGGTCCGGTGGTGACCCGGCTGCGCGCCGCCCTGCCCGGGATCCGGTTCGCGTTCGAGTTCGAATTCGGCGCGAAGTCCGAGCCCGGCTGGCAGGACCGGCTTCCCCCGGGTGTCCCGATCGGTCGCTACGTCGACGACATCCTCACGCTGCTGCACGGTGAGCGTGGCCCGGTCCGGAAGGTGATCGCCTTCCACGACGACTACGACCACCGGATCGCCGATCTCGCCGCACTGCTGGCTCAGCACGTGGGCGAGGAGTATCACGTCGGCGCCTCGGGCCTGCCGTTCGCCGAGGTCGGCATGCCGGGGGTCAACAAGGCGGTGGCGCTCGCGGAGATCTGCGCCCTCCTCGACATCGACCGCACCGACGTGCTGGCCTTCGGCGACGAGATGAACGACGCAGAGATGCTCGCGTGGGCCGGCACCGGCGTCGCCATGGGCAACGCCACCGAACCGGCCTTGGCCGCCGCGGACCTCGTGGCACGAAGCAACGCCGACGACGGCGTCGCCCACCACCTGGAAGCACTCCTCGCGTCGTGACCCGCATGGGTGCCCGACCGAGTCGATCTGTGAACCCAAAGTGCGCGCGCATTTGGGTTCACAGATCCCGATGCGCACGTCACGGGGTCGTGAGGATCGGCGATACTTCCAGCTGACGAAGGGGCTTGGGATGGGTGAGGAAGCGTCGGGCAGCAACACCAACGACTACGTCGACAGCTATGAGGACGTGTCGATGTTCTCGCTGTCGGAGGATCGAGAAGCGACGCTGCTCGACCGCCAGACCGAGTGCGTTTTCATGTGGGCGACCCAAACTGGCGACGCCGTTGGCGTATACATGAACTTCGTGGCCCACGAGGGCCGGTTCTGGTTGACGTGCACCCGCCGACGCAAGCGGGTCGCAGCGCTGGAGCGGCGTCCTCGGGCGGCCATTGCGGTGTCGAGCAGAGGGACCGACATCGGCATCAGCCAGGCCATCACCTACAAGGGCGACGTGATCCTCCATGATGATGACGAGACGCTCCAGTGGCTCTACCGAGCCCTCGCCGAGAAGGTTCGCCCCGGTGACATCGCCAAGCAGGACGCCTTCGTCCATCACCTCGACACCCCCGGTCGCGTGGTCATCGAACTCATCCCGGACACCAGGATCGGGTTCGACTCCGACGCGATGTTCCGCGACAGTCCGGCAGGACGGCCGCCGACGCAGCTGGGCTGATCACGGCCGCCCTCTGCGCGGCCTGATCTGGCTGGTGGCGGTGGCATTCGTGGCGACGGGTTGCGTGTACAGCTCGAGCAATCGAGCCGACGAGCTGGCGAACGCCACGGCGACGCCGGTTCGGACCGCCACGCCGGTTCCCGACGACGGGGCCGGCGAGCCCGACGTCAGCGGCGATCAACCCGCCGACGAGGACGCCGGCGCCGGTACCGACGACGACGAGGAAGCGCCGGAGCCGACGCCTTCGGGTCAGCCGGGTTGGGTCGTGGTCGAAAACGTCGATGTCCAGCTGAACGTGCGCAGCGGCCCCGGGACCGACAACGCGGTGATCGAGCAGGTCGACCTCGGCACCACGCTCGCGACGACCGGTCAACAGACGCTGGTCGGGGACACGCCGTGGCTCGAGGTCGTGCTCGAGAACGAGAACGGCTGGGTGCACAGCGGCTTCGTGGCACCCACCGCCCAGCCGACCCCGACCCCGCTGGCCACGCCCACGCCTCTGGCGACCCCGACGCCCGCGCTCACCGGCGATGAACTGGTCGTCGCTGCGCCGGACGGGCTCAACCTGCGGTCCGGGCCGAGCTCCGACGCATCGCGCATCAGGACGATCGACGACGGCACCCTCGTGCTGCCGACCGGACGGACCGAGACCGACGACGATGACGTGGCCTGGACCGAGATCACCTTCGACGGCGACACCGGATGGGCCGCGACCGAGTTCCTCCGGAGCCCCTGAGCCCGAAGGTCTCGCGCCACTCCGCTAGGTTCCCCTCGACAACGGTCGAGCAGACATCGAGGGGGCTGGGCGTGCTGGCGAAGCTGCTGGTTGCCAACAGGGGAGAGATCGCGGTTCGGATCGCTCGGACGGCGCAGGACGCGGGGATGGCCACCGTGGCCGTGGCGCCCAACGACGACGTCGGGAGCCGACACGTCGCCGTCGCCGACGAGCTGGTCGAGCTCGCGGGGGAGGGACCCGCCGCCTATCTCGACGTCGCGGCGATCGTGGCGGCCGCGGCCTCGAGCGGATGCGACTCGATCCACCCCGGCTACGGCTTCCTCGCCGAGAACGCCGAGCTGGCCGATGCGTGCGAAGCCGCCGGCTTGGCGTTCGTCGGTCCGACGCCGGCCACGCTGCGCCTGTTCGGCGACAAGGCCAGGGCTCGGGCCCACGCGGTCTCCTGCGGCGTCCCGATCACCGACGGCACCGAGGGTCCCACGTCGCTCGAGGAGGCCCGCGCCTTCATGGCCGCAAACGGCGGCTCGCCCGTGATGGTGAAGGCCGTCGCCGGAGGTGGGGGGAGAGGCATGCGGCCGGTCGCGTCGCCCGACGAACTCGACGCCGTCTGGGAGCGATGCGCCTCCGAGGCGGCCGGGGCGTTCGGGAACAGCGACCTGTATGTCGAGCGACTGCTCGGCGAGGCCCGCCACATCGAGGTCCAGGTCGTCGGCGACGGCGCCGGTGAGGTGCGGGTGCTCGGTGAACGCGACTGCAGCGTCCAGCGCCAACGCCAGAAGCTGATCGAGATCGCGCCCGCCCCGGGTCTGACCGAGGCCGTCCGTGGTCGGCTCCACGCCGACGCTCGTGCGCTCGCCGAGGCATGCGAGTACCGCAGCCTCGGCACGATGGAGTTCCTCGTCGCCGGCGACGAGATCGTCTTCCTCGAGGGCAACGCCCGCATCCAGGTCGAGCACACGGTGACCGAAGAGGTCTTCGGCGTCGATCTGGTGTCGGTCCAACTCGCCCTCGCCGGCGGTGAGGCCGGAGTCCTGGCGTCGATTCCCGACCAGGGCGCCGGCGTGGCGGTCCAGGCCAGGATCAACCTCGAACGCATCGAGGCCGATGGTGGCGTGCGCCCCTCCGGTGGGATCCTCGAGCGATACGTGATGCCGACGGGTCCCGGGGTCCGGGTCGACGACTACGGGACCGCGGGCTACGTGACGAACCCGCGCTACGACTCGCTGCTCGCCAAGGTCATCGCCCATGTGCGGACCGACGACCACGCCGCAGCCGCGCGCCGTCTCGCACGCGCCCTCGACGAGACCGTCATCTCCGGCGCGGCCACGACCGCACCGCTGGCGGCGGCCATCGCCCGCCACCCCGACGTCGCGGCCGGCAGGACCGACACCCGGTGGCTCGAAGCCAACCTCGCCCAGCTCCTCGACGGGCTCCCCGCCGCGACGGCGGCCTCCTCGGCAGGGACGGCAGGCGTGACCGTCGACGACGTGGACCCGCTGGCGGTCCTCGACCTCGGGCGCGATGCGATGATCGAGCCCGCAGCCGGCGGGACCGCGGCGGCACCGGACACCGCCGTCACGGCCCCGCTCCAGGGAACGATCGTCTCGGTCGACGTGGCGGCGGGGGACCAGGTCGCGGAGGGCCAACCGGTCGCGGTCATGGAGGCGATGAAGATGGAACACGTCGTCGTCGCCCCATGGTCGGGCACGGTCGGCGGCGTGGCGGTGGACGTCGGGACCGCGGTGTTCGAGGGTCACCCCCTGTTGACGATCGACCCCGGCGACGTCGCCGTCGGCGCGGCGGCGGATGCGCTCGCCGTGGACCTCGACGCGGTCCGCCCCGACCTGGCCGAGGCGATCGAGCGGCATGACATCGGCCTCGACCACCGCCGCCAGGCTGCGGTGGAGAAGCGTCGCCGCACCGACCAGCGGACTGCTCGGGAGAACCTGGATCACCTCCTCGACCCCGGCTCCTACATCGAATACGGCCCCCTGGTGATCGCCCCACAGCGCCGGCGCCGCAGCGTCGAGGATCTGATCGAGAACACGCCCGCCGATGGCATGATCGCCGGCATCGGTTCGGTGAACGGCGATCTCTTCGACGACGATCGTTCCCGCTGCGTCGTCATGTCCTACGACTACACCGTGCTTGCCGGGACCCAGGGCGGGCAGAACCACCGGAAGAAGGACCGGTTGTTCGAGTTGGCCCAACAGTGGCAGCTGCCGGTGATCTTCTTCACCGAGGGCGGGGGCGGTCGGCCGGGGGACACCGACGGCGTCGGGGTGGCCGGCCTCGACTGCCTCGCCTTCGGCTACTGGGGTGATCTGTCCGGTCTGGTGCCGATGGTCGGCATCAACTCGGGGTACTGCTTCGCCGGCAACGCGGCGATCCTGGGCTGCTGCGACGTCGTGATCGCCACCGAGAACTCGAACATCGGAATGGGTGGGCCGGCCATGATCGAAGGTGGCGGGCTCGGGGTCTTCCGGCCGACCGAGGTCGGGCCCATCGAGTCACAGCGGGCCAACGGTGTGGTCGACATCGTCGTCGAGGACGAAGCCGAGGCGGTCGAGACCGCCAAGCGGTACCTCTCGTACTTCCAGGGTCCCACCGAAGACTGGGAGTGTGCGGACCAGCGCCTGCTGCGATCAGCGATCCCCGAGAACCGGCTGCGCATCTACGACGTCCGCCGCGTGATCGACACGATGTTCGACACCGGTTCGGTGCTCGAGCTGCGTCGGGACTTCGGGCTGGGGATGATCACGGCGCTCGCCCGCATCGAGGGCCGACCCGTGGGGGTGCTGGCCAACAACCCCGCCCATCTCGCCGGTGCCATCGATGCGGATGCAGCCGACAAGGCGGCCAGGTTCATGCAGCTCTGCGACGCCTTCGATCTGCCGATCGTCCAGCTGTGTGACACGCCGGGGATCATGGTGGGCCCGGAGGCGGAGAAGGAGGCCCTGGTCCGTCACGCGTGTCGCATGTTCGTGGTGGGCCGCAGCGTGACCGTTCCCACGTGCACGATCGTGCTGCGCAAGGGCTACGGACTCGGTGCGCAGGCCATGGCATCGGGCGGTTTCAAGTTCCCGATGTTCACAGTCGCGTGGCCCACCGGCGAGTTCGGTGGCATGGGTCTGGAGGGCGCGGTCAAGCTCGGGTACCGCAAGGAGCTGGAGGCGGTCGAGGACCCGCAGGAACGGCGTGAGCTGTTCGATCAGTTGGTCGATCGGATGTACACGGTCGGGAAGGCGGTCTCGATGGCGGACCACTTCGAGATCGACGACGTCATCGATCCGATGGCCTCACGCCACTGGATCAGCACCGCGTTCTCCTCGGTGCCGCCGCCTCCCCGACGCACCACCAAGAAACGCCCCTGCATCGACACCTGGTGAGCGCAGGGTTCCTTCCGCCTCCGGCGGGTCGCGGAGCAGCTCGGTGTCCTTGGCGAGCGCAGCCGTCGGGCCGAGAGTGTGGCCCGACGGGCGAACTAGGCGCCGGCGGAGCCTCGTTGGCGGTTCTCGGCGACGGCGACGACGAGCATCACCAGGCCGGCCAGCAGGCCGAGCCACAGGCCGATGCCCGGGTCGAGACCGTCGGTCTGGAACACGGTGATGAGCGTGCTGAGTGGCAGCACGAACGCCACCATGCCCACCCCGAACAGGGCGTGTGACAGCAACAGGTTCGGTCCCGGTTCGGTGAGACCCTCGGGCCGCAACCGCATCAGGCCGGCGATGAACACGACGGCGCCGACCACCAGCAGGATGTAGGCCAACCGAGGACCGGAGATGTTGTCGCCGGCACCCTCGTCGAAGCCGGCCAGGGAGACCGGACCGCTGCTCATCCACGTGAGGTAGGGGAACAGGGCCACGCCGGCACCCGCCAGCACCGCGACCAGCGAGAGCGTCCGGCGTTGGCCGTCGCCGAGCGGCTTGACGCCGGTGTCGGGTTCGGTGGCGCTCAGCGTCAGCAGGCCGACCTGAGGAATGAAGCTCGCCGGGAAGTACGCGGCCACCACGCCCCAGCCGGTTCCGGCGGAGAAGGGTTCGATCGCCAACCAGCCGACGATGAAGCCGATCAGGTTCAGCGTCGCCGCCAGCCCGAGGGCCACCGTGAGCTGCTCCACCCCGAGGCCCGGGAGGACCTGAGTGCGCCCAATGATGCGCATCAGAGCAAGGACGACGAGGGCGATCCCGAGGACAACGGCGATGATGCCGAAGCCGGCTCCGCCGTCGGCGCTGAACACGCCCTCGTCCGGTTCGCCCTTCGCCCACTTCCCGAAGAGCACGAAGACCAGGTACAGGCCGGCGAAGAGGAGATGGGCGAAGTCGAGCACACGCTTGAGCGTCATGCGTCACCTCCCGCTTCGTGGGCTGCCGCTTCCTGGGCGGCCGCAGCCTCCGTGTCCTCGTCGAGGACGTCGCCACCGAGGTAGCTCGCCTCGAGGAGGTCCTGGCGCTCGATCAGCTCGGAGGCGTCGCCCTGCAGGACGATCTCGCCGTGCGACATGACGTAGGCGCGGTCGGCCACCTCGAGAGCGAGATGGACGTGCTGTTCCACGATCAGCACGCCCGCGCCCGTCTGGTCGGCGATGTCGCGGACGATCGGGAGCAGCCGCTCCACGATGATCGGGGCGAGGCCGAGGCTCATCTCGTCGACGAGCAGCAGCTTCGGGCCCGACACGAGCGCACGCGCCATCGCCAACAGCTGCTGCTCGCCACCGGCCAAAAGGCCCGCCCTGCGGTTCATCAGCGGCCGCAGCGCCGGCAGGAGTTCGAGCGCTCGCTCGTATCCCGCCGCTTGATCCGAACGGCTGCCCCGAAGCCCGAGGCGCAGGTTCTCCTGCACGGTCAGACCGAAGAACAGCGAACGATCCTCGGGTACGTGCGCCAGACCGCGTCGGGCGGTCTTGTGCGGCGCGCCGAAGGTCGTGGGCTCACCGAGCACGTCGACCGAACCCTCGAGCACCTTGAGGAGGCCGGAGGTCGTCAGGAGCGTGGTGGTCTTGCCGGCACCGTTCGGGCCGAGCAGCGCCACCACCTCGCCGGCGTCGACGTGGAGGTTCAGGCCACGGACGACAGGCACGCCGGAGTAGCCCGAGGACAGGTTCTGAACGTCGAGGAGCCTGGTCATGCCTCGCCTCCCTCCGCTTGGGCGTCGAGCATTCGCTCGCCCGCCTGCACCTGGATCTCGCCCGCCTGCTCCCCGAGGTACGCCGCCTTGACGGCCGCGTTCTCTCGGATCTCGGCCGGAGTGCCCTGCGCGATGATCTGCCCGAAGTCGAGCACGTAGATGTAGTCGCACACGCTGAGCACCAGGCCCATGTCGTGGTCGATCAGGAACACCGACATGTCGTGGTCGAGGAACTCCCGCAGGTGCTGACCGAGCGTCTGGCTCTCGGCGGTGTCGAGACCAGCGGCCGGCTCGTCGAGGAGGATGAGCTTCGGCTGCGCAGCCAATGCCCGCGCCACGCCCACCAGCTTGCGTCGCCCGTGGCTGAGGTCGGTCGGCATGGCCTCGGCCTCGTCGTTGAGGCCCATGATCTCCAGGGCCCAGTCGACTCGCTCCTCGATGACGTCGTCGGTCGGGGTCAGATGGAGCATGTCGAGGACGAAGCTGTACCACTTGGTCGGGTAGGCCGCGACGAGCAGGTTGTCGCGCACGCTCAGATCCTCGAACAGCTCGAGGGACTGGAACGTGCGGACGAGGCCTGACTGGGCCCGCTCGTGTGGCTTCATCGTGCCGATGTCCACGCCGTCGAACGTCGCGTTGCCGGCCGACATCGGTACGTAGCCGGTGATGGCGTCGATGAAGGTCGTCTTGCCGGCACCGTTGGGACCGATCAGACCCACGAACGAGCCCTCCGGGACCGCGAGGTTCACGCTGTCGTTGGCGTTGAGGCCACCGAAGGTGACCGTGAGGCCTTGTGTCTCGAGGATGTTGCGTTCGCTCATGCCATCGCCCCTTCGTTCCCGAGCTCTTCCTGACTGATGGTGAGAGGTCCGTCCTCGGGTGCGATGGACGGGTCTCTTCGCAGGCCGGCCAGGACGTGTTTGCCCTGATCCGACTGCAGGAGGGCGATGCCCTCACCGTTCGTCACGATGGCGTTCACCACCAGGCCGATCGCACCGATCAGGTTGATGATCGCCTGTGTCACACCTTCGAAGTGCAAGGCACCGAACTCTGCGGTGAGGCCGCCGGCGACGAGCATGCCGCCGATGATGGCGCCGTACACCGTCGTGATGCCGCCCAGGTACACGAATGCCAACAGGGCGAGGCCCACGAACGGACTGAAGTTCTCCGAGGTCAGCTGCCCCAACTTGAACGAGAACATCACGCCCGCGACGCCGGCGATCGCCGAGCTGATGCCGAACCCGAGAAGCTTGGTCTGGGACACGTTGATGCCGGCGGCCGCGGCTGCTCGCTCATTGGCTCGGACGGCGAGGAACCGGCGTCCGATCGCTCCCCGGCGCAGGTTGGCGACAAGCACGCCGACGATCGCCACCATGATCACCAGGAACACGGTGTAGCGCCAGTTGTCGGTCTGGGAGGTGGTCTCGTTGAAGCCACTGATGCTGGTGTCGCCGATGCGCGGGATCGGCATGGGGTTGGTGGTGTCGGCGCCGTCGCCGAACAACCACAGGTTCCGTTGCAGTAGATCCTCGATGGCGACCACGGCCGCGAGCGTCACCACGGCGAGCTGCACGCCACGGATTCTCAGCGCGGGCAGGCCGACGAGCAGGCCCACGACGACCGCTGCAGCCACGGCCCCGATGAAGGCGAGCACGAGCGGGAAGTTGGGCCCGTCCTTGACGAAGAAGTCGAACTCACGGATCTTCGTGCCATCCGCCATCAGGCGGGCGACCGTCCAGGACGCCACGCCGGCCAAGCTCCACTGGGCCAGCGAGATCTGACCGAGGTATCCGACCAGGACCGTCAGCGAGTACATGAACAGGATGAAGATCAAGGTCGTGGTCAGCGCGGACTCCCACGCCGAGGTGAAGATGTTCGACATCATCAGCGCCATGCCCACGGCGAACAGCACGCCGAGCACCACGTTGTTCGAGGCTGGAGCACGGGGTTGTCGCCCGATGCTGATCGACCCTCGGATCGGGAGCTTGTCGCCCCGCAGGTACAGCACCAGGATGATCGCGAGCAGCGGCACGAACTGGCGGACGCCGTCGGCGGGCAGTGCGTCGGAGGGCCACCAGCTCTCGGCGGTCAGCGACACGCCGGCGGAGGCCACCATGCCGATGGTGAGGCCGCCGGCCACCGCTCCGGAGATCGAGGTCAGGTTGCCCATCAATGCGGCACCGAGCGCCGGCACCACGAGCAGGAGGAACTGCGACGGCTGGGTGCGGTGGAGGAAGACCACGCCGGCGATGCAGGCGAGCACCGACGACAGCACCCAGTTGGCACCCGCGAGAAGCTGCGGCGAATACCCCAGCAACGCTGCGCCCTTTTCGTTCTCGTCGGCGGCCCGTGTGGCCAGACCGAAGCGGCTGTAGCGGAAGAAGGCCCACACCACGGCGCCGACCACCACGGCCGTGATGCCGAGCGCGATGGTGGAGCGGGGAAGGTTGGCGTCGAGGAAGCCGAGCTCGATGGGCGGCTTCTTGTCGGAGTCCGACGTGAACTCCCACCAACCCGGGTCGTTGCGGTTGACGGCGCCGAAGTTCAGGACCGCGACGGACTGGAGGTAGAGGAAGGCACCGACCGAGCCGATGACCTTGCCGAGCGTGGGGGCGTTCCGCAGCGGGCGGAACACCAGGAAGTGCAGCATGAGCCCGATCAGGGCGGCCATGAGCAGCGAGAGCACCACGGCCAGGAACGTGGAGGGGTTCTCCTGGATCTGGATGCGGACGGGCAGGTTCGAGAGCTTGAGGTCCTGGAGGAGGCCCCACTCGGGGATGGGGTCCACCCAGGGCAGGCGGATGTCACCACCACCGGGTTCTCGGAGCTGGTCGAACGTGTACGCGGTGTAGGCGGCGATGCCGCCGTGCGCGAAGTTGATGACGCCGGACCCGCGGAATGCGACCACGAGGCCTGCGCCGAGGATGGCGAACACGGCGCCGGCGGCGAGGCCGGCGATCAGCCCGAACACGACGTTCTGGGCCAGATTGGCGCCGAGTACCAACGGAAGGTCGTACATGACCTTGAATCCCCCCTGTTTGCTTTCTGCCCCTGCAGGTGGGCGAGAGATGGCGCTCTCGCCCAGCGCGAGCCGGGGCGGCCCCTGAT
>JBCCFK010000060.1:0-16670 GCA_039029775.1 Actinomycetota bacterium | reverse complement strand
GGCCGAGGCGAGGAGAAAGATGGCTTGGGGTAGGCCGCTCAAGGTCAAACTTGACGCATGATGAGGTGGCTGAACACCATGTGGGTGATGTCCGACGGCCTCACGCCGACGCCTGCGAGGCGGGCGCCGAGTTCATCACCCGGCTCGAACAGCGGGTTGAAGACCGCGGCCGACCGACCGAGCCGTGTCGTGTCGTGTTGGAGTTCCGCGTGCAGGCCGGTGTCGAACAGCACGAGCCCGTCCTGATGCTCGATCAGCCACGACGGCACCGGGAGGTCGATCGTGCCCTCCTCGCCGGTCATGAGCCGACTGTCGGACTCCAGCCGACCGATCTCGAGCGGAACCAGCTTCATCAGAACCGCAGGACCGGCTTGATCACCTCGCCCGACATGGATGCGGCCTCGGCATCGTTGATGTCGTCGATCGAGAACTCGGTGATCAACTCGTCGAACGGGAACCGCCCATCCGCGTTGAGCTGCGCGAGGTGGGGGATGAACGTCTCGGGCACCGCGTCGCCCTCCATCGACCCCCGGATCTGCTTGCCGCCGATCATCGTCAGGAAGTCGAAGGTCACCGCGCCGAAGCCCACCCCGGCCATCGAGAGGATGCCGACGTTGTTCATGCCTTCGTAGAGCGCCCGCACCAGGCCGGCGTTCCCGGTCGTGTCAAAGGCCGTGTCGACGCCCCGACCCGTGATCTCGATCATCGACGGAGCGAAGGTGGACGCGTCACCGGACAGGACGTCGGTTGCCCCGAACTGCTGCGCCAGCTCCAGCCGGTTCTGGTGACGGTCGATGGCGATGATCGTGTCGGCGCCGCGGACCTTGGCCGCCATGATCGCGGCCAGGCCGAGGGCCCCCGCTCCGGCGACGGCGAACGACGACCCTGGCTGCACATCGAGGATGTTCATCACGGTGCCGGCTCCCGTCTGGATGCCGCAGCCGAGCGGGCCGAGCCGGCCCACGTCGAGCGAGGGATCGACCTTCACAACGGAGTGTTGGTTGGCGAGGGTGTGTGACGCGAACGACGACTGCCCGAAGAAGTGCGAGCCCACCCGTTCACCGTTGGCGTCGGTGAAGGCCGAGGTGCCGTCGAGACGCCCGCCGGCCATGTTGTGCATCTGGAAGTCGAAGCAGCTGGCGGGTCGATCGTCGTGGCACGCCGGGCAGTTTCGGCACGAGGTGAACGAGAGCACCACGTTGTCACCGGGGACGACGTGGGTGACCGCCGACCCGACCGCCTCGACCACCCCGGCGCCTTCGTGTCCGTAGACGGTGGGGCCCATGAAGAACTCGGGTGGCAGCTCCCGGCTCAACAGGTCGGTGTGGCACATGCCCGCCGCGACCATGCGGACGACGACCTCGTCGTCGCCCGGCTCGCCGAGCGTCAGCTCCTCGATGGTGAATGGGCCGTGGCCGTCGCGCATGACGGCCGCCGTGATCTGCACGGCGAACCTCCTCCGGGTCACGCCGGACGGTAGCCGCCTCGGGACGGCGACGGAGCCGAGGACCTAGGCTCTGGGGATCCGGCTGGGGGGTCGACATGGCAACACCGGGCAATCCCGACACTCTGGATGACGTCGATGTCTTCGCGCCGGCCACGATCGAGAACTGGTACCCGACCTACGAGCTGCTCCAGGACGAGTGTCCCGTGTACCACGTGCCCGGAACACAGACGTACTTCCTGACGAGATACGAGGAGATCTACGAGGTCCTTCGGCGGACCGATCTGTACAAGCGCGGTGCGGGCCGATCGCGCCCCCAGCTCAGGGACGACGAGGCGGCGTCGTACCACGCGGAACACGGCTGGCCGAAGGCGCTGCCCCTCGCCGTGAACCCGCCGGAGCATCGCCGTTGGCGCGACATGGTGGACCACTTCTTCTCCGTGGCCGGCGCCGAGGCGCAGCGCGAGTTGATCACCCGGACCGTCAACGACCTGATCGACGACTTCGAAGGCGACGAGGTCGAGTTCCTCTCGGCGTTCGCCCGACCGCTGCCGAGTCGGGTCATCACCACGATGATGGGCTTCCCACTGAGCGACCTGGACCAACTCAAGGTCTGGTCCGAGGCGTGGGTGGCGCCCTACTCGCTGCAGCTGACAGCCGAGGAGGAGCGTCAGGTGGTCCGGCTGATGGTCGAATTCCAGGCATACATCGCCGACCACATCGCGGACCGCCGGAAGAACCCCGGTGACGACGTGGTGTCGCACCTGGTGCACACGCCGGTGCAGCTCACCACCGGCCCCCGCGCGCTGACCGACGCGGAGATCATCAACATCGTCGACCACCTCTACATCGGCGGGAACGAGACGACGACGTTCGCCCTGACATCCGGGATGTGGCTCGGCGTCCAGCACCCGGAGATCCTGGAGCGGATCCACGCCGACCCCTCGGTCGCCCGCCGTTGGGTCGACGAGGTCCTGAGGTTGGAGTCACCGACGCAGGGCATGGACCGCCACACGGCCGAGGACACCGAACTCCGTGGCGTCCCGATCCCCGAGGGCTCGCACATCCACATCCGGTATGCGGCCGCGAACCGGGACCCCCATCAGTTCGGATGCCCGGCCGACATCGATCTCGATCGCAAGAACGGCCACCGGCACTTCGCCTTCTCGATCGGGGAGAGCCACTGTCCGGGTGCGGGCCTGACGCGGTTGGAGCAGACGATCGCCTGGCAGGAGCTCACCAGACGTCTCGAGAACTTCCGGTTCGCGGAGGGGAAGAACACGTTCCACCACGCGGTCAACTTCACGCTCCGCGCCTTCGAGGACCTGCACATCACCTTCGACCGGCGCTGACCCCGGTGCACTAGGTTGCCGGCCATGAGCACCACCGAACGCACCATCGACGTCTCCACCCCCGACGGCGACATGGCCGTCGTCATCGCCCGGCCCGAGGGAGATGCCGACGTCCCCACCGTCCTCCTCTACATCGATGCGCCCGGTCTGCGCCCCGCCACCCGCGAGTTCATGGCGCGCATGGCGGGCGAGGGCTACCAGGTCGTCACCCCCGATCTGCATCACCGCCACGGCCGGCTCCTGTTCTTCGAACCCAAGGACATGGCCGACCCCGACGCGCGCCCCGCGGTCATGGGCTGGATCGCCTCGATGACCGACGATCAGATCCAGGCCGACGGCGAGGCCGCCCTGGCGGCCGCTGGTGTCGGCGACGATCAGCGGTACGCCGTCATCGGCTTCTGCCTCGGCGCTCGTGCCGTCTATCGCGCGATGGAACGCAACCCGGCGCGCGTGGTCGCCGGTGCCGGCTGGCATCCGTCGTTCCTCGTCAACGACGGCGACGACTCGCCGCACCTGACCGCGGGGTCGCTCGATCGGCCGCTTTACCTCGGCATCGGCGAGGCCGACGAGGTCCAGTCGATCGCCATGCACCAGAAGTTCCTCGACGCCGTCGAGTCGCTGGATCACGTCGACGTCACCACGTATCCGGGCGCCGACCACGGCTACACGTGGCCCGGGTACCCCACCTACGACGAGACCGCCGCCGAGACCAGCTGGGCCAAGACCCTGGCGATGTTCGGCACCGCGCTCACCTAGGCGTTGTCGCCGCCCACCTCTCGGGCGATCGCCTCCAACCGGTCGACGTAGCCCGTCCAGAACGCCTCGTCGGCAGGCGGCATGTTGTCGTTGTCGCGTCGGTGCCCGACCGCGCCGTCGATCGTCTCCCGAATGATGTCCGCCTGGCCGAGGTGGCGGTTCACCTCCGCGATCACGTGGACGAGGATCCACTGCAACGTCACTTGTACGTCGGGACCCCACCACGGCACGATCCCCGTCGAACCCAGGTCCAGCGCCTCGATGGTGGTGTCGGCGTGAGCGCGGGCCTGCGCGTACAGGTCGAGGATCTCGTCGCGAGACTCATCGGCCGTCGCATACATGTCGGCGTTGAGGCCGGAGCCCTCGCTCAGCCACGGGAACTCCGGACCCGGCCGCCCGAACGTGTCCCCGAAGTAGCCGAACTCGACCGCCGCGAGGTGTTTCACGGTGCCCAGCAGGTTGTTGCCGGTGGGTGTCATCGGCCGCCGGATGTCGTACTCGCCGAGCCCTTCGAGCTTCCACACGAGAGCGTCCCTCGCCGCGTCGAGGTAGCGGTGCAGGACGTCCTTGGGGTCGCTCGACGGCGCCACGGACGGATCAGTCCGGGAAGGCGACCGGGGTCTCGCCGACCTCCAGCCACTCGAAGAGACCCTTGTAGAAGTGGCGGATCTTGGACTCGTTGTAGGAGGCGAAGACGACCTCCTGTTGCTGCTGCGCCTTCAGCCCCGTCTGGACATGGGGCAGGTTCAGCGAGTCCTGCTGGAAGACCTTGAACAACGGGCCGAGCTCGGGCGCCATTCTCCAGTCGTCGTCCAGGCCGAGGTCGTTGATCTCCGCCAGCGGCGGCCGGTTGTCGAGGTCCGGCGCCGGCGGGAAGAACATCACCTCGAAGATGCAGGTGGTGTGGTCGTCGCCATTGGGGCGGAAGCGGTAGAAGATCTGGTGGAAGCAGCCCCACGGCGACCAGTTCGGGAACACCGAGTAGAACATCGCGTCGATCATCTCGGCGTCGCTGACGTTCTCGACGTCGATCAGGTCGCCCCACTGTTCCTTCAGCAGTTCGCGCTTGGCCTGGGCGGTCTCGGCGCGCTGGGCCGCGATGGCCTCGGGGCTCTGGTCGTTCTGCGGCGGCATCATCAGCGGGATCTCGTCGTACGCCTCGGGATGCATGCCCCCGACCCACATGCACAGGTGCGGGTCGGCCTGGGTCTGATCGCCCTCGAGGTGGTTGCCGTGCATGTCGAAGTACGACTCGTGGCCGTCGACGTTGATGACGCGAACCCGGTTCTCCTCGACGCGCTCGTAGATGTGGCCGTTGAGCGGGTGGCGCCACCGGGAGAACTGCTTGGCGCCGTCGAGCCGCTCGTAGCGCGTCATGTTCTGGATGTGGGGGCTCTCGACCGCGTGCGGTGAGATCGCCCGGGAGAAGTTCTTGTAGACGTCGTACTGGCTGTTGGCGTCACCCAGGTTCTCGATCAGGGTCGGATGGGTGGCGATGGTGTGGTACGCCTCCATGAAGGCTTCCTGGCACACCTTCCAGTTCATCGGCATCAGCTTGCGGACGTGCGCCGCCTTGTAGCGCTTGGTGAACGGCAGGTGGCTGAAGTGGTCGTCGAGGCCCTCGAGGAACTCGTCCAGCGGTCCGCAGTCCGGGTCGGGGTTGATGAAGACGAAGCCCTGCCACGTGTCCACTCTCGCCTGGGGGAGGCCGTACTCGTCCTTGTCGACGTCGGGGAAGTCCCACTCGCACGGGATCTCGGTGAGCTCACCCTCGAGGTTCCAGTTCCAGCCGTGGAACGGGCACCGGAGGCTGCGTGCTCCCTTGCCACTGCACTCGCGCAGCTTGCGGCCGCGGTGGAGGCACGAGTTGGGATAGGCCTTGATCTCGTCGGGGGCGGTCCGGACGATCAGGAAGGACAGCGAGGCGATGTCGTAGACGTGGTAGTCGCCGACATTGGGGATCCCTTCCTCGAGACACGCGAGCTGCCACACGCGCTTCCAGAGCTTCTCGACCTCCAGGTCGTGCCACGCCTTCGACGTGTAGACGTGCGCGGGGACCTTCGTGTTGCCGGGCGGCGGCGGCGACTCGGTGCTCATCACCGCGCTTACCGGATGCGAGTCGAGTTCGAGCAGCTTCGCGAAGCTGATGCCGCCCGAGCGGTTCGTCCCCGTCAGGGTCTCCGTCATGGTGCCTCCCGAAATTAATCGCTCGGTATGTGAGTGTAATCGGTGAGGCGCCGACGCGAATCTGCGAGTGGATGGATGGCGCGGCACTCGTGAGAGATCGGCGTCAGCCCAAGCGTTGCTGTCACACCGGATCAGTCGGGGGCGATGACGCCGGCGAGCTCCAGGATCTTGGTGGGTGGGAGGTACTGATCCGTCACGCGGGCGTTGAACGGTCGCAGCGCGTCCTCGATCGCGTTGGTCAGCGCCGCGGGCGCACCGATCATCCCACCCTCGCCGACACCACGGAAATCGTTCTCCCGTCCCGGTGAGAGGGTCTCCATGTGGTGGATCTCGACGTGCGGGATCTCCATCGCCGTCGGAATCAGATAGTCCATGTACGTCGTCGCCTGGAGGTTGGCGTCCTCGTCGTAGTGACTGCTCTCGTAGAGCACCGCTCCGACGCCCTGCGCCACGCCGCCGCGGACCTGGCCGTCGACGATGGCCGGGTTGATGATCGGACCACAGTCCTCGACCACCACGTATCGGGGGATCGAGACCATGCCCGTGTCGATGTCGACCTCGACGATGCAGGCGTGGGTGGCGCAGCTCCAGCCGCCGTCGCCGGCGCCCTCGTAGTCGCAGCGGGCCTCGATGGCCTCGGCGTCGTCGGCAGCGCTGACACCGGCCACGTCGCGCGCGACGTCGGCGTAGGTCAGGCCCCGCGCCGGCACGCCGGCGACGTGGATGTTCCCGTCGACGATCTCGATGTCCTCGGCGGAGGCCTCCAGCATCCTCGCCGCGTGGTCGACCACCTTCTCCCGCACCTCGCGGGACGAGCCGCGTACGGCACCACCGCCCATCGGGCCGCCGCGGCTGCCGCCGGTGCCCAGGAAGCTGAACGGCGTGCGAGAGGTGTTGCCGAAGACCAGCTCGATGTCGTCGATGCCGACACCGAGCTCGGTGGCCGCCACCTGGGCGTAGGTGGTCTCGTGGCTCTGGCCGTGCGGCATCTGCGAGGTGATGACCTTGATCGAGCCGTCGGCCTCCACCACGGTCCGCGCCGATTCGGCGGTCAGGACACCGGTGCCCGGGTTGATGGCGTCGGTGTAGTTGCGTGGGCCCGGCGCAGCCTCGTGGTACGCGCAGAATCCCATGCCGAGGTACCGGCCCTCGTCCGCCGCGGCCCGACGCTCGGCCTCGAATGCCTCGGGGTCCATGATCTCGACGGCTCGTTCGAAGGTCTTCTTCGTCGACATGGTGACGTCGAGGGTCGGGCCGGTGATCATCGCCTCGTCCATGTCGCCCTCGCCCATCATGTTCCTGGCCCGGAGCTCGGTGGGCGACATGTTGAGGGCGCGGGCGGCCACGTCGATGATGCGCTCGCGCGCCCAGGTCTCGTTGGCCCACGGTCCGCGGTATGCGACGTACTTGCCCTTGTTGGTGCACACGATGCGTGAGCGCTGTTGGAACGCCTCGAACCGGTACGTGCCGGGGAACATCACCTTCATGATCTGGGTGGTGAAGCCGGCGCCGACCGGGAAGCCGGGGTACGCGCCCTGGTCCATGACCACGTCGACCTTCAGACCCCGGAAGGTGCCGTCGTTGTCGAGGGCGAGCGAGATCGTCAGGTCCTCCTCGCGGGCCATGCCACCGTCGGTCAGGTTCTCGACGCGGTCCTCGACCCACTTCACCGACTTGCCCAGCTCGATCGCCGCGGCGGCCAGCGCGACGTCCTCGCGGGCGATGGAGCCCTTGGCGCCGAAACCGCCGCCGATGTCGTCGGCCACCACCGTGGGGTACTGATCCGCACCGAGGAGACCGAGCCCGATGCGCTGCATGTGCAGCATCGTCGACCGGTCGGTCTTCATCTGGTCCTTCATGCCGGTGTTGTCCTGCTTGTCGAGCTCCTCCTTGTTCTTGGTCACGAACTCCTTCACGGCCGCGCCGAACGCCGCTCGCCGCTCCTTCTGGTTGATCACACCCTTGATCGAGTCCATCACGGACTCCTTCTCGGTGAGCGCCGCGATGATCCAGCGCAGGAAGTGGCTGCTCTGCGTGGCGCTGCGCACGGTGAGGTGCCCAGTCTCCGGGTCGACCTCGATCGTCGTGCCCCGGGTCTCCATCGGCTGGTTCGACTGGCGCTGGCACGAGAAGCGTTCGGTCACCACGCGATCGGCATCGGCGAACACCGCATCGATGTCGCCGTAGTCGTGGTACGCGTCGAACAACACGTTCCCGTCGGCCTTCTCCCACAGCTGCTCGCGATCCGACTGCAGCGCCTGCCCGATCGTCGCCACGGCCTGGAGCGGCTCGTAGTCCACCTCGATCAGCTCGAGTGCGTCCTCGGCCAGGTACCGGGACTCGGCGACGACGAGCGCCACCGGATCACCCTGGTGGCGGACCTTGTCGGCGCTCAACGCCCAGTAGAGGGGCGTGTACATGCCGCCGAGCATGAGGAACGGCGGGAACGGGTGGGTGAGATCGACGATGTCCTGGCCGGTGAAGACGGCCCGGACGCCGCGGGCGCGGCGGGCCTCACCCACGTCGATGCTGCGGATCGTGGCGTGCGCCATCGGGCTGCGGAGGAAGGCGGCGTGGAGCACGCCTTCCGGGTTGACATCGGCGATGAACTTGCCTTCGCCGCGCAGGAGCCGGTCGTCCTCGACCCGCTTGACGCTCTGGCCGACGAAGCCGAGCCCTGACGTCTGTTCGGTGCTGGTCACGATGCACCTCCTCGGTCGGCGCCCATCAATCGGACGGCGGTCTCCACACCGTTGAGGATCGTCTCGTAGCCGGTGCAGCGGCAGAGATTGCCGCTGAGCTCCTCCTTGATCTCGTCGCGCGTCGGCGACGGGTTCTCGGCGAGGAGGGCGATCGTCGACATCATGAACCCCGGCGAACAGAAGGCGCACTGAAAGCCGTGGGCGTCGTGCATCGCCTGCTGGACGGGGTGCAGCGACCCGTCGGGTGCGGCGAGCCCCTCGATCGTGGTGACGTCGGCGCCGTCGGCCTGGACGGCGAGCATCAGGCACGAACGGGCGGGTTGTCCGTCGATCAGGACGGTGCAAGCCCCGCAGACACCGTGTTCGCAGCCGAGGTGGGTGCCGGTCAGCTCGGCGTCCTCCCGGATGACGTCGCTCAACGTGCGGCGCGGTTCGACGTCGGCGCCGAAGGCCTCGCCGTTCAGGGTGAAGGCCACCCCGGTGGTCTCGTGTGGCTGGACGGTCGTCACGTGAGGGCTCCCATCTTCTCGACGGCGGTACTGAGGCCGTCGCGCGTCAGTACCCCGGCGACATGTCTGCGGTAGTTGGCACTGGCGTGGACGTCGGCGGTGGGGTCGAGGTCGTCGGCGACGGCCGCTGCGGCGGCGGCGAAGGCGTCCGGGCCCGGCGGCTGCCCGATCAGGGCCTCCTCGCCGGGGCCGCATCGGGTCGGGGTGGCCCCCACGCCGAAGAACGCCAGCGCAGCGTCGGTGATGACGCCGCCGTCGACGTCGATTCGACAGGCCAGCCCGACCATGGCGTAGTCGCCGTGACGGCGGCTGACCTCCACGACCGCGCCGGCCGAACCGGGGCTCCAGGCGGGGAAGCGGACGCCGGTGAGGAGTTCGTCGGCGCGCAACGACGTGGTGAGGTAGCCCTCGAAGAACTCCTCGGCACTGATCTCGCGACTGCCGCTCTGCGAGCTCGCCAGCATGGTCGCGCCGGTGGCGAGCACCACGGCGGGCATCTCGGCCGCCGGGTCAGCGTGGGCGATGCTGCCGACCACGGTTCCCCGGTTGCGGATGGCGCGGTGGCCGACGAGCGGCATCGCCTGTGCGATCAGCGGGGCGTTGTCGGCGACATCGGCCGACCCCTCGGCGGTCGCGTGCCTGACCAGGGCCCCGATCGTGACCGCGCCGTCGGTGACCTCGATCGTGTCGAGGCCCGGCACTCGGCCGATGTCGATCAGCTGCTCGGGCGGACCGAGCCGCAGGGCCATGGTCGGCAGGAGGCTCTGGCCGCCGGCCAGGACCTTCGCATCGTCGCCGTGGGTGGCCAAGAGCGCCAGGGCGGCTTCGAGCGAGTCCGGTCGGTGATAGACGAACGGAGGATTCTTCACGTCGTGTCTCCGGATTGTGACGGGTGGGTGGAGCGACTCAGGCTTCGAACCATATTCGATCGCCCTCGGTCCGGATGTGGCCGGCCGACGGGGGAGCGAAGTGGGTGCCGAGCACGAGGGTGGTGCCGTTGGCATGTGCCCGGATCAGCTCGTGGCGCGTGCGACAGGACATCTCGGAGTCCCAGTCGAAGTTGGCGGCCGGGATGTCGGGGTCGGCGATCTGCAACGGGGTGTGGATCGCATCGCCGGTGATCAACGCGGTGGCTCCCTCGGACTCGATCAGCACCGACACGTGTCCGGGGGTGTGGCCCGGCGTGGGGACGAGGGAGACCTCGTCGGTGATGCGATGGTCGGTCTCGACCGTGTCGACGAGGCCCGCGTCGAGCAGCGGCTGCACGGCCGGATCCCGCACCTCCATGTGGTCGTCGACGTCGAGGTGTTCCAACTCCACCCTGCCGAACAGGTAGCGGGCGTTCGGGAACGTCGCGACGCGCCGGCCGTTCCTGACGACGGTGTTCCACCCCACGTGGTCGAAGTGGAGGTGGGTGCACAAGACGACGTCGACGGCCTCGATGCCGCCGTCGACGGCGGCGTCCAGGCGGTCGAGGAACGCCGGGTCGCTGGGGAGCGCCCGTTCGGGCTCGGGTCCGACGCACGTGTCGACGACGATGCTGGTCTCGCCCGACTGCACGACGAACGTGTGGACGGACAGCTTCAGCAGGCCCTCCTCGTCGAACCACCGGGGCTGCAACCACGGGTGCGCCGCGAGCATCGACGGCTCGAACGACGGGATCAGGGCGACGGCCGGGATCGGCGTGACCGCCTCCTCGACGCGGGTGATCCGAACCGCGCCGACCTGCCAGCTGTCGGTCATCTCGTGCGGACCATCTCGAGTCCCACGGTCCGCTCAGGCGGCGTAGGCCGCGATCGTCGTGCGGTGCAGGAGACGCTCGTGTCCGTCGTAACCCGCCGTGGCCTTGTGCAGGACCGAACGGTTGTCCCACATCGTGAGCATGCTCTCCTCCCACCGGTGGCGGTAGACGAACTCGTCCCGGGTCTGCCATGCCTGGAGGTCGATCAGCAGTTCGCGGGCGTCGTCGTCGGACATCCCCTCGATCCCGATGATGTAGCCGAGGGTCGAGAAGAAGCCGAGCCGGCCGGTCTCGGGGTGAGCTCGGATCAGCGGATGCCGGTGGGTGTCCAGCGCGGTCTCCGAGGTCACGATCGCCATGGCCCGCGTGTCGTCGTCCTCCTTGCCGTACTGGCTGTCCGGCGCATAGCCGAACCGCGCCGAGTGGATCGCGGTCAGGCCTTCCAGGCGCTCGCGCATGGGAGCCGGCATGTGCTCGAGGGCCATGTGCTGATTGGCGTAGAGCGTGTCGCCGCCGACGGGCGGGATCACGAGCCCGAGCAGGCAGGTGCCGGCTGGTGGGGCCTCCTGGAAGCTCCAGTCGCTGTGCCAGTTGTCGGCGAAGACGGGCGCCGTCTCGTCGGCGCGTCGGTGGATGGCGATGACGTTGGTCCGGCCGGCGATCGGCTCGATGTAGGGGTCGTGGCCGAAGCCGCCGAACGCGATCGTGTACCGCTCGAGATCGTCGTCGGTCATCGGCTGTTCGGGGAAGGCGAGGACGTGGTGCTCGAGCCAGGCCGCACGGATCGCTGCGACCGTCTCGTCGTCGAGCGGTGCGGTCAGGTCCACCCCCCGCACGGTTGCGCCGCATGCCTGTCCGCTGGGGGTGATCTCCATTCGTGGCCTCCTGGGCGAGGAGCTTAGAGCGCTGCTCGCTGGCCGGGGGCCCGAACGCGCCTCGGGATCCCGCCAGCGGGGACGGGATCCCGAGGGGTCGTGACCTTCGAGCTTGGTGGGATCAGCCCGTGGTCTCGACGAACGCTGGAGCGGATGGTGAGGTGTCGCCCGTCGCCGTGATCGAAACATACTCGTTTTGGGCGGGACGCCCCCAACAGGCCCAGAAGTCGTCGGTCTTGGGGCGCATGACCGCGGCGCCGCTCGACTCGATGTGGAACGGCGGTCGCGCCTGCTGGCAGATCGCACGCTCGTCGCGGGTCAGCTCGAAGATGCGGTGCTGGTCGATCGGCCCCGCTGCGAGCAGCTCGCGCGCGTGGTCGAGTCGCATGGCCGAGTTCTGCTGCATCCACGGGTCGCGCGGGGCCTGGACAGCGGACGCGTCGGCATCGAGCACGTGGTTGGTGTGGCAGATCGGGTGATCCGCCAGGGGCACCACCGGCCGTACCGACGGCATGGCCTCGACGTCGTAGCCGGCGCCATCGGCGTCGAAGATGACGAAGTTGTGGGCGCCGGCGAGATCCGCTCCCAGCAGGACGTCGAGCGCCTCGGCGGCCGTCGAGGTCTTGAGCATGCCGCGCACGACCGACGTCCAGGCGACCCCAGGGCGGCCGTCGAGGGCGTTCAGGTTGTTGATCCCCACACAGACGCCCTCGCTGTTCATCCCGATCTGTCCGAGGCATCCCGTCGTGGTGAACACCCGGGCGGCGGGTGCGTCGTCGGGAGCGATCCGGAGCAGGAGGACGTGGTCGGTCGCCGTGTCGTGCATGTCCCAGGTCTGGGCCAGGAACCCGGAGCCCTGCGCCCGGCTGTCGGGGACGATGACCGCCGTGCAGTCGTCTTCGAGGACGGAGGTCGGTGCCCGTCCACCCGTCGCGGCGGCCACGGTGTCGACGAAGTCGGTGAAGCCACCGACGATGATCGCCTCGGCGATGGAGAGCTGTGCCTCCGAGGCCATCGCCTCCATCTCGGCGTGCAGATCGGCGTCGAACGCCTCGTGGGCCGGGATCATGGACTCGGCGATCGCGATCACCTCGGCGCGCGCCAGCGGTCCACCGCTCCAACGACCCTCACACACCAGGTCGATGCGCTCCTCGGCGTAGTGCCGGATCTCGTCGGCGAACGCGGCGCCGTGCGTGGCCCCCATCCGGGAGGGCGAGCCCGCCACGTCAAGGACACGGATGGGTGGTCGGCGCACGGGTGCTCCTCGGTCGGCGGTCGCGGCAAAGGGTAGTGGGGTCACCCGATCCCGTCAGTCGTACAGGTCGGGTCGGCGCTCGCTCAGGTAGTCGATCTGGCTGCGGGCCTTGGCCGCGGCCCCGGCGGTCATCTCGCCGACCAGGATGCGCTCACCCTCGCCCATCCGCAGCACGTCGTTGCCCCAGGGGTCGACCACGCACGACTGGCCGCAGTAGCGCATGTCGCGTTCGGGGCCCCAGTAGTTCGCGTAGACGACGTAGGTGCCGTTCTCCTCGCCCCGGGCGGGGACCAGGCGCGTGTTGACGGTGTCGAGCCAGTTCGCGGTGGGGACCAGGATCGCGTCGGCGCCCCGTGCCGTGAGCGTGCGCGCGACCTCGGGGAACTCGATGTCGAAGCAGATCGCGAGACCCACCCGGAGCCCGGCCAGATCGGTGATCTCCGAGAGCCGGTCGCCGGCGGCGAACTGAGCTGCGTCGAGATCCCCGTAGAGGTGGGTCTTCCGGTAGCTGGTGAGGAGCTCACCGGTGGATGAGATCAGGGCTGCGGCGTTGTAGACGTCGCCCTCGTGGAGCTCGGGGAGCCCGACGACGGCAGCCACCCAGGCGCGGGCCGTCAGCTCGGCGATGCGTGTCACGTGCTCGCCGTCGATGGGGCGAGCGGCGGCGCGGACCGCCGCGGCGCCGACGTTGTAGCCGGAGAGGAACATCTCTGGGGTCACCAGCACATCGGCTTCCCGCCGCGCGGCGATCTCGAGAGCGTCGGCCAGGCGCTGGAAGTTGTGGTCGACGTCTGACGCCGGGGTCGTCTGCATCACGGCCACACGCACGGCTCAACCGTACCGGCGCGGGTCAGGCGGCGCGGACCTCAGCGAACGGCAGCACCGTCGCATCGAGGACCGCTTCGCCCGTCTCCACGTGGTGCTTGAGACCGGCGAGCATCCCGAGAAGCGAACGGCGGAACATCCGGTGCAGCATCGCGGCGTTGAGGCCGCGGCCGATCGGCCCCAGCCCGACCTCGTACATCATGTGGCACCCCACAGCCGTCCGAGCGCCGTCGGGTGTGAGCTCGATCGTCGCGAGGGCTCGACGGATGGCCGGGAGCCGCTTTCGCTCGTACATCTCCACGGTCATGAGCCGTTCGTCGGTCCACGCCGTGATCCGCTCCTGGACGGTCCCCATCGGGGACAGGACGCACTCTCGGGTGACACCCACGCCGCGCCGCTCTGGCGATGTCAGGCGGGCAGACGAGATGCCGGGGTTCCAGGTCTCGACGTTCCCGACGTCGGCCAGGGCCGTCCAGACCGCCGGGGTCGGGGCGTCGACGTCCACGCGCATCTCGATCGTCCGGACCGTCCGGGCCCAGCTACTGGTGCCGAGGGGGGCGGCGCGGGGAGCGGGGTCGGCGAGCGCGCTGCGGAGGCGGCACACCTCGTCGAGTGCCATGTTCTCGACGGCCCGAGCGAGTTCCTCGGGATCCGCAGCGGCGCTGATCACGACCCGGCTCCCCGCACCGGCCGGCTCGATGCGCATCGCGCTGCGCCACGGGGACGTGGCGAGCGCAGCGGCGACGTCGCTCGGCGACGCATCGAGGCGGACCTGACGGTTGATCTCGGCCATGGCGGGCTCCGGCCTCAGACGGCGCGGAGGTCCTCGGTCGGTTCGAGAGCTGATGCCCGTTTCCTCATGTGTCCAGCATCGGTCGATCGCGGGGGACGGGACGATCCCCCAAAAGGGGGACAGCGGAGAGGGGACCACGGGCGCCCGGCTTCCTACGATGGGCTCGTGCTCGATCTCCAGCAGCAGGCCGATGCGATCGTCGGGCGGTCCGAGGACATCCGCCGCGTCGTGGATCTCGTGGGTCGCTCGCGCCTCGTGAGCCTGGTGGGCAGCGGTGGGGTCGGCAAGACGGCCTTGGCCACCGAAGTGCTCCACGAGCTCGAGCCCGACTTCGACCGGCTCGTGGTCGTCGAACTGGCCGACGGGAGCCACGACGGCGACGTCGCCAGACTCATCGCCGACGCCGTGATCGACGAACCCGCCCGGGACATGGCTCGGGTGGCGGCGGCGCTCGACTCGATGGGCACACTGCTCGTGCTCGACAACTGCGAGCACCTCGTCGACGATGCCGCCGATGCGCTGGTCGGTCTCCTGGACGACACCGAGCATCTTCGGGTGCTCGTGACGTCCAGGCGCCCGATCGATCTGAGCGACGAGGTGATCTGGACGGTGCGGCCACTGGCGGTCCCGGAGCGTCACGCGACCGACGAGGACGTGCTCGCCAGTCCTGCGGCGCAACTCCTGCTCGAGCGAATCCGCCAATCGGTGCCGACGTTCGAGCTCGGCGACGGCAACCGCGTCCTGATCGCCGACATCTGTCGAGCCGCCGATGGGGTCCCGCTGGTGATCGAGCTCGCGGCGGCGCTCGCCAGGACCCAGCCGCTGTCGGAGATCCTGCGGGCGATGACCGAGCGGCCGGCCGGGCTCAGCACCGGACGTCGCGACCGCCCCGAACACCAGCGGTCGGTGGCGGCATCGCTGGACTGGAGCCGGCAGTTCCTGTCCGACGCAGATGCCGACCTGCTCGATCGCCTGACCGTCTTCGTCGGCGGTTTCACGGCGGAGGCGGCGCGATGTCTCGACCCAGCCGGCGCCGCCGAGGGTCTCGCTCGTCTCGTCGACCATTCGCTGGTCGCCTTCGATCCCGAGAACGATCGGTACCGAATCCTCGAGATCGTGCGCCTCGAGGCCGCCAACGAGCTCTCCGACGAGGCACGCGCCGAGGTCGACCGCTGCCATCACGAGTGGGCGCTCGCGACAGTCGATCGCATCCATGCGATGCGGTGGGATGCGGACCCGGACAACGTGTTCCCCGGCTTCCGGCTGGAGGTGCCCAACCTGTGCACCGCGCTCCGCCGTTGTGTCGCCGCGGAGGATCAGGCCGGGTTCGCGGCGTTGCTCGGACCCATCGCCCTCTGGTGGGTTCACTACCTGCCACCCGATGACCCCGGTATGTGGTGGGACTACCTCGGTGACGACCTTCCGCTGGAGTGGCGGGCCAACCTCGAATCCGGCACGGCGTTCTACTGGAGCCATCGGGGCCAGCACCGGCGGGCCCTCGAGCACGCCGAGCGCGCCAAGGCACTCCACGACGAGGACGGCGACTTGATCTGCCGAGCGATGGCCGAACAGGCGATCGGCAACGCACATCTGGCGCTCGGCGACGTCGAGGCCGCACGGGCGGCGTACGAGGAGGCCCTGTCGTCCGCGCTCGCCTCGGGGCACCCGTACCCCGAGCTGTTGACCCGCGTCAGTCTGGCCCGGCTCGACCCCGACGATCCCGCCGCGGACCGTCACCTCGCCGACGGCCTGGCGATCGCGAGGACGGGCTTCGGATCGGCGGAGGCGCTGATCGCCAGCGAGCTCGGCGTCCGTGCGACCAGGGCCGGACGCCACGCCGACGCTCGACGCCTGTTGGACCAGGCCGTCGACAAGTCCAGGACCCACGGCTATGCCGAGATCCTGGGGACGGCGCTCTGCGGCCTGGGTGAACTCGCGCTCGCGCAGAAGGACGGATCGGCCCGGCCTCACTTCGAGGAGGCGTTGCACGTCGGTCGGCGGATCTGCCACGACGGCCTGATCGCCAGGGCCCAGGCGGGCCTCGTCGCGTCGCCCGACCCCGGCGACCGGTCGCCCGCAGCAGGGGGCGAAGAGGACCCGCTCTCCGAACGCGAACTCGCGGTCGCCCGCCTGTTGCGTGGCGATCTCACGCAGCGGGACATCGCCGACGAGCTCTACATCGCCCCGTCGACGGTGAAGACCCACATCAAGTCGATCTACCGCAAGCTCGG
>JBCCFK010000059.1:0-16672 GCA_039029775.1 Actinomycetota bacterium | reverse complement strand
TCGAGACCGACCCCGACGAAGCCGAGAACCTGCGCCGGCACACCCGGCCGGAGTTGGTCGACGCGCTCCGCGACCAGGCGCGGGCCACGCTCGCCTGAACGAGGGCGAAGGCGGAACACGGCGGGCGCCGGGACTTTGGCCCCTGCCCCTGGCGGGCCGCGCTTCGTACCGTCACGGGTGAACGCCGACATCTGAACCCCAGGAGCAGGCATGGCCGTCTACGACAGGATCGGCGGCGTCGACCTCATCGCCGGCGCCGTCGAGCAGTTCTACGCCAGGTTGCGGACCGACCCGGTCTTGGGCGGGTTCTTCGAGGCGACCGACGCCGCGCAACTCGAGACGCACCAGCGGATGTTCATGACCGCCGTCCTGGGCGGTCCCGACGACTACGAGGGCCGTGACATGCGCGCCGCCCACGCGCATCTCCCGATCACGGATCGGGACTTCGACCTCTTCCTCGAACACCTCGCCGAGACCTTGGCGGATCTGGGCACTGACGCCGACCGCGTCGCGGAAGTGATGGACGCGTTGGCGCCGTTGCGGGTCGAGATCGTCAGCGCCGCGGTGGCCGGACCCGACGAGTGGGGTTCGCAGGACCCGACCGGCGGCGGCGACTGACCGGTCGTCAGACCGTGACGGTGGCGCCCACGAACTCGACGCTGAAGGCCTCACACCAGACGAGGACGGTGTACGTGCCGGGGGGCAGCTCGGTGCCGGGCGGCAGCTCGTAGTTCTGATCGCCGATGTTGCCCTTGAGCGCCCCGAGGTGGATCGAACCAGGGGCGAGGTCGACCTGGTCGGCGCCGGGCACGAGGTAGACCTCGAGATCGGGACCGTTCTCGATGTCGAAGTTCTCGAACCGCAGGGTGAACGTGCCGTCGGGGTTCTGGAAGATGCCCGCATCGCCCACCCCGTCGTGGCCCGCGAGACCAACGAACTGGCCGGCACCCAACAGGACCGGAACCGTCGGCGGGGGCGGCGGCTCCTCGGCGACGGGGGCCTCGTCGACAGGCACGTCGTCGGCACCGTCCTCGGCGGCGGGGGGCTCCTCCGAGACGGCCGTGGCGTCGGCCGGTGCCGGCGCCTCGGCCACCGCTTCGCTCTCGCCCACAGGGGCTTCCGCCTCCGCGGCCGGAGCAGCAGCTGCCGCAGCCGGCGCGTCCGCCTCGGCGAGCTGGGCCGAGATCGAGGTCGAGAAGCCCTCGTCGACCACGTCGTCGATGAAGTAGGGCGAGAGCAGCCACCAGTTCACGAGGACGAACGGCACGACCAGGACGACCACTCGGATCAGCGCCGGAACGCGGAGCCACAACATGATGACGAAGGCCGCCGCGGCGATCGCGGTGCCTCCGAGCGTGAAGACGATGGTGTTGCTGTTCTCGAACGGGGCCTCGAGGATGTTCGGCTCGATGACGACCAGCAGCAGCATGATGGCGGCGATGGCGGCACCGACGAGCATCTCGAAGCGGGTGATGCGGCCGACCAGGCGGCGCAGCCCGGACTCGGGCGCTGCCTCGCGCTCCGGGTCGATCGGGGGAGGGGTGATGGTCTCGGTGATCATGCAATGAGAACCGCGCGAGCGGCCGAACAGTTCCCTCGATCGCGGATTTCTTCGACGGCCGGCACACGGTCGACCTGCCGCCGGGCCCCGGTTGGGCCGAGGCCGGCGAGGGACGCTAGGTTCACCGAACAATGCGAGGACAGGCTGCCGAACGCCCCCGAACCAGCTCCACGCCCGACCTTTCCGTCGTGGGTCCGACCCGTGTCATCGGCTGACCCGCCGCCGCTCTCGGTCGTCCTGTGCAGCGGCTCGGACTGCGCGACGGACGAGCGAAAGGCATACGTTGCGCTGTCGCGGCGGCTCGAGGCGGCCGACGTTTCCGCCACCTGCTCGCCATGCCTGGGCGTGTGTCACGGCCCGGTCGTCGTGGTCTCCGACGATCGACACCGCGCGGTCGTGATCGAGAAGCTCAGGTCGAAGAGCCGCCACAAGCGCCTCATCGCCGCCGTCGCCTCGGGACGTCTGAGCAAGGTGGCATCCGCTGCTCCCGAGGTCCACAAGCCGAAGCGGCGCACGCGGGCGCTGCGGCGGGCCGGCCGGCTCCTGAATCGAGAGCTCGTGTGAGCGACAGGATCGAGATGGCGAGTGGGGCAGGGATCGCGGGACGGCCGAACCGGCGTCGACCGCGGCTCGTCGTCCTCGCCGTGGCCCTGGGGCTCGTCCTGGCCGCATGTGGCGGTGGATCGTCGGAGTCGGCCACGTCATCGGAACCGCCTGCGGCCGCAGAGGCCACGGAGACGCCGGCTGCGGCAGAGCCCACCGCCGAGACCGCGTCGGAGCCCGACCCCTCCCCGACCCCGGCGCCCGAGCCGACCGCGACGGCTGTGCCGGAGGACGGCCGTACGATCATCGCGCTCGACGAACAGGTGGCCTTCGCGCTGTTGTCGCTCGGCATCGAGCCCGACAACGTGCTGACCACGCTCTCCTCGGAGACCTTCGCCGCCCTGAACGCCCAGCTCGGACTCGAGACGACCGAGTTCGTGATCGCCGAGCCCTCGTTCGAGCTGCTGGCCGGGTTCGCTCCCGACCTCATCGTCGGCATCGCCAATCCATTCGTGGTCGACAGCATCGAGGAGTACGAACGGATCGCAACCGTCGTGCTCGCGCCGCTCGATGCGACGTGGCAGGACCAGCTCCGAGCGATCGCCGTGGAGCTGGACGCGGGTGAGCGGGCCGAGATGGTGATCGACGCCGTCGACGCCTTGCAGGCCGACACCACCACGGCCCTGGCAGCCGCCGGCGCGGACGGGACCTCCGTGTCGGTGATGACCGTCCGGGTCGGGAACATCCTGGCGGTCGACGGTGGCGGCGCGATCGGCCAGCTCCTGGCCGGCGTCGGATTGACGAGGCCCGAGCCTCAGCAGGTATCGGGGCCGCCCGGCATCCCCTTCGCGTTCCTCTCCGAGGAGACGGTGGGTGACCACGACGCCGACGTCCTCCTGCTCCCGCGCGCGGGCATCTTCGATCTCGAGCCCCTGCTCGAGTCGCCGATCTACCAGCAGCTCGGCGCGGTGCAATCGGGGACTGCCTACGACGTCGTCGCCGACGCGTGGGTCCTGGGCGGCAACGCGTTCGCGACCTACTGGGCGCTGCAGGATCTCCAGGACCTGCTCGTCGACGGCATCGCACCCGCGTCGCTGGATGCCGCGGAGGGACGCTGGGCCGCGTTCCTGGATCGGATCCGCTGACCCGAGCCACCGGCTCAGGCGTAGGCCAGGTAACGGCCGGGCTTGCCGGGCTCCTCGATGCCGAAACGGAGGCGGAGACCGGCCGACTCCATCAGGCTCACCTGGTGCGTGAGTCGCTCGTTCGTCACGAAGACGTTGTGGTCGATCGGCCATGCCTCGGCCATCCAGGACCGCAGCGACTCGAAGAACGCCCGGTCGACACCGGACCCGAGCACCGACGTCCGCACCCAGTGGTACACCGCGGCATCCACGTCGCCCCACCGGCCGTCCGATACCGGCGTCACCGTCGCCGCGGCGAGGAACCTCGCCTCCGGCGGGAACAGGTAGACACAGCCCAGGCACTCGGTCTCGTCCCGGCTCATCACCGTGTACGTGAACGCGTGGCCTTCCTCGTGGAGGTCCTGGTGGCGCCGGAGATCGTCGCGGTTGGCCTCGATGGTGAAGTCGTCGGCGGGCCAGGAGTCCTGCTCCCATACCCGGAGCTGCTCACGGCTCGCCATCACGGCCTCGTAGTCCCGTTCGGTGTCGGCGGTCGTCAGCGGACGGACGACGAAGTCCGCATGGGTGAATCCCGTCGGCACCTCACCTCGTGCGATGTCGAACGCCATGGGTACCCCTCAGGATCCGGCTCGAGATGACGGGCGGCGCGGTGCCGTCGCTGCATCACCGAGCGAATCGTACCGGCGGAGCGACATGGCCCACCCGGCCCCTCCTGCCGGTTCGGCATGCTCGGGTAAGGTCTGCGAACGATGAGCACGTTCACTTGTGTCATCCAGGCCGAGAGCGCGGCACACCGACACGTGTCGGACCTGGAGCAGCGGCTCGCCGCGCACCACGAGAACCACTACCCCGGTGAGACGGTCTCGGTCAGTTGGCGCCCGATCCGGCCGGGCTACATGTACACCGAGGGGCGCCAGAGCACCTCCTCGGTCATCTCGTGCTCGATCCGCCACTCGACGACACGTGCCTCCCGCGAGGCCTACATGCGAGGCGTGTGCGACCTCTGGACCGACATCACCGGCTGCACCGACCACGAGATCGTGGTCTCGATCAACGAGACCGAACCCGACGACGAGGACTGACCCCGATGCCCTTCTATCACGCACTCGTGCGGCCAGGATTGCTCGCCGATGACGCCCGAGAGGGCTTCGCCAACGACGTCGTGGAGATCCACTGCGGGGTGACGGGCGCACCTCCGTCGTTCGTGCACGTCCTCGTGACCGAGGACGACGCTGGACGCCTCGGCGAGGACGCCGAGGCCTCGATCGTGGGGACCATCAGGGCCGGCCGGACCGATGAGCAGAAGGCCGAGATGACCGGCCGCATGAGCGAGGCCCTCGCGCGGCGAGCCGGCGTGGCGGCCGCCGACGTGACCGCCACCACACGGGACATCGAGGCGTCCTTCACCATGGAGGGCGGCCAGCTCCTCCCCGAGCCCGGGTCGCCCGAGGAAGAGGAGTGGAAGCTGATCGGGAGCGCAGGGTCCTGATCGCCCCGGGCGAGGACGACCTGGCCGCGCGCGAGACCCGGCTCGACCCCGACCGGCAGACCCATCTCGGCATCTGGCGCGACGAGCACGACGACCTGACGCGCGAGTTCTTCGACTGGAACGTCCCCGAACTGCCCGACGAGGTTCTCGCCGCGATGGCAGCGGGCGTGCGAGACGACGTCGAGGGCATGAACCTCGACAACATCCGGGACCTGCTGGCTCCCGGCCATCTCCCGCTCGAGACCGGTGTCGCCCGCTGCTCGAACGGCGAGCTCAGCGTCGCGATCTGGACCTCGTGGCCCGGTACGACACCCGAGATGGTCGACTGGTGGTTCGGCTGGCACATCGCCAGGACCGAGCGGTACAAGCTCTGGCACCCCCAGGCCCACTACTTCGCCCAACCGCGCTTCGACCTGAGCGACGTCGATGACCTGACCGACCGCCAGCGATACCTCGGCAACACCTCGTGGGTCGACGAGTACCTCGGACCGTTCCCGTCGAGGCTGGCGATCAGCTTCCACGACCCGGCCGACATCGGCATCCCGTTCGACGACCTCGACGCCGCCGGCTACGGCACCGCCGTTTGCGCCACGACCGCGGACAGCGACGACGGCGTCCAGCGCGCTCGGCTGGTCCACGCTGTCCGACGCACGGCGTGGGGCAGCGAGATGCGCAGCCGGTTCATCTTCCCCGCAGGTGTCCCGGATCTGATCGGCCCCGTCCTGATCGATCACTGCTGGACCGAGATGACACACCTGGCCGGGTTCCTACCGCATCTCCACGCCCGCGTCGTCGGCACGAGCCCACACGGCTGAGCCGAACCGCACACCCGCCGTCGAAACCCACGGCCCGACGGCGATCACTCCCGTACGATCCCCGCATGGGTCTGTTCCACCGCGCCGTCGTCACGCCGTCCAAGCCCGAGATGATCGAGTCCTGGGGCCCGACCCAGGCCTGGTGGCCCGACGCCGAAGCACCCGTGGAGGTGATCGGCGCCTTCCGATTCGACGACCCGGACGGTCAGGTGGGCATGGAGACGCACCTCGTCCGGGCCGGCGACACGCTCTTGCAGGTACCGCTCACCTACCGCAACGAGCCGCTGGAGGGCGCGGAGGATGCGTTCGTCGCCACCACCGAACACACCGTGCTCGGCACCCGCTGGGTGTACGACGGACTCGGCGACGACCTCTACCTGGTGATGCTCGCCGCCACGGCCATGACCGGCCAGGGCGAGACGCTGGGCATGGCCGTCTACGACGGGCGCTGGTACGTGGCCCCGGCGCCCGTGCGCATCGAGGGCGGCGGGTGGTCACTCGACCGGGTGCCGGTCGATCGGTTCGAGCGACAGGGCACCTCCGACGTCTTCCTCAACGACGGCTTCGAGCTGCGGTTCCACCGCGCACCTGTGTCGGCGCCCCGACCGACCATGGGACTGAGCGCTCGCTGGGAGGGCCACGACCCCGTCGTCGTCGCGCAGGTCATCGCCCGAGCGGGCGACTGAGGGGGCACCGGCGACGTTCAGAACAGACTCTTCTGCGGCCTGATGACCAGCTCCTCGATGTCGATCTCGATCGGCTGGGAGATCACGAACTCGACGGCCCGAGCGATGTGTTCGACGTTGCCCACCGTGGTGGCCATGGCTGCCTGAAAGGCCTCGATCTGCTCTTGGGGCAGCTTGCCGGCCTCGTCGAACTGCAGATCCGTGACGCCGGCCGCCCCGACCAGCCCTTCGACCATGGCACGGTCGACGTTGCGGGTGAAGTTGGTCGCGAAGACGCCGGGCAGGATGCCCGTCACGCGGATCGGGTCGTCCTCGAGTTCGGCGCGCAGCGTCGAGTTGATGCAGTTCACCGCGTGCTTCGTGGCGCCGTACACGCCCGAGTCACGCCGGAGCGAGGCGGTCGAGGAGATGTTGATGATGTTGCCCTCGGACCCCGTCGCCCGCATCGCACGCACGGCTGCCTGCGATCCGACCGCGAGCGCGAGCACGTTCACGTCGAGCATGCCCTTCCACATGTCCGGATCCCCGTCGATGATGCTGCCCATGTCGCCGAAGCCGGCGTTGTTCACCAGGACGTCCAGCCGCCCGGTGGCCTCGGCCGCCCCGTGGATCCACGACTGCAGCGCGGCCGTGTCGGTGATGTCGAACGCGGCGACGTCGGCCCGGCCGCCGGCGTCGGCGATCCGGGCGGCCGACTCCTCCATCGGCTCGGTGGTCCTGCCCATCAGGTACACGTGCGCACCGAGCCCGCCGAGGTGCTCGGCCACGGCTCGTCCGATGCCGCTCGAGGCACCGGTGATGCACACGGTTCGGGACTGGACTGATCGGGACACGGCGACTCCTCCGGCTGGTGACGAGACGACAGCTTGCCAGCCTCGCCGCTGCTGCGCCCACGGTGCAGGGGCTCTTCCGCCCTTCCGTTACGCTCCGGCGACCACAGCTGGGAGGATGCGACCATGAGCGACACCTCGACGATGACGGCGGTCGTGACCGTGGGCAACGGCGGCTTCGAGATGCTCGAGATCCGCCGCGTCCCCGTACCGCGCCCAGAGGTCGGCGAGGTGCTTGTACGGGTGTTGGCCGCAGGGATCAACAACACCGAGATCAACACCCGGCTCGGCTGGTACTCGTCGTCGGTGACCGCGTCGACCGACGACACGGCGTCGGAGGCCGCCGAGGCGGACGAGAGCGTTCAGCGGGACGACGGCGGTTGGAACGCGGCGACGCCGTTTCCCCTGATCCAGGGAACCGACTGCTGCGGCGTCGTCCACAAGGTCGGTGGCCAGGTCGATCCCGGGCTGGTGGGCGCGCGTGTTCTGATCCGATCGTGCATGAGGCCGTCGGGGTTCGAGTCGATGGAGAACGTCTGGATGGCCTCGGACTTCGACGGCGCCTTCGCCGAGTACGTCAAGGTGCCGGCGTCGGAGGTGTTCGCGGTCGACTGCGACTGGACCGATGCGGAGCTCGGGTCGATTCCGTGCGCCTACGGCACGGCCGAGAACATGATCCACCGGGCAGAGGTGCGACGCCACGACGAGGTGTTGGTGACAGGCGCGTCGGGAGGCGTCGGATCGGCCGCCGTCCAACTGGCTGCGAGAAGAGGCGCTCGGGTCACCGCGGTCGCATCGGCAGCGAAGGCCGACGCGGTGGCCGCGCTCGGCGCCCACCGAGTCCTCGACCGGAGCGAGACTCCACCCGTCGACTCGTTCGACGTGGCTGTCGACAACGTCGCGGGTCCGGCCTTCGACGGCGTCCTCTCGGCGATCCGTCGCGGAGGCCGCTACGTCTCGTCGGGCGCGATCGGGGGCCCGATCGTCCAACTCGACATGCGGACGTTCTACCTCCGAGACATTCGACTGATCGGGTGCACCGCCTGGGACGAGCCGGTCTTCCCGAACCTGGTCGGCTACATCGAAGCGGGCGAGATCAGACCGGTCGTCGCCAAGACGTTCCCCCTGACCGAGATCGTGGCGGCCCAGAAGGAGTTCCTCGAGAAGCGCCACGTCGGCAAGTTCGTCCTCATCCCCTGACGGTCGGGCGCCGATGGCGCGTGGCAGGACCACCTGGGAGACTCCGGGACGCCCAGTGGCCAGGACGGCGGAGGACGACGATGACGGAGCAATCGATGACCGGCGCTCAGGCGCTCGTCGCCACCCTGGTCGACTCCGAGGTGGACGTGTGCTTCGCCAATCCCGGGACGTCGGAGATGCACTTCGTCGCTGCCCTCGACACCAACCCGGGGATGCGCTGCGTCCTGGGTCTGTTCGAAGGGGTCGTCACCGGCGCGGCGGATGGCTACGCCCGCATGGCGGGGCGGCCGGCCGCTACGCTCCTGCACCTCGGCCCGGGGCTGGCCAACGGTCTGGCGAACGTGCACAACGCGAAGAAGGCCAGGAGCCCCATGGTGAACGTGGTGGGCGAACACGCCACCTACCACCGTGAGTTCGACGCGCCGCTGACGTCGGACATCGTGGGGGTCGCGACGCCGATGTCGCACTGGGTCAGGATGGCCGACGACGCCGACCACGTGGCGTCGCTGGGCGCAGAGGCGGTCGAGGCCTCATTGGTGGCGCCGGGCCAGATCGCCACCCTCATCCTGCCGGCGGACACGGCCTGGAACGCCACGACCTCCGGTCCGGCGGTGGCGGGAGCCCCGGCCGCGCCGGCGGCACCCGACGAGGGGGCGCTCACATCGGCGGCCGAGGCGCTCCGGGGGGACGCGCAGTGCACGATCTTCCTCGGCGGTTCGATCACCGAGGAGCGCGCTCGACTCGTGGGACGGCTCGCCACCGCCACGGGAGCACGCGTCGTCGCGTCGACCTGGGCCCCCCGCCAGGAGTCCGGCGCCGGCCGATCGCCGGTGCGACGCCTCGCGTACTTCGGCGAGCAGGCCGCCGAGCAGCTCGCCGGCACCGAGCACCTCGTCGCGATCGGCGGCACGCCTCCGGTCACGTTCTTCGCATACCCGGACAAGCCGAACTGGCTGACACCCGAGGGAGCGCGGATCCACCAGGTCTGCGACATCACCGACGACATCGACGCCGCCCTCGCGGCGCTCGTCGACGCGACGGCGGCGGCCGGTGCCGGCGCGCCGACCATGGAACTCGACCGCCCCCAGCTGCCCACCGGCGAGCTCGACGTCACGAAGATGGGAACAGCGGTTGCCGCGCTCATGCCCGAGCACACCATCGTCGTCAACGAGGCGGGCACGGGCGGCGCCTACCAGGCAGCGATGCGTGGCGCACCCCCGCACTCGCTGCTGTCGCTGACCGGCGGGTCGATCGGCTACGGATTGCCGGCCTCCACCGGCGCCGCGATCGCCTGCCCCGACAGACGGGTACTGAGCATGCAGGCCGACGGCGCCGGGATGTACACGGTCCAGGCGCTGTGGACCCAGGCCCGCGAGGGCCTCGACATCACCACCGTCGTCTTCTCCAACCGGCGGTACGCCATCCTCCAGGTGGAGTTCGACCGGGTCGGTGCCCATCGGCCCGGCCCCAAGGCGACCAGCATGCTGGAGCTGACCGACCCCGAACTCGACTGGGTGTCGCTCGCGACCGGCATGGGCGTGCCCGCCGCTCGGGCCGACACCGCCGAGGCGTTCAACGACCTCCTCGCCGCGTCCTTCGCCGGCTCGGGCCCATTCCTGATCGAGGCCGCGCTCTGACGACCCTCAGGCGGCGGGTGCCTCCAGCTCGGCGACGACGAGGTCGGCCAACCGCCGCAACTCGGCCCTCTGACCCTCGTCGAGACGCCGAGGACGCTGATCCATCACGCACAGCGTCCCCGCCACGGTCCCATCGGACAACTGCAGCGGCATGCCGGCGTAGAACCGGATCCGAGGCTCGTCCCTGACGGCCGGGTTGTCGGCGAAGCGATCGTCGTTCAGCGTGTCGGGGATCTCCATCACGTCGAGGCCGTGGATGGCGTGAGCGCACACCGACATGTCGCGCGGCGTCTCGGTCAACGGGAGACCGAGGCAGGATTTGAACCACTGCCGATCGGTGTCGACCAGGCTGATCAGTGCGAAGGGCACGTCGAGCGTGGCCGCGACCTCACGGGTGTACCGGTCGAACCGCTCCTCGGGCGGGGTGTCGAGGATGCCCAGGGCGAGCAGTGACGCGATCCGGCGCTCCTCGTCGAGCGGGATCGCCGGGCGCTGCCATCGGGCCTGACGTCTGAGATGCCACGCGCGCAGCTTGGTGCGCACGTAGTGGGGGGTGCACGGCCACCACAACCACTCCGAGATCCCCGTCTCGACCGCATCGGGGCGCCACCGGTGCTCCGATCCCCCGCACATGATCACCGGGACATCACGCCCGTAGGCGACGTCCATCGACCGGATCGCCTCGACCAGGTCGAAGCCGCCGTCGTCCTCGACCGCCTCGATCAGCACCACGGCCGGCTCCGAACCGGCGGCGTGCGCGAACGCGACGCGAAGGTCCGACTCGACGACCACAGCGAAGCCCTCGGCCTCGGCGGCATCGCGCACGATCGACACGATGTCCCCGGAACTCGCGACCACCAGCACCGAGGCGGTCTCCTCGACCAGCGCCGGCTGTTCGGCGGTCGCCGCCGCCACCTCGATCGATTCCACCTGAGGCCGAACGCCGAGGTCGACCGTCATGCCCTCACGCGCGCCGAAGATCTCGCCGCCGTAGCCCAGTCGCTGAGCGTGTGACATCGCCAACTTCACGACGTCGTCCACCTGGTCGTCGGTTCGGGTCGGGTCGTGGTGGAACAGCGCCAGCCTTCCGGCTCCGGCCCGGTGCGCGACCTCGACGACGTACTCGATCGTGCTGTGGCCCCAGCCCTGGCGCTCGCCGTATTCGGCACCGAGGTACTGCGCGTCGTGGATCAGCAGGTCGGTCCCCGTCGCGAACGCGGCATGGTCGTCGTCGTGGCGATTGCGGCGCACCGACCCGCCTCCGGCCAGGCCGGGTTCGTGGGGCTCGTGATCCGACGCGTAGATCATCGAGACCCCGTCGCACTCGAACCGGTAGCCGAGAGTCAGCGCGGGATGGTTGAGGTATCGCGTCGTGATGGCCACGTCTCCCAACGCCAGCTGGCCCTCGACCAGATCGTGGTAGGTCACCGCGGCATCCAGCTGTTCGAGGGCGACGGGGAAGTACCGGTACTCCATCTGGCCGGCCAGGATCTCGCTGAGCGACGTCCCCGAGCCGCTCGGACCGTAGATGTGCCAGCTGTTGCCCTCCTGGAACAGCGGCCGGAAGAACGGCAGGCCCTGGATGTGGTCCCAGTGGGTGTGGCTGATGAGGATGTGCCCCTCGATCGGTGCTCCGGCGGCACGGTCGATCAGGTCGAGACCGAGCGAGTGCACGCCCGTGCCACAGTCGACCACGATCGTCGTGCCCGCGGCCGAGCCGACCTCGACGCACGACGTGTTTCCGCCGTAGCGGACCGTCGTCGGTCCGGCCTTGGCGATCGAGCCTCGCGTCCCCCAGAAGGTCGCGAACACGGGGCTCCCTAGCGAATGTGCAGGTCGTGGTGGTGCACGATCCGCAACCTAGCCGCCTTCGAAGCGGCGATCACGACCACCCGCCGTCGTTGCTGATGACCTGGCCGAAGACGAAGGTGGCGGCGTCGCCTGCGAGCCAGAGCGCCAATTCCGCCGTCTCGGCCGGGGTCCCGAGGCGCTGGGCCGGCACCTCGGTTCGCAGCCGCTCGACGAACCGCTCGTTCTCGATGATCGACGGCGGGTAGTAGGTCTCGTTCTCGACGAAGTTCTGTGCGATCGCGTTGAGTCGGACGTTGCGCGCCGCCAGCTCGTGACCCGCCGAGCGGACGAACGCGTTCTGGGCGGCCCGTGCCGCCACGTAGGAGGTCGCGTGGGGGCGCATACGGCGAAGCGGGCTCGACGAGGTGATGGCGACGATCGCGCCACCACCGCGCTCGGCCATCGCCGGCGCAGCCGCGCGGACCAGCCGCATCAACGGGTGGACCATGGCGTCGAACCCGGCCAGCCACTCGGCGTCCTCGATGTCGGCGACCTTCGCGCCGTACGCCGCGAGGTCGAGGTTCGCGATCAGAATGTCGATGTCGCCCGCCCCTTCGACGAGCTCGGCCGGCGCGTCGGGGGCGACGAGGTCGCCGGGATCGGCGATGACGTCGGCTCCTTCGGCTCGGAACAGGTCTGCGATCGGTGGCCCCATGTAGCTGTCGCAGCTGGTCACCAGGGCGCGCTTGCCGGTGAGTCGGTCGGTCATCCCTGGACGCTACCGCGCGTCGGCAGCCCCTCCGGAAAGGCGCGATAGGTTGCTCCGGCCATGCCCTCCGCCCGCAAGATCGCCTTCATCGGCTCGCACTCTGTCCGCAAGACCAACGCGGTGCATTCCTTCGCCGGGGCGGTCGGCCGGAGCGGTCGCAGCGTCGAGGTGGGTCGGGAGATGGTGCGCCACAACCCCCTGGGGCTCAACGAGGGTGCGACGGCGGAGGCACAGCTGTGGGTGATCATGGCCCAGATCCGCGAGGAGCTGGAGCTGCGGACGCGCGCGGACGTCCTGGTACTCGACCGGGCGGTCGTGGACAACTTCGCCTACTTCCTCCGGGTGACCAAGGGCGACGACCCCTTCGACGTCAAACCCCTGGTCGTCCGATGGTGCGGGACCTACGACCTGTTCGTACGGCTCCGCCCCGACATTCCGCTCAGGGCGGACGGCGTCAGGAGCACGAACGAGCGGTTCCGCAAGGAGATCGAGAAGATCCTCGACGTGATCGTGCCGCAGTTCGTACCCTCCGACCGGCTGGTCGAGCTCAACGCATCGGAGATCACCGAGGACTTCGACTGGGCCGCTCTGCTCGAGCGACTCTGCGGCCCTCCGCCCACCGACGAGCCCGCTCCCAGGAGCGTCACGTACGCCCCGACCCTGTGGGACTGACGAGTGGCCGACGAGGAGCAGCGAGCGCGCACGGTCTATGAGCGCACGACGGACAGCTATGTCGACGCGATCGGAACGTCGATCTCGCCCGATGTGGAGACCGACACCGACATCGGGTCGCTCCAGGCGTTCGCGGCCCTGTGCCTGGACCGACCGGTACTCGATCTGGGGTGCGGCCCGGGCCGCGCCGGCCGCCTGGTGATGGAGGCCGGGCCGACGGTGGTGGGCCTGGACCTCGCCGCGACGATGATCGACGTCGCCCGCATGTCCAACCCGTCGATGGCGGGGGTCCAGGCCACGCTGACGGCGTTGCCCTTCCGCGACCGATGCCTCGGGGGCCTCGTCGCGTGGTACTCGATCATCCATGTGGCTCCGGGACGGATCGCAGCAGCATGGGACGACTTCCTCCGAGTGCTGAGCCCGGGAGCCCCCCTGCTCCTCGCGTTCCAGGCCGGCGCGGACGACGCGGTCCATCGGCAGCACGCTCATGGCACCGATGTCACGCTGACCTCCTATCGCCACGACCCCGAACGCGTGGCAGCCGGACTGATCGAGGCCGGCTCGGAACAGCTGCGGCTGTCGGTGCGGGCCGCCGAACACGAGCACGAGTCGACGCCGCAGGCGATCATCTCGGCGACGGCGCCGGGCGGTCGAGCCTGATCGACCAGAGGCCGCTGACGATGATGACCAGACTGCCGATGACGGTGTAGCGGTCTGGTACCTCGTCGAACAGCATGTAGCCGACCACCACGGCCCCGACGATGACCGTGTACCGAAACGGCGCGCTGACGCTCAGTTCGCCCACCCGGACCGTCTCGATCGTGAAGACGTAGCCGACCATCAGCGACCCGACCGACAGCGCGAGGTAGGCCACGGTGGTGCCGTTGAGGGCATGCCACCCTCCTGGCGCCGACAATCCGGCGGTGAGGACCGCCAGCCCGGCTGCGGTCACGAGCGCCACGGAGACCGCGGGTATCCGCTGGTCCACCGACCTGGTCGCGAACTCGCGCACCACGAGCAGAGCCGCGCTGGCGACGACCAGGAGGGACCAGCTCGAGAACCCGTCCGTCGCGGGGCGGACGACGACGAGGACACCGATGAAGCCGAGCAGGATCGCCAGGTACTGCGCGCCGCTGACGCGCTCCGCCAGGAACACCGCTGCCGCGAGGGTGACCGCGACCGGTGCGATCTGGAGGATCGCCTGCGCGTTCGCGAACTCGAGGTGCACGATGGCGGCGAAGAAGAGCGCCGACGCACCGACCTCGGCCGCGACTCGCAACAGCAGTGGCCGCGTGAAGTGCGAGCGCTGCGTCCGCTCGCCCCGGGCGTGACCGACGACGGCGAAGACGCCGACGAGGACGATGCTGCGCATGCAGAGCGCCTGGTAGACCCCGGGACCCTCGTCGGTGATCCGCCGGATCCCGGCGTCGTTCACGACGTAGCCGATGGACCCGAGTGTCATGTAGAGCGAACCGAGCGCGTTGGGTGACAGACGCCCCACGGCCGGCACGCTAGCCCGGGCCGGTACGACCGACGCCAGGTAGCCTCGGAGCATGCCCGATCGCGGAATCATCGAGGGCCAGCCGATCCTGGTCGTCGTCGACATCCAGGGTGGCGCTCCCAGCGACGACGCCCCTTCGGCACTGCCGTTCATGCCCGGCTACGCCGACGCAATGGACAGAGCCCCTGCGGTGGTCCAGAAGGCTCGCGACTGTGGGATCCCCGTCGTGTTCTTCCAGGAGGCGCACCGACGGGACCTCGTCGACTTCGGACGCGAACTCGACGGCGCCGAGGGGATCCATCTGCTCGAGGGCGATGCCGGCACCGAGATCGCCGACACGCTCGGCGTCCGGCCCGACGACTACACCATCACGAAGCGTCGATACTCGTGCTTCTTCGGAACCGAATTCGAGATCCTCCTCAAAGGGCTCCGAGCCCAGACCTTGATCTTCATCGGGGGCCACACCGACGTCTGCGTGCACTGCTCGTTCGTCGACGGCCACCAGCACGACTACTTCTGCCGCGTGGTCGAGGACTGCGTCGCCGGATCGAGTACCGACGCCCACGAGGCATCCCTGCGCGCCATGGAATACCTGCAGACCGGTGCTCGCAGGACCAGCGATGAGATCATGGCCGCGTTCGAACGGGTTGCCGACAGATCGGTGGCCTGAGCGGATCAGCCCCGGAGCGCGCGGTCGAGCCCCTCGGGGTCGTCGGTGCCGATCCGGAACGCCTTCCCCGGACGCGGCGAGAAGCCGAAGGAGTCGCTGGCGTCGGGCACCATCTTCAGTTCGACGGCGTCGAGACCCCACACGCTCCACATGGTCCCTCCTGGGATGAACCGAAGACCCCAGCCGTACCACCACGGGCTGCGAACCGGCTCGTGGGACTCGACGTGGATGCGCTTGATCGTCCGGTGCGGCCAACCGGCCCTGAATCTGATCTGCACCAACTCATCGGTCACCGTGACCGTCATCGCCGAGAAGGCCCAGGCGATCAGGAACGCCGGCAGCGCCGCCGACAGCGCCATGATCAACGCGACACGCCCATTCCCGAACGCCAACGGCAGCACCGACACGACCACACCGATGGCCAGGGCCAGCCAGTGACTCCGACCGTGTTGCGTGTGCGAGTACGTCACCGCCTGATCTTGGTCGGCCGGCCGGGAGCGCGGCGGGATGCTCACGGGCGGACCACGTAGGTCTTGCCCACCCGGTCGTACACGCTTCGGTGAAGCGGGTCGCGTGAGACGAGCAGCGCGTTGGCGACGAGCAGGAGGACCACCACGTACGCACCGACGAACGGCACCACACCCGCCCACAACGGCAGGACCCGCACGAACGAGGTCCGGTAGCCCGGCGGGAGCACGCCATCCGTAGTGATGACCCTGATCCCGAACAGGTACTTCCCCGGGGTCAGCCCGGCCATGCCCGTGGTCGCCGGATAGACGACCAGGTGGACGAACCAGACGGCGATCGTCGCGGCGACCAACTCGGAGCCGTCGCCTCCTCCGTCGACCCGTCCCGCGATCGATGCCGCAGCGCCCGCGACCGCCAACGCGACCGCCCAGTCGACCGCCCCGCTGCCGATCCGTTGCAGCCCGTCGGCGAAGTCGAGCTGCGCCGGGTCGAATGCCGAACTCTCCCCGGAGGTGGGCGGTGTCACCGGGTGGACGCTATCGAGATCACCGGCCTCCCGGCCCTCAGTCGCGGGCGGGCTTCCAGTAGCCGCGGATGGTGGTCTGCGAACGGGGCAGGTCCAACTCGTCGAAGCAGTGCTTGCGGATCGCTTGCATCGACGCGGCTTCCCCCGCGGCCCAGACGTGCGTGTCCGAGTCTGCCGACGAGATCGATCGCGCCGCGGCCACTAGGGTGAAGCCGGGCGCCTCACCGTCGGGGCGGACCTGCCAGTCGACAACGAGGCCGGGGCGGTCCACGACGGGCAGGACGGCGTCGGCCGACTCGACCTCGACCTCGGCCGCGACTCGCAACAGCAGTGGCCGCGTGAAGTGCGAGCGCTGCGTCCGCTCGCCCC
>JBCCFK010000058.1:0-16993 GCA_039029775.1 Actinomycetota bacterium | reverse complement strand
GTGCAACCGGTCATAAACTACACCAATGATTATGTTGTCCTTGGTGTCGAAAAAATTCTTTTGGATTGAATTTTATCTGTACCTCGGCGATCCGCGCCGGCAACCACGCCCGATCGATGGCCAGAGGCGACCCGCCCGCCCGACGGAGCCGAGACAGCAGCACCAGCGGTGTCTCAGGATCGAGCCCGAGCTGATCGGCCGCCGCGCCGGACGTGACGACGCCCGCCTCGAGCACCTCGGAGGTCTGCTCGACACCGGCCGACTCGACCGAGTTGAAGAGGCTGTAGAGGGTGCCCAACGACTGCTCGAACTCGGCCCGGTTCACGACGGTGCCCTTGCCCCGCTCGCGACGCAGAACGCCCTCGCGGTTCAGGTGACGGATCGCCTCGCGAACCGTGTGGCGGCTCACCTCGTAGGCCTCGGTCAGCTCGAGGTCGGTCGGGAACGGCCCCTCGTCGAACTCTCCCGAGTCGAGCCGGCGGCGCAACTCGGCCTCGAGCTGCGCCCACAGCGGCATCGGACTCTGGCGGTCGAGGGGTTGGACGGTCACAGTCACTCCGATCACGACACTCCCGGCGGCGGGAGTCCGGACAATTGCACCGAGGATACGGGGGCTGGTGTCGGATGCGACCGACGAGTGGGCCCGTCGTCCAAATGTCCGTACAATACCGCGACGCCCTCGTCGTTCTCTCCCCCGGAGTCCACCATGACCCAGCTCCCCCGCCGCCTCCTCACCGCCGTGGTCGGTGCCTCGCTCCTCGCCGGAGCCTGCGGCGGCGACGCGGCGACCGACGCCAGCACCGACGCTCGGGCCGGCGACGTGATCGAGGCTGCCCCCGGCATCCGGGTGGTCACCGCCGCCGAGGGCGCCGCCATCCGGACCTCACCGCCGGACGGCCTGGTGGTCCTCGACGTCCGAACCCCGGAGGAGTTTCGCGACGGCCACCTCGAGGGCGCGACCATGATCGACTTCTACGAGGCCGACTTCGAGGCGCAGTTGGCACTGCTCGACAAGGACGCGCCGTACCTCCTCTACTGCCGCTCGGGGAATCGCAGCGGCCAGACGAGGGCGATCATGGAAGAGCTGGGCTTCACCGACGTCGCCGACGTGGGAGGTGGCATCCTCGCCTGGGTCGACGCCGGCCTGCCGGTCGTCTCGCCGTGACCACGCCCCCCCGACCCCGCGCCATGTGGGATTGAGCGCTACGCCCGGCCACACCGGTGACGGCGCGGCCGTCCAGGTGGTCGCCGTCGGCGAGTGGGCCTCGCTCAGTAGTGGATGGCGCCCGGTTGGCCGCCACCGCAGGCGATCGCATCACCGGTGATCGACGAGGCCTTGGGTGACGCCAGGAACGCCACGACCCAGGCGACCTCCTCGGCGTCGACGAGTCGCTGCACCACACTGCGCCGGGCGAGCGACTCCTCGACCTCGGCCGGGGACAGCCCGCTCCGTTCGGCGCCGGCGGCGACCACCTCGGCCGTGCGCTCCGTACGGGTGAGGCCCGGATGCACCACGGTCACGTTGACCCCGTGGGGTCCGAGCTCGTCCGCCAGGTTCTTCGTCACCGCAGCCACCGACACGTTGCGGGCCGACCCCACCACCGAGCCCGTCATCCGGGCCCCGAGGCCACTCACGTTGACGATCCTGCCCCACCCCCGCTCGACCATCTGCGGCGCGACCGCCTGAGCGGTCCGGATGTATCCCATCACCTTCACGTTGACGTCCGCCCAGAATGCGTCGGTCGTGATGTCGGCCAGCCTCGGCGGGGTCGCCTGCCCCATGGGCACCGCCGCGTTGTTGACCAGGATGTCGATGCCGCCCAACGCTTCGGTCGCCGCACCGACGGCGGCACGCACCGATTGGTCGTCGCCGCTGTCCATGGCGATGGGAACGACTCGTCTGCCGGTGGCCGCGGCGAGCTCGCCGGCCGTCGCCTGGAGGTCGTCCACGCCGCGGGCGACGATCGCCACGTCGCATCCCTCGTCGGCCAACACCCGAGCGATCGCCTTGCCGATCCCACGGCTGCCGCCCGTCACCATCGCCCGTCGGCCTTCGAGTTCGAGATCCATGGGGCACTTCTAGCGCGTGCGGGCACAGGGCCGCCCATGATGGTGACATGCAGGATCAGTTCTCCCTCGTCGACCGGGTCGCCCTCGTGACGGGATCGAGTCGGGGCATCGGGCTGGCGTTGGCACGCGCCCTCGCGGCCGCCGGCGCGACCGTCGTCCTCAACGGCCGCGATGGCGACGCCCTGCGATCGGCCGCCGACGCCCTCACGAGCGACGGGCTCGATGTGCGACACCGCCGCTGCGACGTCACCGAGCTGGGTCAGGTCGAGGCCATGATCGAAGGCATCGAGACCGAGATCGGCCCGCTCGAGATCCTGGTCAACAACGCAGGCGCCCAACAGCGCGGACCGTTCCTCGAGTTCGCACCCGACGACTTCCGCTCGCTCCTGGAGATCAACCTCGTGGCGCCGTTCGTCGTGGCCCAGGCCGCCGGTCGCCGGATGGCCGCACGGGGCCACGGCAAGATCATCAACGTCTGCTCCGTGCAGTCCCAGCTGGGCCGACCGACGATCGTCCCCTACACCGCCACGAAGGGTGGGTTGAAGCTGCTGACGCGGGGGCTCTGTGCAGACCTGGGTCCGGCGGGCATCCAGGTGAACGCGATCGCGCCCGGCTACTTCGCCACCGAGCTGACCCGAGCGCTGGTCGACGACGCCGAGTTCTCGGCGTGGGTGGAGCAGCGGACCCCCGCGGGCCGATGGGGGGACGTGGACGAACTCGCCGGCGCGGCGGTCTTCCTGGCCGCCGACGCCAGCAGCTTCGTCAACGGCCAGATCCTCTACGTCGACGGAGGCATGACCGCCGTCGTGTGACGGTCAGCTCGACGGACCGAACCCCGGCGCGGCGACGGTCTCGATGTTGAGTTGGCCCGCCAGGCCGGCGGACCGGTGCACGGCGGCCGCCTGCCACTCCGCCGATGACGACATGGCCAACAGATCTCCGCGAGTCGGGTACTTGGCGATGGCGACCTCGTCCCACAGGTCCTCGACCTGGCCGAGCGCCAGGAACGTGACGTCGCCGGCGAAGGTGACCTCGCCCCCGTACTCCCGGATGAGCTGGGAGACCTGTGCGCCGTACAGCTGGTAGGCCTCCCGACCGGTGAGATCGGTTTCGCGCCCGTCCTCGTACTCGGCACGGTCCCTGAACTTCAGGAGATTGACCATGTAGATCGGGCCCTCGGGACCGGGCGCCATCATCTCCCTCAGCCGTTCCTCGCTGGTCGGCATGACCTCGTTCTCGACCTGCATCACTGCTCCTCCCCCGCGGCGACGAGCCGCAGCATCTCCCGCGCCACCATCGGCGCGGCGTTCTGGTTCTGGCCCGTGACGAGATTGCCGTCGACGACCCAGTGGTTGGCGAACGGATCCCGGAAGCGGGTCGCACTCTCGAACTCGGCGCCGAGCTTGCGCAGCTCGGTCTCGGGGTGGTGCGGCGTGCTCGTGATACCGAGTTCGGAGACCTGCTTGTCGGTGACCGCCGTGAGTCTCCGGCCTTCGACGAGGGGGCTGCCGTCGGCGACCTTGGCGCGGAGCAACCCGAGCGGCCCGTGACACACGCCGCCGATCACCCGATCCTTCGCGTTCGCCTCGGTGAGCTTGGCGCCCAGCTCCGCGGAGAAGCCGAGGTCGAATGCCGCCCCCCAGCCGCCGGCGAGATAGACGATGTCGTAGTCGTCGACGTCCAGGTCGGCGACGGCGAGCGACTCGGTGACCCGCCGACGGAAGTCGGTGTCGACCATGAAGCGGTCGTCGGCTTCGGTCCGCAAGACCGGCTTCAGGCTCTGCGGGTCGACCGGGATCACACCACCCTTCGGGCTGGCGACGTCGACCTCCATGCCCGCGTCGAGGAACGCGTAATACGGCACCGTCATCTCGCTCGCGTAGACGCCGGTGGGCTTGCCGACGTCGAGGACGCCGTGGTTCGTGGCGATCACCACGGCGCGGCGGCCGGTGAGATCGACTTCGATGGTCTCGGCGTCGTCGGGATGCATCCCGATCCGCTGCAGCACCTTGCGCAGCCCCAGCGCGGGCGGCGGGACACGCTTGCGCAGTGGACCACCGGCCGGCCTGCGCGCGGCGTAGGGCCAGGCGTCGTTGCGCGCCGGGACCTGGCGAGCGGCCTCGGTGCGGAGGCGTGCGACCAATACGTCGAACACCGCGGCGGCGTCGGGATCGCGCCACCGGTTCACCGATTCGGCGGGGTCGGCGTCGAGGTCGTAGAGCTCCCACTGGTCCGGCAGGGGCTCGCTGCGGTGCACCTCCCCGCCCGGGCCGTTGGCGGCCAGGTGGCGGACGCCGGGTTCGGTCCAGGTCGCCGGGTCGTCGAAGCTGCGCACGATCTTCCAGAGATGACCGGCGGCGCCAGGGGCCGCCGCCTCGGCCACGCGAGTCACGATGCTCTCGAAGTTGGCCGCCACGTGCGCGGGCAGCTGAATGCGCAACGGCGGCGGCTGCTTGTCGATCCGGCCCATCCGTCGGGCGACGGCGCTCGCGGTGGCGTCGCCCTCGGGCATGTTGTCGCGGGTCAGCAGGTAGACGGCGCGCTCGGCATCGGGTCGGGCCTCACCGTCGACCACCGGCATCAGATCGACACCCGGGAGCGGATGGCACTCGGTGAACGACCGGCGCAGCTCGGCCGCCACCGCGTCGACGTCGATGCCCGCGGCACCGATCAGGGTCGGCACGAGGTCGACGTGCGACGTCGGCGCATCGTCCACGACCCGACCCGACGTGGCCCGCTGCCCCACTCGCGCGACGACGAAGGGGACCCGGGTCGCCTCGTCGTAGAGGTTGAACCACTTCTGGTGCAGCCCGCCGTGGGCCCCGAGGAGCTCGCCGTGGTCAGACGTCCGCACGAGCACGGCGTCGTCGGAGCCGCCGTCGGTGACGGCTCGTCGAACGCGGTCCAGCGGGCCATCGACCTCGACATGGAGGCGGTAGTAGAGGTTGCGGTACGCCTGCGCGTTTCGCTTGTAGGCCCGCTCCACAGCGGGTGGCGGCCCGTAACAGGAGTAGTACGACGCCCGGAACGCCGCCTGTGCCGCCGGCTTGGTGGCCAGGTCCTCGTCGTCGGTCGGACCGGGTGGCACGTCGGGAGGATCGGCCGGACCAGGCTCGAGCGGGTTGCGGCGCTCCGATGAGACCCAGGCTGGCGCGAACACGATGTCGTGCGGGTTCACGAAGCTGGCCACGAGGAGGAAGGGGCGTTGCGCCACGGCGTCACCGAGGCGGCGACGCTCATAGCGGTCCTCGAGCCACCGCACCACGCGATCGGCGATGATCTCGTCGCGGACCAGACCCGAGTCGGCGGGGTCGCCACCGTGGGGCTCGGGGCCGATCCAACCCGAGAAGCCGAACGGGTCGAGCCGGTCGGCGTCGAGGTATGCCTGCACCCCGTCGGGCACCTCGTTGCCGTGCTCGTCGTTGGCGGCCAGCGCCTTGCCCGTGCCGGGCTCGGTGAGGTCGGCGTGACTGATGTGCCACTTGCCCTGGTAGTGGGTGTCGTAGCCGGCGGCGCGGAACCAGTGGCCAAGTGTGGGGACCTCGCCCTCGCGGAGCCACCGCATGCGGGTGTCGTCCCACATCTTGCCGAGACCATCGGTCTGGGTGACCCCGTGCACGTCGGGGAACTGGCCGGTGAACAGTGTGGGTCGACTCGGGACGCAGGCGAGCGACCCGGTGTAGTGGCGGCGGAAGGAGACGCCGTGGTCGTCGAACCACCCCGCGCCGGGCAGTGCCCGACGGCGCCACTCCGCGAGCTCGGCCGTTTCGTAGGGAGGAGCGGCCCGCTCCTCGTCGGTCATGATGACGACGACGTCGGGTCGGTCGCTCACGATGTGCTCCCCTCTCGGGCTCGGACATGGCCTCGAAGCCCGGCCAGCATCCCGTCGGACACCTTGGCGAGTCGTGCGGCGATCGCGCGAGATGCCAGCTGTTGTGGCGGCCGCGGGCCGACGTTGACAGCGGTCGTGACCGAGACGAGCGTTCCGTCGCGGGACGGCTCGAGGTGCCAGGTGTTGGTCACCGAGGAGATGGCGGCCGGCAGCCCCTCGATCCGATACGCCAGTCGCTCAGGGTCCTCCCACTGCGTCACCCGTTCGACCAGGACGATGCGCCCGACCTGGACACGCCGGACGGCCCCCGCGCCGGACGCCTGCTCCGACATCAGGCACGAGTGGTCGACGTCGGGAGCCCAGGCGCTGATCGACCCGTAGTCGGCGAGCGCTCCCCAGACCGCTGCGGGCGGCGCGGGGATGTCGAGCGACCGCGTGGCCTCCGCCATCACCCGATGAAGTCGATGAGGATGCGGGCCAGCTCGGGCCCTCTGTCCTCCTGGAAGAAGTGGCCGCCGCCCTCCACGGTCGTGTGCGCCTGACCACGGGTGCCGGGCACTCGGTCGAGGAAGGTCCGGTCGCCTCCGCGAGTGACCGGGTCGCCGTCGCTGAAGCAACAGAGGAACGGTTTCTCGAACTGCTCGAGCACCGTCCACGCCTCGCGATTGGCCGGGGCCTCGGGATCGTCCGCCGACACCGGCACGTGGCTCGGCCAGATTCGGGCGCCCGCCTTGAAGGTGTCGTCCGGGAACGGCGCGTCGTAGGCCGCGATCACCTCAGGTGCCAGATCCGTGGCCGATCCGCCGTTGATGATGTCGCCCACCGGGAACACCGGCGTGGTCTGGGAGAAGTGCTGCCACTGCATGAACGCCTCCGACGGCGCGCCACTGCCGTCCGGCAGCCCGGTGTTGCCGATGGCGACGCGGGCGAAGCGACCGGGCTGCGCGGTGACGAGGCGCAACCCGATCAGGCCACCCCAGTCCTGACCGAAGAACGTGACGTCGGTGAGGTCGAGCACGTCGAACACGAGGCTGGCCATCCAGGCGACATGCCGGGCGTAGCTGTAGTCGCCCTGGTCGGTCGGCTTGTCGCTGCGACCGAAGCCGACCTGGTCGGGGACGATGACGCGATGACCGGCCTCGACGAGCGGCGGGATCATGTGGCGGTAGAGGAACCCCCAGGACGGCTCGCCGTGCAGCATGAGCACGGGCGCGGCATCGGCCGGTCCCTCGTCGACGTAGTGGACCCGCAGCACGCCACCGTCCTGGTCCGGGATCTCCGCGTAGCGCGGCTCGAACGGCCAGTCGGGCAGATCGCTGAATCGCTCGTCGGGAGTGCGCAGGGTCTCCATGGGGCTCCTCGGTTCTCGGGGTCAGATGGTGATGGTGGTGAGGTCGTCGCCCATGATCACCTCGCCGCCGAAGTGCTCGGCCGCCCGGGCGATCCACTCGGGGTACTGCTCGGGGGTCGGGGCCGGGACCATGTGGGTGAGCACGAGGCGCTTCGCCCCGACGCGGTCCGCCGTCTGGGCCGCCTCGATCACGCCGGAGTGGTAGTCGAGGATGTCCTGCATCATCTCGTTGGGAATCGCCTCGACGATGTCGCGGCGGATGACCGTCTGGACGTAGGCGTCTGCGCCGCCGGCCAGCTCGTCGACGCCGTCGCAGGGGATCGTGTCGCCGACCAGCGCCGCCGATGCGCCGTCGTGGGTGAAGCGGAACCCGATCGTGGGCTTGACCGGAGCGTGCATCGTCGCCGCAGTGGTGACCTCGACCGGTCCGATCGAGAACGAGTCGCCCGGCTCGAGCTCGGTCACGTTGACGTTGGGGCCCGCCGTCAGCGGGTCGTGGTGCTCGATGCGGTACGCGATGTCGGGCTCGAGGGCGTGGAGCTGTCGCTCGACGAACTGGGCGATCCCGACGGGCCCGTAGATCTCGAGCGGCACATTGCCCTGCGTCATGACCCAGTGGGTCGTGATGATGTCATTCAATGCGCAGACGTGGTCGCTGTGCAGGTGGGTGATGACGACCGCCGACAAGAAGGCCGGCAGTGAGCCCGCTCCGGCCATCCGCATGACGACGCCTCGACCCGCGTCGACGAGGATGTGCGTGTCATCGACCTTGAGGAGCGTCGACGGTCCGGCGCGGTTCGCGTCCGGCAGAGGGGAACCGGTTCCGGTCAACACGATGTCCATGACCCGCACCCTAGTTAGTGCTGCTTGGACTGGCAATTGTTCTTCTCCCTATACTCCCCCGCATGAGTGACGCTGATCTCCAGAAGGTCGACGCAGCCCTCGACGCGCTGCTCGCCGACCACGACCCCAACGACGAGAGCTACCGCGAGTTCCGGGGTCACCAGTTCGACGCCGGCCTGGCGTGGGTCCAGTTCCCCGAAGGCCACGGCGGCCTCGCCGTGGCCCCACAGCTCCAGAAGGTCGTCAACAAGCGCCTGGCCGACGCCGGTGCCGCCCCGACCGACCCGTCGCAGTTCTTCATCGCGCTCGCCGGGCCGACCATCGTCACGCACGGCGACGATGCGGTGAAGGAGCGCTTCCTGCGCCCGATGTGGACCGGCGAGGAGCGCTGGTGCCAGCTGTTCTCCGAGCCCGGCGCCGGCTCCGACTTCGCCGGCCTCGGCACCAAGGCGGTCAAGGACGGCGACGAGTGGCTCGTCAACGGCCAGAAGGTCTGGAACACCCTCGCCCACATCGCCGACTGGGGCATGCTCGTCACCCGCACCGACCCCAACGTCCCCAAGCACCGCGGCATGACCTACTTCGCGCTCGACATGAAGGCCGAGGGCGTCGACGTTCGCCCGCTGCGCCAGATCACGGGTGAGGCCGAGTTCAACGAGGTCTACATGACCGACGTGCGCGTACCCGATGCCCATCGCATCGGCGCCGAGGGTGAAGGCTGGCGCGCCGCGCTCACCACCCTCATGAACGAACGCACAGCCATCGGCGGTTCCGGCAGCGGTGGTCCGCCGCGCCGTGGCAGCGGCGCGATCGGCTACTTGATGAAGCTCTACGAGTCGAGCGACCAGAAGGATTCGGCGCGCGACGACGTCATGAAGCTCTGGATCCGCGCGGAGGTCCTGCGCCTCACCAACATGCGGGCCGCCCAGCTCGCCAAGGCCGGCAACCCCGGACCAGAGGGTTCGGTCGGCAAGGCGGTCATGGCGATCCTCAACCAGGACATCTGGGAGACCGCTGTCGACCTCCAGGGCATGGCTGGCCAGATCGACTACGACTACACGTTCCGTCGACCGGAATCGAGCGACATGATCGGCTCGAGCGCCGGCTATGCGTTCCTGCGTGCACGCGCGAACACGATCGAGGGTGGGACCACCGAGGTGATGAAGAACATCCTCGGCGAGCAGGTCCTGGGACTGCCCGGAGAGCCACGCGTCGACAAAGAGATCCCCTGGATCGACGTCCCACGCGGCTGACCGGGCAGCCATGGCGTTTCCCGACTACGACCAGATCCTGACCGAGGTCGACGACAGCATCCTCGTCGTCACCCTCAACCGTCCCGACCGACTGAACGCCTGGACCTACCGGCTGATGGCCGAGATGGCCGATGCGGTGCGCCGCGCCAACGACGACGACGGGATCGAGGGCATCGTCGTGACGGGAGCCGGACGAGGCTTCTGCGCCGGCGCCGACGTGGGCGATGTCTTCCAGGCCGGTGGGGGCGACGAGCCCGACAACCGGGCCTCGGACGACTGGGTCGAGCTCGTCCGGGCCTCGAAGCCGATCGGCGCCGCGGTCAACGGCCCGGCGATCGGCGTGGGGCTCTCGATGATCCTGCCGTTCGACGTCATCGTCGCCGACCGCGACGCCAAGCTGTCGTTGCGATTCATCAAGATGGGCCTGGTGCCCGAGCTCGCCAGCTCGAGATTCATGACGCTGCGCTGCGGTTGGGGGGCCGCGTCGGACCTCGCCCTCACCGGCAGGACCGTGCTCGGTGACGAGGCACTGCGGTTGGGGCTCGTCGACGGCGTGACCGATCCGGGAGGCGTCCTCGCCGAGACCGTCACCCGAGTGCGAGCGATGGGCGAGAACCCACTCGCCGCGATCAGGGCGGTCAAGGAGCTGTTCACCGTCAACGCCACCGAGACCGACCTCGCGGCAGTCCAGAAGCGCGAGCTCGCCGCGCTCGCCGAGGCGTTCCGCTCACCCGAGCATCAGGAGGCCATCGCCGCGTTCATGGAGAAACGGCCTCCCGACTTCAAAGCCGCCCGCGAACGGGATCTGTGAACCCAAATACGCGCGTATTTGGGTTCACAGATCCTTCTCCGGCCGTCAGCCCAGGAGCGCGAGCAGGGCTGAGCGGAGGGTCGCCTCGGTCTCGGTGACCGACAGGCCCCGGTGTCGGCGCATGAAGTCGAGCGACTCGATCTGCGACAGCAGGTCGCCGGCCGTGAACGCTTGGGCGCGGCGCTCATCGTCCATCGCGCCGAGTTCGGGCGCGAACTGGGCAGCGAACTGCTCCCCCAGCTCGCGTCGGTTCCGGGAGCGCTCCTTCTGGATGCGCGGCAGCCGTTCCGCATTGGCGGTCGTGGCCCGGTAGATCGGCCCGACAGCCTCGTAGAGCCCCACTCGAGCGGCCACGAAGTCATCGAGGCGCTGCGCGAACGGCCCCTTGCCGATGCTGTGCAGATGCACGGCCGCGGTGCCGCGTTCCCGGCTCCTCTTGATCGCCGCCTCGAGGAGCTCACCGGGATCGGCGAAGTACCGGTACAGGGACCGCAGGCTGAGCCCGGAACGGGTGGCCGCCTGCTCCATCGTCGGGAACAGCGCGTCCTCGCCGAACATGTCCAGCACCACATCGAGCACCACGTCGATATTGCGCTGCCGACGAGCCACGCGACCATCCACCGGCGTGTCATCGGCGGTCACGACGTCATCGGGGTCTGTTCGATCGAGATCGGTCATCGGGAACCCACGGTACCGCCCTCGTGGACCCTGAATCCATCTAATGCCTCTCGAACCGGCAAAAGTTTCGGGCCAGGACTAGGGTTCGAGCATGGCTTCCGACCATCCGCTCGTCCTCGCCGGCCAGTACGGCTCGCCGTACTCGCTCAAGATGCGGGCCGTGCTGCGGTATCGCCACATCCCCTTCCGCTGGGTCCTTCGCGACTCGAAGTGGGACGACCTCCCCGAACCCCCCGTTCGCCTGATCCCCGTCATCGTCTACCCCAATCCCGACGGCAGCCACGGCGAGGCCACGATCGACTCGTCGCCGCAGATCATGCGGTTGGAGACGGAGTACGGGGGCCGCAGCGTCGTGCCGGCCGACCCGGCACTCCGATTCATCGATTCACTGATCGAGGACTACGGCGACGAGTGGGTCACCAAGGCGATGTACCACTACCGGTGGGCGTACCCGGCCGACATCGACAAGGCGGGTCGCCTGCTGCCCATCTCGCGGGACCTCCGGCAGACCAGCGATCAGGCACAGCAGGCCTACGACTTCATCACCACGCGCCAGATCGGTCGCCGGGAGCTCGTCGGCTCGACCGACCTCAACCAGCCGATCATCGAGTCCTCCTACGAACGGCTCCTCGACACCATGAACGCCCTCTTCGCCACCGACGACTTCCTGCTCGGCGATCGGCCCGGCCGGGGCGACTTCGGCATGTTCGGCCAGCTGACCCAGCTCACGAAGTGGGACCCGACCGCCGTGGCCGTGGCGACGGAGCGGTCACCCAAGACCATCAGCTGGGTCGACCGGATGGACGACCTCTCATGGCTCCCGGTCGACGGTGACGACGGCTGGCGCACGGTCGAGACGCTGCCCGCGGCCACGCGTGCCCTGCTCGGCGAGATCGGGCGCACCTACGCGCCCTTCATGGTCGCCAACGCGGCAGCGCTCGCGTCGGGCGCCGACGAGGTCGTCTGCTCGATCGCCGGGGAGACCTACCGGCAGGGCCCGTTCGTGTACCAGGGCAAGTGCCTGCAGTGGATTCGGGACGAGTACCGGGCGCTCTCGGACCCGGACCGCGACCGGGTCGACGCGGCCTTGGCCGGCACCGGCTGCGAGGTCCTGTTCGGCTAGATCCGCGTCAGGCGAACGTGCCGGCCGGCGCCGACGAATCGCCCAGGGCGACCATCAGGCCTGCTGCGATCCGCTCGTCGGTCCGAGCCACCGGCCCGAAGTCGGTCGTAGCATCGAGCGCCGACGCCGCCAACACGGACGCCCGATCCACCGGCACCGTCGACGACGCGGTCGCCTCGCAGAACGCCTCGTCCGCATCGAGGACGGCGGCGAGTGCGGCCACGCGGGCCCGCTGGAACCCGGCTGTCGGTATCGGCGCTGCGACGCCGTGGACCCGAGACCCGGCTCGGCGGAGGTGGCCGATCGCGTTCATCGTCTCCACGTCGATCCGATGGATGGCGGCGCGGACGTCGCCGGCGCCGACGCCCGGCGTCGTGATGTCCAACGCCAGCCCCACGACACCTTCGACGAAGGCGTTGGTGAGCCCACCGGCAGAGCCGAAGGGCGACGGGGTGAGCTCGGCCGAGCGATGGAGTCTGGCGTGCAGCGCCGGATCGCTGTGTCGCAGCGGGGCGAACGTGGGATCGAAACTGCCGGCCAACTCGACCAGCGCCACGGCCACCGGGACCACGTCGCCGTGGCCCACTCGCGGTCCCAGACCACGGGTCAGCGTCACGACCGCCGCAACGTAGGTGTCGGGCACCTCGGCGCTCGCCGACGGGTCGCCGAGCGAGAGCGCCGGATGCGTCTCCAGGCTGCGAACCACGACGTCGTGCCAGGACGAGAACGTCGCGGCGAGGCGCCGCGCCCAGCGGCCCATGGCAGGCGTGAGCTCCCGACCCTCGAGCAGATCGGCGACACCGTGGAGCGCCTCGGCACCCGCCGGGCGCGAGGTCGGGACGGCGAGGTCGATCGTCGGGCCGGGAGACGACATCAGCGGCCGCTTCCGAATGCGTTCTTGACGACGACTCGGTTGCGGCCGGCTTCCTTGGCCTCGTAGAGCGCATCGTCGGCGAACTTCGTGAGCTCGACGCCGTCGGACTCCGCGACGATCGGACCGACGGCTCCGCCGCCGCTGATCGTCACCCGCAGCGGACCGTGCTCGGCGGTCTCGACCACGTTGGCCTCCACGGCCGACCGCAACCGCTCGCCCGCGACCTGCAGCGACTTCGAGTCGCATTCCTCGATCACGATGACGAACTCCTCGCCGCCGTAGCGGGCGAGCATCTCGCTGGTGCGGGTCACCTTGTGCATGGTCTTGGCGACCGCAGCGAGCACATCATCACCGATCTGGTGGCCGTAGGTGTCGTTGAAGCTCTTGAAGTGGTCGATGTCGAACAACAGGACGCCGATCGGGGTACCGGCCCGAGCCGCCTTGGAGGCCACACGGGCGAGGTGTTCGTCGAAGGCACGACGGTTCGGGACCTTCGTCAGCTGATCGTTGTAGGCGATCGTCTGCAGCTCCTCGCCACGCCGTTCGGCGGTCTCGAGGTTCATCGCCGTCTCCAGCGACACCTCGACCAGGCGATTCCGCGCCTCGTCCAGCAGGCGCTGGTGCGACACGTCGGCCGGCAGGTCGACACCGAGCGTGTCCGCCATGTCGCGGAGCCGCTGCTCGAGCTCGACCACGAATTCGTCCTGGCCTTCGGCGTCGACACCGGCGGCGGCGACCGCCTCGCCGAACGCCTCCGCGTCCTCGGGGGTCGCCGTCGCGCTCAGGGCCTGCGCGGTGACGGCTGCGCCGTGGAGCACGGCGGCCAACTCGGCGGCGCCGTTGACGTCCGGGTCGGGCGAGCCGCCCACCAGCACGGAGTGGCTCGCCGCGGAGATGATCTCCGGCAGACCCCACTCCTCGAGGAGAATCGCCGTGACCTCGCCACTGGAGAACCCGAAGACAGCGGTCTCGGCCTCGCGGGACGGCCATGCGGTCCCGGAGTCGGCGAGGACCTTGGCGTACGCGTCCTGGCGGGAGCGGGCGAGCACCAGTCGGCCGAGGTTCGAGAGCAGTCCGGCGAGGAAGGCCTCCTCGGACAGCCCGGGCTGGGTCAACTCGGCCCACCGACGGGCGGTCACCGCGTTGAGCAGGCTGTGGTACCAGTACGTCTTGAGCGACAGGGCGCCGGCGTCGTCGCCGACGTCTGCCGCCAGCGAGAAGCTCAGCGCCATCATCTTGACGGCCTTGAGACCGAGCAGTGCGGTCGCACGGTCGACCGTGGTCACCTCGCGCGCCAGGCCGTAGGCCGGCGAGTTGGCGACCTGCAGGATCCGCGTGGCCAGCACGGGGTCGTTGCTCAGCACGTCGGCCAGATCGGCCGCTGAGCTCTCGGGGTCGCGGGTCAGCCGGATGATCTCCATCGCCACGAACGGTGGCGTCGGAAGACTTCCGAGGCTGCCGACGATGTCGGCGTCGATGGGTGCATTGGACATGGTGGGAATCTCTCGCTGAATGGTGGGTGGGTTACTGGGTGCTGTCGTGCGGCGGTGGCGTCACTGCATGACGTAGGTGGTGAAGATCACTCGGACGACCTCGCCTTCGGGGAAGGCCTCGGCGACCGCCGCGCTGATCTCCTCCTTGAGGGCGGTGGTGGATCCGGGGATCCGTAGTTCGGTGAAGGTCTTCTGGCTGACGACGTCGATGACGATGTCGTTGACCTTGGGGAGCATCGGCTCGACGTCGGCGAGCGCGAAGTCGATGCTGAGAACGGCACCGACACCCACCCGCAGGTAGTGCAGCTCGTCCTGGTCCGCCAGGTTCACGACGAGCTCCTCGAGCGGGGCGATCTCGCCCTCTTCGACCACGACCTCGACCGGCGCGGCACCGGCGACGGTCTCGTCCTCGGGCGGGGGCGACCCCTTCAGCACGAAGTTGTAGAGCAGGGCGCCGCCCACGACGATCCCGATGATCATCTTCTTCTTCTTGGCTTTGGCGGCCGCCTCTGCGGCCTCTTCGTCGGTCGTCTCTTCGGCCATCGTCTACTCCGTGGTCTCGATGGGTTCTGGATTCAGGTCGAGCAGGTTGGGCGGCACCACGATCGGGGCAGCGGGGTCTTCGATGTCGGCGCCGAAGTCACTCGACCGGGGGACGTCGGCGGCGTCGGTGTCCGGCGGGATGAGGTCCTCGAGGTAGGGCTGCACGAGGATCACGACCTCGACCCGGCGGTTCTGGGCCCGACCCTCGGGCGTGTCGTTCGTGTCTCGGGGTCGGGTGTCGGCGAATCCCGAGGCCGAGAGGCGAGCGGCCGGCAGGCCCTCGATCTCGAGCAGGTACCGCAACACGTTGGTGGCGCGGGCGGTGGAGAGCTCCCAGTTGGACGGCCACTGCGAGCCGTTGGTCGGGACGTTGTCGGTGTGGCCCTCGATGACCAGCAGGTTGTCGAGCTGATCGAGGACCGGGGCCACGGCACCGAGGACGACCACGCCGTCTGGGAGCATGAGCGCCTCCCCGGAGCGGAACAAGACCCGGGAGTCGATCCGCAGGATCACGCCTCTCGGGTCGTCGACGACGTCGACATAGGGCTCGGCGCCGACGCTCGCGATGAGCTCCTCGAGCGCCTCCACGAGGTCCTCCGATGTCTCGGGGGTGGCCTCCTGGACGTCTTCGATCTCCTCGAGCTCGGGACTCAGATCGGCCGTGCTGCCGTCGTCGGGCTGGGTCGGCGGGGCCGCGACCAGGCTGACGATGCCGTTGCCGGTGTCGAGGATCCCGACACCACCGTCGATCGCCGGCAGTGGCCTGCCGAGCGCCTGGGCGACACCGATCTTGAAGTCGATGAAGAGGTCCTCGTCGATGATCGACGAGGCGTAGAGCAGGATGAAGAAGGCCAGGAGAAGGGTCATCGCGTCCGCGTAGCTGTCGAGCCACGCCTTCGAGGGCCCTTCTGCCCCACCGCCTCCCTTCCGCGCTCGAGCCTTAGGCACTCTTCTTCTCCTGCATTGCCTCCTGCTGACCCGCCGCCAGGTAGGCGACCAGGCGGTCGCTGACAGCACGGGGGCTGGAGCCGGCCTGGATGGCGAGGATCCCGTCGAGGACGAGCTCCTTGTGGGCGATCTCGATCTCGGAGACCCGCTTCAGCTTCTGGGCGATCGGCTGGAAGATGTAGTTCGCGAGGAACACACCCCACAGCGTCGTGGCGAAGGCGACGGCCAGGGCCGGGCCCAGCGCGCTGGGATCGCTCAGGTTGTTCAGCATGTCGATCAGGCCGATGACCGTGCCGGCCACGCCGAAGGCCGGCGAGAAGCCGGCCGCCGTCGTGAAGAACGAGGCGCCGGCGGCGTGCCGGGCCTGGGTGGCGGAGATCTCGGTCTCGAGGACCTCGCGCACGATCTCGGGATCGGTCCCGTCGACGGACATCTCGATGCCCTTCTTCAGGAACGGATCCTCGATCGACTTCGCGGCCGACTCGAGGGCCAGCAGGCCCTCCTTGCGAGCCGTTTCGGCGAATCCGAGGAGCTGCTCGATCGTCCCCTGCGTGTCCGGGGGCTTGGGCGCCATGATGCCCTTGGCGGCGACCTTGCCCGCGCCGGTGGCGTCCTCCATCGTGTTCGACGCGAGCGTCGCACCGACGGCACCACCGAAGACGAGGATGATCGATCCGATGTCGGCCAGGAAGATCGACATCGGATCGATGCCGCCCATCGTCATGGCGGCGAAGGTCGTGCCCAAGGCGATGAGCAGACCGACGATCGTGATGGGATCCACGGGTCAGGCCTCCCCGTCGTCGCCGTAGAGACTGACCACGTCCCCGCCCTGGCTCGCCGTCGTGCCCGCCGATCCTGCATCGGACCGGCTGAACTGCAGCACCGCGGCGCGGTAGGTCTTGATCCGGTCGATGAGGTCGCTCGGGCTCTCCTCGACGACGTATCGAGTGCCGTCGACGAGGGTCACGATGGTGTCCGGGGTGGCTTCCACGGTTTCGATCAGGTCGGCATTGATGACGATCTCGGATCCGTTGAGCCGGGTAACGATGATCATGCTTGCCTCCTCCAGAGGGTGGGCGCGCCGCGTCGGTGTCCGCCGATCGCAAAGCGCGCGTTATCTGGAGGCACCGCACAATGCGGAGCCTCAGAACGTCTCGGGAGAGGTCATCCCTGG
>JBCCFK010000057.1:0-17146 GCA_039029775.1 Actinomycetota bacterium | reverse complement strand
CGCGGCCACCGGATTAGTATGGTCTTCCAGGATCCGATGACGTCGCTCAATCCGCTGCTCACCGTCGGCCGACAGCTGACCGAGGTGCTCGAAGTTCACCTTGGGGCGTCGCGTCGAGAAGCGCGCACGAAGAGCGCGCAAGCGCTCGGCGACGTCGGGATTCCGAATCCGGAGGCGCGGCTCGATCAGTTTCCCCACGAGCTGTCGGGAGGGATGCGACAACGGGTGATGATCGCCATGGCGCTCCTGTGCGACCCGAAGCTCCTCGTGGCGGACGAGCCGACTACGGCGCTCGACGTGACCATCCAAGCGCAGATCCTCGAGCTGATGCAGGATCTCCAGCGCCGGCACGGCACTGCGATTGTGTTGATCACGCATGACCTCGGAGTGGTCGCCGGTATGGCCGATCGGATCAACGTCATGTACGCCGGTCGGATCGTTGAGACCGCGACGACGACGAATCTCTTCAAGGCGCCGATGCACCCGTATACCAGCGGCTTGCTCCGCAGTGTCCCGAGCGTTACCGGCCCCGCCGATGCCGACTTGGAATCGATCCCAGGTCAGCCGCCCGATCTCGCGGCGCTGCCGGAAGGCTGCGCGTTTGCCGCGCGGTGCACCTACCGTGAACTCGAGTGCCAGCGTCGGGTCCCTCCGCTCGCCGAGGTCGAAGACGCCGAGACCGGCACGCGTCGGGTGGCGTGTCTCCTCGCGAACGCCATTCGCGGCGGTGAGGTCGAAGCCGAGGACGACAAAGGCGGCGGAGCAGCCGCCGCGTCCGAAGGGGAGTCGCAATGAACGGTGATCCGCTGCTCGAAGTCCGCGATCTCCGCAAGGCGTTCCCGATCGGCCGCACCTGGTATGGTGCGCCGAAGCGGTGGCTCCACGCGGTCGACGGGGTGTCGTTCACGCTGCACGCGGGAGAGACCCTTGGATTGGTGGGGGAGTCGGGCTGCGGGAAGTCGACCACGGCACGCACCATTCTCGGCCTGCACCCCGCGACAAGCGGTGAGGTCTACTTCAAGGGGGAGCAGCTCACGCATCGGTCGCCGCGCGAGTGGAAGAAGGTGCGGCAGCGGGTGCAGATGATCTTTCAGGATCCGTACGCATCCCTCGACCCGCGCCAAACCGTCGGATCGATCCTGACGGAGCCGCTGAAGATCCACCGGGTGGGGAACGCCAAGGATCGCCGGCTCCGCGCGATGGCGCTCCTCGATGCGGTCGGTTTGAATCCGCGACACATCTACCGATACCCGCACGAGTTTTCCGGTGGTCAGCGACAGCGGATCGGCATCGCTCGCGCGTTGGCGCTCGAGCCGGAGTTGATCGTTTGCGACGAGCCGGTGAGCGCGCTCGATGTGTCGATCCAGGCGCAGATCATCAACTTGCTCAAGGAACTCCAGGAACGGTTCGGTCTCGCGTATCTCTTCATCGCGCACGACCTCGCGGTGGTCAAGAACATCTCCGACCGCGTCGCGGTGATGTACCTCGGGAAGATGTGCGAGGTCTCCGAGTCCGACGAGCTCTACGCACACCCGGCCCACCCCTACACCGAGCTCCTGCTCGACTCGCTGCCGGAGCCCGATCCCGCGATCGAGATCGATCTGACCGTGACGTCGGAGGGCGAGCTCCCCTCGCCCATCGAACCGCCGTCGGGGTGTCGCTTCCGGACGCGTTGCCCGTACGCCACCGAGATCTGCACGGCGGAGGAGCCGCAGATGCGCAAGGTCTCGGATGACCACTTCGTCGCCTGCCACCACCCGCTGGTGGCTGTCTCGCAAGCAGCAGAGGCCGTCTCATGACCCTCGCGTTGCTCCATGACGGCGATGTTGCAGTTCCGCGACCGCGACGGTGTGTCGCTGGTCACAGCTGCTACACCAAGTTCAAGCCCCACGTCGGTGGGGCCCAACGATCGTCGGGGAACACCCGCCGAACACCAGAGGAGGGGGTCTCAACCTCATGAGAAATCGACACTTGTTGCGCCTGCTGGCGCTCCTGCTGTCCTTCGCACTGATCGCAGCCGCATGTGGCGGCGACGATGACGACGAGGGCACCACGACCGAGGACGGCCAGTCGCAGTCCGACGACGGCGGTGCCTCCGAACCCGCAGAAGAGGAGCCGGCCGACGAAGAGCCGGCTGAGGAAGACGCCCCGATCGAGGCCGGCGAAGAGGCCGAGGGCGACGTCGACACCGAGGTCGAGGAAGCGACCGACACCGCACAGGTCGGTGGCGAGCTGATCCTCGGTATGGAGACCGAGATCGTCGGCATGCGTCCCACCGAGGACACCTGCGGCTCGGCTTGTTACAACGTGTTGAACACGGTGTACGACAAGCTGCTCGAGTCCACCGCCGACGGCAGCGTCGGGCCGTGGTTGTTGACCGACATCGCTCCGAACGACGACTTCACCGTCTGGACCGGCAACCTGCGCGACGGCGTCGTCTTCCACGACGGCACCGCGCTGACCGCCCAGATCGTCGCCGACATGTTCCCGGTCCAGCAGGCGGGCGCTCAGTCCGCAGGCCAGATCGCAGCATCGGGTCTCGCCGGGGTGGAAGCCACCGGCGACCTCGAGGTCACCTGGACGCTCGGCCGTTCGAACTCCGCCTTCCCGGCGTACCTCTCGCGTGCGCAGCTGGGCATGGTGTTCGACCCGACCCAGGGCGCCGATCTCGAGGCCTGGAACGAGGGCCCCAACGGCACTGGCCCGTTCGTGTTCGTCAGCCGCGACCTCGACAACGAGACCATCGTCGAGAAGAACCCCAACTACTGGGGTGTCGACCAGGACGGCATCCAGCTGCCCTACCTCGACCGGCTGTCGTTCCGTCCGATCCCCGACGAGGGCACCCGCCTCGACGCCGTGCTGTCCGGCACGACCGACGTGGCGCACACCCTCCGCCAGGGCACCATCCGTGACGGCCGCTCGGCCCGCGACGGCGGCTCCGACGTCATCCTCTACGAGTTCCAGGGCAACAACGTCGGTGGCGGCATGTTCAACGTGCTGGTCCCGCCGTTCGACGACGTCCGCGTCCGTCGGGCCCTGACCAACATGAACTCCCAGGAGAACGTGATCGAGGCCCTCGGTGGCACCGGCATCTCGCTGCCGGGTTCGCAGTGGTTCAGCCCCGATTCGCCGTGGTACTCCGAGGCAGCGGCGACGACCTGGCTCGAGCTGAACAGCTTCGACTTCGAATCCGGCGTGGCGCTCCTCACCGAGTACGTCAACGACCCGGATCGCTCCGATGGCAAGGCCGTCGGCGAGCCGATCGACACCGAGCTGTCCTGCCCGCCCGATCCCACGCTGATCGCGGCCATGCAGGTGCTCGAGCAGACCTGGTCCGCTTCGGGCCTCGTCAACGTCGAGCTGACCAACTACGACCAGCAGACCCACATCGGGTACGCGCTGGGTTCGGACAACGGCTTCGTCGGCAACCACACCACCCACTGCTGGCGTGTGGCCTCCGACGAGGATCCGTCGGTGTTCCTGAACGCCGCCCTCGCCCCGCCGACCGCTGAGATCGCCACCGCTGCCGGGCTCGACCCCGCCAGCACGGTGTCGCCGCTCAACTGGTCGAACTACTTCGACGGCGAGGTGTTCGGCAACCTGGTCGCCGCCACCCAGACCGGCGTCTTCGAAGAGCGCTATGCGCTCTACGAGGCCGTCATGATCAAGCTGGCGGAGGACGTCCCGATCTGGTTCTCGGGCCACACGGCCACGGCGTTCATCACCGACGCCGACGTCCAGGGTCTGAACAGCTGGACGCTGCCAGACGGCACGCTCGGCGCCGGTCTCCCCAACGTCGAGGGCCGCTGGCACTCGGCCTGGCTGGCCGGCTGATCAAACCGTGAGCACCGGGGGGAGCGATCGTCAGATGGATGACATGAAGCGCCGGCAACGGGCCCGCATCGGGTCCAGCCGGTCCTCTCTCGAGAGGTTCGGCCGTGGGTAAGGTCCTGGCCGTCCGCTTCGGAAGGCTGGCCGCGACACTGTTCGCCGTCACCTTCCTGTCATTCCTGATGACGTCGCTCCTCCCGGGCGACCCGGCCGTCGCGGTGCTCGGTACCGACGGCGTCCAGAACGAGGAGCTGCTCGAACAGACCCGCGAAGAGCTGGGCCTGAACGATCCGCTCCCGGTCCGCTATTGGAACTGGTTGTCCGATGCCGTCACCCTCGATCTGGGTGAGTCGTTCATCAACGACCAGGACGTGTGGCAGACCATCAAGGACCGAGTCCCCGTGACGGCACAGCTGGCGTTCATGGCGATCCTGATCGCCGTGATCCTGGCCGTGCCCATCGGGGTCATCGGCGCCTACAGACAGGGGCGGTGGCAGGACAAGACCACGTCGGCCGCCGTCCAGGTCGCGTTGTCGGTGCCCAACTTCATCACCGGCATCTTCCTGATCTGGCTGTTCTCGGTGCAGCTCAACTGGTTGCCCGCATCGAACTGGAACCGGATCAGCGAGAAGGGCCTCTGGGCCAATCTCGAGACGGCCATCCTGCCGGCCACCGCGCTGGCGATGACCCAGATGGCGATCTTCTCCCGGCTCGTGCGATCGGACATGATCGCCACGCTCAAGGAGAACTACATCCTCGCGGCCCGTTCCAAGGGCCTCTCCGACGGCTACATCCTGCGGCGCCACGCCCTGCGTCCCAGCTCGCTGAGCCTGATGACGATCGTCGGCATCAACTTCGGCGCCCTGCTCGGGGGCACCGTCGTCATCGAGACCCTGTTCGCCATCCCGGGTCTGGGCTTCCGTCTCATCAACGCCATCAGCCAGCGAGACATCCTGGTGATCCAGGGCATCACGGTCTTCGTGGCCGTCGTCTACGTGCTGATCAACACGCTCGTCGATCTGCTGTACATGGTCGTCGATCCCCGCATCCGGAGGGGCAGCTGACATGAGTACCGACTCTGGCATCAGCGGCGGGACCGAAGGACGTCTCGCCGCGGAGGCAAGCGCCGACTTCCCACGCGAGCGGCTGTCGCCGGTCTCGACCGCGGTCGGCACGACCGCGATCGGCGACAAGCCCAAGCGCGAAGGCGCCTGGAAGACCTTCAAGTCGATGCCGCTCCTGGTCAAGATCTCCGCGGTCTGGCTCGTACTCATCGTCGGACTCGCGATCTACGCCAAGCTCGACACGTCGGTCTTCGACGGCGCACTGCCGCTGCAGGATCCCAACCTGCAGACCAACAACTTCAACCCGGCCACCGGTGAGTTCGGCGACGGTGAGCCCATCGAGAAGCCCTCCGGCCAGCACTGGCTGGGGACCGATGCCATCGCCCGCGACACGTTCTCCCGCATCGCCCACGGTGGCTGGGTCAGCATGATCGTGGCCCTCGTCGCCGCCGGCTTCGGCGTGGTCGTCGGCGGTTTCCTCGGGGCGCTCGTCGGCTTCGTCCGGGGCAAGACCGAGATCGTGATCATGTCGCTGATCGACGTGATCCTGGCTTTCCCGGCGCTGATCCTGCTCCTCGCACTCGTGTCGATCTTCGAGGTGAGATCCCTCACCCTCATCAGCCTCGTGATCGGTGTCCTGTCGATCCCCGCGTACACCCGCGTCTCGCGCGCGAACAGCCTGGCGATCTCGAACCGGGAGTTCGTGACGGCCGCGCGCGCAATCGGCACGAGCCCGTCCAAGATCCTCTTCCGAGAGGTCATCCCGAACGTGTTGCCGACCCTGCTCTCCTACGCCATGGTCGCCGCGGCCTTCGTGATCGTGGTCGAGGGCTCGCTGTCCTTCCTGGGCCTCAGCGTGCAGTTGCCCCAGTCGACGTGGGGCAACATGATCAACCAGGCCCGCCGCGACATCCGAGTCGACATCTACCAGGTGCTCTGGCCTTCGCTGGCCCTGACCCTCACGGTCCTGTCGCTCAACCAGGTCGGCGACTGGTTCCAGCAGCGCTCGGCGGTCAGGGACGCGGCGCTCTAGGCGTCGTCACCGGAACCGGGGCTCCGGCCGCAGGCCTCTGCCCCCGAACCCCAAACGATTCGGCCACCGAGCGTCCGTGGGCCGGCGGTGCGCGCGGATGTCAGCCCGTCGTTGCGGCGAGTTGCCGGCGCCAAGCGCGTTGGACGCCGCGTTCGAGGCGGGGGTCGAGGGCGAGCATGGTGAGGTCGACGAGGGCGTTGAGGGTGGTGGTGACGACGACGAAGTACGTCGTGAGGGCCAGCAGCATGTGGAGGTCGCGGTCGGTGGTGGCCTCGAGGACGACCTGGCCGAGGCCGGGCAGGCCGAAGATGATCTCGATGATCATCGAGCCGGAGAGCAGGGCGCCGATGTTGAGGCCGACCACGTTCAGCAGGCCCAGCGACGCGGGGCGCAACGCGTGGCGGAGCAGCACGTAGCGGCGCGTCAGACCCTTGCCGATCGCCGCCGTGTAGAAGTCGGTCCTCATCACGCGCAGGACGTCGGCGCGCACGATGCGCGCGACGATGCCCACCTCGGCCGCGACGAGGGCCGCCGCGGGCAGGGCGAGGTGACGCAGGTTGTCGACGGGCGACTTGGTGAGTCGCACCCACCCGGCGGCCGGGAGCCACCGGAGCTGCAGCGCGAAGACCCAGATCAGGATGATCGGGGTGATGAACACCGGGATCGACTGCGAGAGCCCGAAGCCGGTGTTGAGGGCCGTGCCCCCGACCGAGCCGTCCCGGGCGGCCGACCACAAGCCCAACGGGATGCCGAGGAGCAGGGTGACCGCCGTGCTGACGAGCATGAGCTGGAGCGAGATCGGGAGCCGGGGTGTGATGAGTCCACCGACCGGGTTGTCCCCTCTCGTGCTGATCCCCCAGTCGCCTCGCACCACGTCGCCGGCCCAGTGCCCATACCGCTCGAAGAGGTTGTCGTCGAGGTGATACGTGTCGACGAGGAACTGCTGTCGCTCCGAGCCGGGTGCCTCGAGGGGGATGACGACCGCACGGAACCCGCCCGGGATCGAGATCTCGACCGCAGCCATGACGAGGAACGTGGTGACGACGACCGTCAACACCAGCTTGACCGCATGTCGGCTCAACGCCGGCAGCCATCGGCCGAGCGGAGACGGGCCGGTCATGGCGTGCAGTGTTCCACACGGCCGACCCGCAGGCCGCGTGCGTCCCCGTCTCCGGGAGGGCGTGCTGCGAGACTCTCCCCATGGCCGAGCCGGAGCAGATGGACGACGTCGTCCTGCCGTTGCGGATCCGTGCCCCACTCGCCGCCGTGCTTCGCCGAGTGGGATTCGCCGTGTCCCTCGTGGTGTTCGTGGCGCTCGTCGTGCGCCTCGGCCGCGACGGCTACGACGACGTCACCGGCGACGACATCGGCATGCTCGATGCTCTCTACTACGCGTCGGTCACGGTCACCACGACCGGCTACGGCGACATCACCGCCGTCAGCGACGGCGCTCGCCTGGCCACGATTTGGCTGATCACACCGGCGAGGATCGTCTTCCTGATCCTCGTCGTCGGCACCACGGTGGAGGTGCTCACCGATCAGTCCCGACGACTCCTGCTGACTCGACGATGGAGGTCCCGCGTGAACGATCACGTCATCATCTGTGGGTTCGGTTCCACAGGCCAGAGCGCCGCCGCCGAGCTCGTCAATCGCGGCGTCGAGACGTCCTCGATCGTGGTCGTGGACGTCGACCCCGACGTGGTGGACCAGGCGGCCGCACGCGGGTTCGTGGCCGTCCAGGGTGACGCCAGCCGGAACTCGATCCTCGACCAGGCGGCGATCGAGCGTGCCCGGTCGGTCGTCGTCACGCCGAATCGGGACGACACCGCCGTGCTGGTCACGCTCACCGCGCGCAAGCTCAACCCTGACGTCCACATCGTGACCGGCCTGCGCGAGCGCGAGAACCTCGATCTGCTCCGACAGGGCGGTGCCGACGAGGTGATCGACTCGACGGCTGCGGTCGGCCGCATGTTGGGTATGGCGACCGAGGATCCCGAGGCGGCCCGCGTGCTCGACGACCTGCTCGATGCCGGGACCGGCCTGGAGCTGGTCGAGGTCCGACCGCGCTCCGATGGCGATGACGTCTCGGTCCCGACCGGCGCCACCCTCGTCTCGGTCGTGCGCGACGGCGTCCGCCTGCCACCCGATGGGACCTCCGCCGACGACCTCGAGGAAGGAGACCGCCTGGTCGTGCTGCGCGAGAGTAGGAACGGAGGAGCGTGACATGTCCGACGTGACCCTGGACGACTACTACGACCTCGGTGTCTTCACCCGCACCGTGACCACCGAATCGGACGAGGCCCAGGCCTGGTTCGATCTCGGGCTCAACTGGCTGTACGGCTTCAATCACGCCGAGGCCGTGTCGTGTTTTCAGCGGGCCCTCGAGGCCGACCCCGACTGTGCGATGGCCCAGTGGGGCGTCGCCATCGGGCGCGGCCCGAACTACAACCTCGCGTGGGACGCGATGGATGCTCGCACGCTCACGCGCAACCTCACCGCAGCGCACGCAGCGACCGCGGCGGCCATGGCGGCGATCGATCGCGTGACCCCAGCCGAGGCCGCCCTCATCTCGGCGCTCCCTGCGCGGTACCCGCAGGACGAGCCGATCGATCCGCTCGACCAGATGGCCTGGAACATCGCCTTCACCGATGCGATGCGGGAGGCGGCCGCGACCCACCCCGACGATCTCGAGGTGCAAGCTTCCTTCGTCGACGCCATCCTCAACGAGACGCCGTGGAAGATGTGGGACCTCACCAGTGGCGAACCCGCCGAGGGGGCCAAGACGCTCGAGGCCCAGGCGACCCTCGAGCGACTCTTCGAGTCACGGCCGGAGGCCTGGTCGCACCCGGGCCTGCTGCACCAGTACGTCCACCTGATGGAGATGTCACCGCACCCGGAGATGGCGTTGCGTCACGGTGACCGGCTCCGCGAGCTGTTGCCCGACTGCGGTCACCTCATCCACATGCCCACGCACATCGATGTGCTCTGCGGCCACTACCACGATGTCGTGCACTGGAACTCGAAGGCCGCCGAGGCCGATGCCCGGTGGTTCGACCGCGAGGGCCTGTTCTCGGTGTGGACGCTCTACGCCATCCACAACCTGCACTTCGTCATCTACGGAGCCATGTTCGGCGGCCAGTACCGCGCGGCCGCGGACGCAGCCGCCGAGTTGAAGGTCCGCATCCCGGAGGAGTTCCTGCGGGTCGAGTCGCCGCCGTTCGCGGACTCGGCCGAGGTCTTCCACGCGATGGACGTCCACGTGATGGTGCGCTTCGGCAGGTGGCAGGGTCTGATCGATCTCGAGCTGCCGCCGGATCCCGACCTCTGGACGGCCACGACGGCCATCGCGCTCTACGGCAAGACACTCGCCCACTCCGCGCTGGGCAACATCGCCGAGGCCGAGCAACACCGCGAGCTCTTCCTCGCTGCAGCCGCGCGTGTGCCCGAGTCGCGTCGGATGCACAACAACACCGTGGTCGACCTCCTGGAGGTCGCGAAGCCGATGGTGGACGGTGAGCTCGAGTATCGCCGGGGCAACCACGATGCTGCCTTCGACCATCTCCGGCGGGCCGTGGAGATGGAGGACGAGCTCGACTACGACGAGCCGTGGGGCTGGATGCAGCCGACGCGTCACGCCCTCGGCGCGCTCTTGCTCGAGCAGGGCCGAACCGACGAAGCCGAGGCCGTCTACCGAGCCGATCTCGGGCTCGACGACACGCTCAGCCGGGCCACCCAGCATCCCAACAACCTGTGGAGCCTCTTCGGCCTGCACGAATGCCTCGTCGCTCGCGGCGCGACGGCCGAGGCTGTCACGGTCCGCCATCAACTCGACCTGGCCGCGGCTCGCGCCGACGTCCCGGTTGCCGCGAGCTGTTTCTGTCACCAGGCCGCGCTGGCCACCGTGACCGGAGCCGACTGCTGCGACTGAGCCGGCCGGCTCGGCGTCAGCCTGCGAGTCGTTCGGTGATGTCGTCCGCGACCTGCTCCGGCGACCGACCCGTCGTGGCCACCTGTTCGAACCGGCCGTAGCCCTCCTGGCGGGACTCGAGCAGCGCGCGGATCCGCTGCTCGACGTCGGTGTCGGCGAGGAGGGGACGGTCGCCGGCCTCGGACACGAGCCGTTCGACGAGCGTGTCCACGTCGGCGGCGAGGCAGAAGACGCGCGCCCTGGCGGACAACGCATCCGCCGCGGCCCGGTCGAGCATCAGTCGACCACCGGTGGCGATGACCATGCCGGACGTGGCCGCCAACGACGCCGCCACCTGACGCTCCATGTCCCGGAAGGCCTCTTCGCCGAGCCGTTCGAAGATCTTGGGAATCGGTCCGAATCGTTCCTCGATGATCTCGTCGCTGTCGACGAAGGTCCGGTCGAGGCGCTCGGCCAGGATCCGGCCGACGGTCGTCTTCCCGGTTCCCATGAAGCCGGTCAGGACGATGTTCTGCGCCAACTGCGGCGGGGGCGGGGTGCTCATCACGATCGGCTCCGAGTGTATTGATCGGCGCGGGCGCGCCGCGGCACGACGCGATGGCGACCGTTATGGTCGCCCCATGCGCGTCACGACCTCACTCGGAACCCTGCCGTTGCGAGGCGCCGGCGATCGAGCCGCAGCCGCAGAGGCGGCCGGCTTCGACGGCGTCACCACCCAGGAGAACCGCCACGATCCGTTCCTCCCACTGGGTGCGGCTGCCCTGACGACCGAGCGCGTGTCGTTGGCGACGAACGTGTTGATCGCGTTCCCTCGCAGCCCGATGGTGGTGGCCAACGCTGCCTGGGACCTCCATGCGATGTCGAACGGACGGTTCGTCGTCGGTCTCGGCAGTCAGGTTCGCGGCCACATCGTGCGACGGTTCAGCTCGGAGTGGCGAGCGCCCGCACAGAAGATGCGGGAGTACGTCCAGTCGCTGCGGACGATCTTCGGCTGCTGGACCACCGGCGAGCCGCTGTCGTTCGAGGGCGACCACTACCAGTTCAGTCTGATGACGCCGAACTTCACCCCCGAACCGCTCGACGTCGCGCCGCCACCGATCCGCATCGCAGCCGTCGGCCCGATGATGATGCGGGTGGCCGCGGAGGAGTGCGACGGTGTCATGCTGCACGGGTTCGCGACCCGTGCGTACCTGGAGAATCAGGTCCTGCCGAACATCCGGGCGACCTTGGACACCAGAGGTCTGGCGTCGGAGGACTTCGAGATCAGCGGGGGTGGATTCGTCGCCACCGGCGCCACCAAGGACGACGTCGACCGGATGTACGAGTGGATCCGCCAGCGTGTCGGCTTCTACGGGTCGACACCGTCGTACTGGCCGGTGTTCGAGGAGCACGGGCTGGGGGATCTGGGCCGCCGGCTCAACACGATGTCCAAGGCCGGGGAGTGGGACGAGATGACCGCCCTGATCGAAGACGACGTGGTCGACCTGTTCTGTGCGAAGGGCACCCACGACACGATCGCGGCCGCGATCGACGAGCGGTTCGGCGGTCTGGTCGACACCGTGTCGTTGGATGCGTCGACACCTGCTTCGGTGGTCGACGAAGTCCGGTCCGTCGGGAGTTGACGGTGCGGCGTCACGATCCGGTCCTCGTCGTCGGAGGGGGCATCGGCGGCATGGCATTGGCCCTGAGCCTCGATGACGCCGGGTTCACCGACGTGAGGATCTTCGAGTCGGGGTCGAGCTCGTCCGAGCTCGGTGTCGGCATCAACGTGTTGCCTCATGCCGTGCGTGAGCTGACCGAGCTCGGGCTGCTGTCGGCGCTGGAGGGTTCGGCGGTGGCCACGGCCGAACTCGCGTATCACTCGACCCACGGGATCCGGATCTGGGGCGAACCACGAGGTCGAGCCGCCGGGTACCGCTGGCCCCAGCTGTCGATTCACCGCGGCGCGCTGTTGCGAACACTGGCCGACGCGGTCCTCGACCGATTGGGGGCCGATGCGGTCTCGTTCTCGCACCGCTTCACGGGACTGGCTCAGACAGCCGACCGGGTGACGGCCTCGTTCGTCGAGCCGGGTTCCGGCGCCGCGTTGCCCGACGTCGAGGGTGCCGTGCTGGTCGGGTGCGACGGCGTCCACTCGGTCGTACGCGGTCTCCTGGTGGCCGACGAGGGCCCGCCGCTGTGGAACGGCATCACCATGTGGCGCGGCGTGACCCGGGCGCCCACCATGCTGACGGGTGCGACGATGATCATGGCCGGGCACTTCGCCCGCCGGATGGTCGTGTACCCGATCGAGCCGGCGGTCGACGGCGACCAATTGATCAACTGGGTGGCCGAGCACAAGGGTGACGAGGCTCGGCCCATGCCCCCGCAGGACTGGAGTCACGAGGTCGATCGCGAGGCGGTGCTGGAGGTGTTCGGGGACTTCGACTTCGACTTCTACGACCTGACCTCGCTCGTGCATCGGGCCGATGCCGTGTACCAGTACCCGATGGTGGATCGGGAGCCACTGACGACCTGGCGGAACGGCCTCGCCACCCTGCTCGGCGATGCAGCCCACCCGATGTATCCCGTCGGGTCGAACGGTGCGTCGCAGGCCATCCTCGACGCCCGACACCTGGCTCGTGCGCTGGCGACGGAGTCCGACACCGGCGACGCGTTGGACCGCTACGAGGCGGAGCGACTGCCGCCGACCGCCGCGATCGTCCGGGCCAATCGGCAGGTCGGGCCCGAGCGCTGCATGGAGATCGTGCACGAGCGAGCCCCGGACGGTTTCGATCGGGTGGAGGACGTCATCTCCCAGCGCGAGCTCGAGGAGATCAGCGCGGCGTATCGAAAGACGGCGGGCTTCGCCGTCGAGGAGCTGAACCAACGGACGTCGCTGTCAGTGGAAGCCTGACGCCCCCCGGCTCAGTCGCTGCGCAGCTTGTAGCGCTGGATCTTGCCGGTGGCCGTCTTCGGCAGCTCGTCGACCATGGTGTAGCGGGCCGGTCGCTTGTAGCCGGCGAGTCGCTCACGGCACCAGTCCGTGAGCGCACCGGGGTCCGCCGCATGGCCCGGGGCGGAGATCACGTGGGCCACCGGACGGAGGATGCCCGCCTCGTCGCGCTCGCCGACGACCGCGGCTTCCAGCACGCTCGCGTGTTCGATCAGCACGCCCTCGACCTCGGCCGGCGACACCCACTCGCCACCGACCCGGAGCATGTCGTCCGCTCGGCCCAGATACGTGTGGTACCCGTCGGCCGACCGGACGTACAGGTCGCCGGTGCGGGTCCAGTCACCGGCGAACGTCGCGCGACTCTGTTCGCTTCGACACCAGTAGCCGGTGGCCGCGGAGGCCCCGCGGACGATCAATTGTCCGGGCTCGTCGTCGCGGGCGTCATCGCCGTGCTCGTCCACCACGCGCACGTCGTAGCCGGGGACCGCGACACCGCTGGACCCGGGATGGCAGCGGTCCGGGGTGTTCGAGAGGAAGATGTGGAGCAGCTCGGTCGACCCGATGCCGTCGAGGATGGTGACGCCGTAGCGTTCCCGGAATCGCGTGAACGTCTCGGCCGGCAGCGCCTCGGCGGCCGACACCCCGTAGCGGACGGAGGCGAACGTCTCCTCGGGCAGGTCGGCGTTGGTCAGCGCGGCGTAGAAGGTCGGGATGCAGAAGAAGAGCGTCGGCTCCTCGGTCGTCACGATCTCCGAGACCAGCGCCGGGGTCGGCGGGCGCGTCGGCTCGAGGATCGAGGTCGCCCCGACCGAGAACGGGAACGTGAGCGAGTTGCCCAGGCCATAGGCGTGGAACATCGGGCCGACCGAGAAGCACCGGTCGTCGCGGCCGATGTTCAACACGCCGGTGGCATAGGTGTCGCACGTGTCCTTGATGTGACCATGCGTGTGCATCGCGAGCTTGGGCATTCCGGTGGTCCCCGAAGTGCACAGCCAGAAGCCCGGCGAGTCGTACCAGGTGGTGTAGGGCTCGGCGTCCCCACCGGCGGCGGTGAGGTCCGCCCACGCGTGGGTGCCCGCGTCTCCGCCGGTCGTGACGACCGTGGTCACCTCGGGGGCGCCCGCCAGGAGGTCGGGCAGCGACGAAGCGCGCTCGTGGGACGCGACCACGATGCGCGCCCGCGAGTCGGCGATGATCACGCCGAGGTCGCGGCCGGGCAGGAGCGGATTGGTGAGCACCGGGATGGCCCCGATGCGCATGGCCCCGAGGAATGTCGCCACCATCTGTGGCGAGTCGAGCATCACCACCGCAACCCGTTCCTCGGGTCTGACCCCGAGCGACCGCAGCCCACCTGCCACGCGCTCGACCTCGTCCCGAACCTCGGCGTAGGTCAGCGTGCGCCCCTGACAACGGATGGCGATCGCGTCGCCCCGGCCCTCGTCCACGTGGCGGTCGACCAACCACGTCGATGCGTTGAATCGCTCGTGCATGTCCCCCCAGTTCGTTCGGGTCAGCCTGGTGTGAAGCGTTCGTCGGTGTCCAACCACCATCGGGTGGCGATCTCGGCCCACCGCGACCGCAGCTCGGCGAATCGGTCCACCGCTTCACGGCCCGGCCAGTCGTCGGCCAGCAGGGCGGCGGGCAGTCCCGGGTCGAGGAGGGGAAACCGTCGCCACTGGTGCACCAGCAGCACGAGGTCGCGGACGATGTCGGCGGCGTCGACGGGAGCGACATCGGCCCACCGTCCGTTGAAGGTGTCGTAGCTGCTGCGCATGCCGGCCAGGTCCCACGCCTGGGCCGCCAGCTCGCGCGGCGCGCCCAGCTCGCCGAGACTCCCGGCGAAGGAGAACCCGTCGACACCGAGGTCTCGCATCACGCGGACCGCTTCGGCCTCGCGGTCGGGCCACGGCGAGATCCACGTCCCTTGACCGAGCGATCCGAACCCGGCCCAGCTCAGCCCCACGCTCAGCCGGTAGCGCCGGTCACGCTGGCGTTCGGGAACGCTGGCGAGCAACACCACCCACTCGCCGGTCCAGGCCGGCTCCTCGATCCCGAATCCGTAGATGCGGGCGGCTCCGTCGGTCAGGAGGTCGCGCGACATGCCGGTCAACGACCAGCGGGTCCGGCGTCCGACCCTGGTGCGATCCAACCAACCCTGCTGGTGCAGCCGAGCGATCGTCTGGCGAGCTGCCTTCTCGCGGACGCCGAGCAGGCCGAGGGTCTCGCCCATCGTCTGCGTCCAGGCCGATCCGCCCGTGGGCCGCATCAGCTCGCCGAGCACGGTGATGGCGAGGCCGCGGCTGCTCTCCTTGGTGGCGGTCCCGGCAGCGGTCGCCCCGAGCACCGGAGCGAGGTCGGCATCGGACATGCCACCGGGCTGAAGTTCTACAGATTGCTGGTGCTCGACGATGAATTCATGGTATATCAGGCGGCGGTGGAACGCAGGAGAAGTCCATGGCCGTCACGCAGGGGTCCACCGGGACCGAGCCGATCACCTTCGAGCGCGAGCCGTCCGCGTACCGCCACTGGGTTCTGGACCTCGATGCCCCCCTGGCGCGCCTCCGGATGGCGGTCGACCCCGAGGCGGGTCTGCTGGGCGACTACGAGCTGAAGCTCAAAAGCTACGACATCGGGGTGGACATCGAGTTGGCCGACATCGTTCGCCGCCTTCGCTTCGAGCATCCCGAGATCCGCTGCGTCGTGCTCGACAGCGCCGTCGAAGGGGTGTTCTGCGCCGGCGCCAACATCCGGATGCTGGCCGGCGCCGACCACGCCCACAAGGTCAACTTCTGCAAGTTCACCAACGAGACCAGGCTGGAGTTCGAGGAGGCCTCGGCCGACTCCGGGCTGAGGTTCCTGGCGGCGATCAACGGCGCCTGCTCCGGTGGCGGGTACGAACTCGCCATGGCGTGCGACCACCTGCTGCTGGTGGACGACCGCTCGAGCGCCGTGTCCCTACCCGAGGTCCCACTCCTCGGGGTGTTGCCCGGCACCGGCGGTCTCACAAGGCTGATCGACAAGCGAGGTGTCCGCCGCGACCACGCAGACGTCTTCGCCACCCGGGCCGAAGGCGTGCAGGGGGCCGAGGCGATGCGGTGGCGTCTGGTGGACGAGGTCGCACCACCCTCGACCTTCGCCGACGCGGTGACCGAACGAGCTCTGGCGATGGCGGCGACCAGCGACCGCGACCCGGGCGCGGAGCCCGTCGTGCTCGAACCGCTCCAGCGGCATGTCGGCGACGATGCCGTGGCCTACACCCACGTGACGGCGACGCTGGACCGCTCGGGCCGAACCGTACGCGTCGACGTGCGCGCTGCGGGCGGTCCGGACTGGCCGCTCAGCGTCGCCCGCGAGCTCGACGACCTGCTCTGTCACCTCCGGTTCAACGAACCCGAGCTCGGCACGCTGGTGCTGCGCACCTCGGGTGAGGTCGCCGACGTCCTTGCGCACGACCGGGCCCTGGTCGCACCCGCCACCCACGGCGAACGCGAGACGGCATTGCTCTGGAAGCGCGTGCTGTCCCGGCTCGACCTCACGGCGAGGTCGATCATCGCCACCATCGAGCCCGGCTCGTGCTTCGCCGGGATCCTCGCCGAGCTCGCGTTGGCCGCCGACCGCAGCTACATGCTCGAGGGCATCTTCGAAGACGACGACGACCCCGAACCGGCAGCGACCCTCGTCGTCACCGGAGTCTCGGACGGGCCGATGCCCATGGCGAACGGGCTGACCCGCCTCCAGTCCAGGTTCTGGGGCCACGACGACGCGGTCGAAGCCGTCCGCGATCGCCTCGGTGAGGCCTTGTCCGCCGGCGACGCCGCAGACCTGGAGCTGGTGACCGAGACTCCGGACGATCTGGACTGGGACGACGAGGTCCGCCTCGCGATCGAGGAGCGGGCGAGCTATTCGCCGGACGCGCTGACCGGGATGGAGGCCAACCACCGCTTCTGCGGCCCCGAGACGATGGCCACCAAGATCTTCTCCCGCCTCAGCGCCTGGCAGAACTGGATCTTCATCCGCCCCAACGCCAGCGGCCCCGACGGCGCATTGCAGCGGTATGGCACCGGCAGCCGCGCCGCGTTCGACCACGCCAGGACCTGACCCGAACCCCACCCCAATGGAGCTCTGATGGCAGCCATCGACTACTCCGAGCGCATCCCCAACAACGTCGATCTCGCGAGCGATCGCCGCCTCCAGCGCGCCCTGGAGAACTGGCAGCCGCGCTTCGCCGACTGGTGGGCCGAGATGGGCCCCCTCGGCTTCCAGGACAAGGAGGTCTACCTGCGCACCGCGGTCGATGTGGGTCGCGAGGGCTGGGCGCACTTCGGCCACGTCCGTATGCCGGACTACCGCTGGGG
>JBCCFK010000056.1:0-17208 GCA_039029775.1 Actinomycetota bacterium | reverse complement strand
GCTCGTTGGGACATCTGGAGGCCGAGGTGCATTGGCACCCGACCGTCGCCGGTGGTGAGGTAGGCCGCATCGGTCGCCATGGCGCGGCGAAGGTCGTCGCCGTCGCGGACGATGCAGACGCCGGAGTCGTAGGGCGCGTTGAGCCACTTGTGGGCGTCGGTGGCCCACGAGTCGGCGCCGTCGACGCCGGCGACCAGGTGGGAGCGCTCAGGGGCCGCGGCCGACCACAGGCCGAACGCGCCGTCGACGTGGACCCAGGCCCCGGCGCTGCGGGCCGCCGCCACGATCGGCTCGAACGGGTCGCTGTGGCCCGTGTTCACGTTGCCGGCCTGACAGACGACGATCGTGCGGTCGTCGAGGGTCGGCAGTCGGTCGGCCACGAGACGTCCGCAGTCGTCGGTGGCGACGCGTTCGACCTGATCCGTCCCGACGCCCGCCGCTCGCAGTGCCTTGCTCACCGAGACGTGGATCTCGGCCGAGGTCACGACGCGAAGGGGCGGGGATCCGGCGAGGCCGCGCTCGTCGACGCTCCACCCGATCCGGTGCAGCAGCGCGTCGCGGGCGACCAGGATGGCGGTCAGGTTCGCGACCGAGGCGCCGCCGCAGAACGTGGCCACGGCCGACGGCGGGAGGCCGAGGAGCTCGACCACCCACGCCGCGGCGATCCCGTCGAGTCGACCGGCGACCGGCGACATGACGCTCATGGCTGAGTTCTGGTCCCACGTGCCGGCGAGGATCGCCGCCGCCCGTCCGGCCGGTTCGGTGCCGCCGTTGACGAAGCCGAAGTAGCGGCCGCCCGTCGACCGCATCGTGGCCGGGGAGCCCAGCGCATCGAGTCGGGCGAGAACGTCCTCGGGTGCGGTCGGGCCGACCGGCAGCGTGTCGTCGAAGCCGTCCAACGCGGCGACCGCCTCCGGAGATGGCGCCGCCGGGCTCTCGCCGTTGGCCGACAGGTAGGTCGCCGACCGTCTCGCGGCGTCCAGGAGCAGCTCGGTGAGGTCAACCATCGCGGCAGTCTGGCAGGGCTGATGCGGCAGACGGTGGGATTTGCCGGTCGGTCGACCGTTCCCCCGCTGACAGACAGGTGGGGCGCGATGGGCGACGTTGGCGCCGTTCCCTTGGATCGGCAAGGGTGTGACGGACAATCGAGGGGGCACGAGATGGTTGCGGGAGATCTCGACGCTGAACAGTTGAAGGCCGAGCTGCGCGCGCTGCGGGAGGCGTTCGAGCAGGCACGGGCCGAGGCCGATGACGCGGCGTCCCGCGCGCGGGCGACGGCCGCCGGCGAGATCGCACAACTCCAGTCGACGGTCGTCGCGTTGCGGCAGGAGATGGATCGCCGGCGAGTGGCCCACGAGAGCGATGTGGCCGGAACGGCACGCGACGTCGCGCTCGAGCTCGACCAACTCCGGGCCGCCGTGGCCCAGGGCCGACGCGAGGCCGATGCCGCCGCTGCCGACCATCGCGCCGAGTTGGCCGAGGTGCGTCGGACGTTCGAGAGCGAGCGCGCCGAGCTGCAGGCCACCATCGTCGAACTGAGGAACCGACTCGAGTCCGGCGCCGACGCGGGGGTCACGAGATGACCGACACACGCGGCGACGACGGCCGCATCACCGAGGTCAGCCTCGAGGCCGGCGACCTGCTGGAGCAGGCGAAGCGCCTCCACCTCGCCGAGACCCTCGTCGAGGTGACGCGGACGGTCGGCGCCCTCGACACCCTCGACGAGGTGCTGGCCGCGCTGGTCGAGATGACGGCGAAGGCGACCCGCGCCGAGCGAGCGACGCTCTTCCTCAACGACCCGACGACCAGCGAGCTCTACAGCCGGACCATGACCGACCACGGATCGCGCGAGATCCGGTTCCCCAACGAGAGCGGCATCGCCGGCAAGGTCCTCCACAGCGGGCAGGGGCTGGTGGAGAACGACGTCTATCACCACCCCGACTTCAATCCCGAGATCGACCAGACCACCGGGTATCGGACCGAGCGGATGGTCTGTGCGCCGATCAGGACCGCGCGAGGTGCCGTCATCGGCGTGGCGCAGGTCCTGAACAAGGTCACCGGCGACTTCGACGACGACGACCTCGACCTGCTGGAGGCCATGACGACCCAGGCCGCGCTGGCGCTGACCAGCGGCCAGATCTCGGAGCGCAACCGAGCGCGGACCGAGCAGGAGATGGAGTTCCTCGACCTGGTCGCGGACATCACGTCCCAGCTCGACCTCGACTCCCTCCTGTTCCGGGTGATGACCGAGGCCACACGGATGCTCGACGCCGAGCGGTCCACGCTGTTCCTCAACGACGCCCGGACGGGAGAGCTCTTCGCCCGCGTCGCCGAAGGCGGCAGCGGCGACAGCACGGTGGGCGAGATCCGGTTCCCGAACAGCGTCGGGATCGCCGGGACGGTCTTCACGTCGGGCGAGACCATCAACATCCCTCACGCGTACGCCGACCTCCGATTCAACCCCGAGGTCGACGTCCAGACCGGGTTCTTCACGCGCTCGATCCTGTGCGTGCCGCTGGTCAACAAGGCGGGACAGATGATCGGCGCCACGCAGGCCCTCAACAAGAAGGGCGGCCCGTTCACCCTGGAGGACGAGCAGCGGCTGAAGGCCTTCACCGCCCAGGTGTCGATCGCTCTGGAGAACGCCAAGCTCTTCGACGACGTCCAGCGGGTGAAGAACTACAACGACGCCGTCCTCGGTTCGATGAGCAACGGCGTCGTGACCCTCGACGTCGACGGTGACGTGGTCACGTGCAACGCCGCGGCCGGGTCCATCCTCCGACGCGTGGAGGAGGACGTGGTCGGCATGGCGGCCACCGATCTGTTCGCCCTCAACCCCCGCATGATCGAACTGCTCGGCCGTCTCGTCGACGATCGCGAGTCGGGGTCACTCGTCGACGTTGATCTGGTCGCGGGACCCGAAGGTGACACCCGGACCGTCTCGGTCAACGTCACCGCGGTGCCGCTGCAGATCGGAGCCGCCGAAGAGGGCACGATTCTGGTCTTCGAGAACATCTCCGCCGAGAAACGCGTGCGATCGACCATGGCGCGCTACATGGACCCGGCTGTCGCGGAGCAGGTGGTCGAGAGCGACGAGGACATCCTCGGCGGCAAGTCGACCACCGCCACGCTGCTCTTCACCGACATCCGCGGCTTCACGCCCATCACCGAGCAGCTCGGTCCGCAGGCGACCGTCGCGATGCTGAACGAGTACTTCACCCTGATGGTCGACTGCATCCAGACCGAGGGAGGGATGCTCGACAAGTTCATCGGCGACGCCATCATGGCCGCGTTCGGGCTGCCGCAGCCCGGCGACGACGACGAGGATCGCGCCGTTCGCTGCGCGATCGCCATGATCCGCTCGCTGATGACCTGGAACGCCGGGCGCGTCGCCGAGGGCAAGCCCGTGATCGACATGGGCGTCGGCCTCAACACCGATGACGTCGTGGTCGGCAACATCGGGTCGCCGAAGCGTATGGACTTCACCGTGATCGGGGACGGGGTGAACCTCGCCGCGCGGCTCGAGAGCGCATGCAAGCAGTACTCGGCCCGGATCCTGGTGAGCGAGCTGACGATGAACCGTCTCAAGGGCGTCTACCGGTCGCGCGAGGTGGACCAGGTGGTGGTGAAGGGCAAGACCGAGCCGGTCGCGGTCCACGAGATCCTCGATTACCACACCGACGAGACGTTCCCGAACCTCGCGGACGTCGTCAACGATTTCCGAGAGGGTGTCGCCTGCTACCGGCGGGGCGAGTGGCAGCGGGCCGTCGGCTCGTTCGAGCGGGCGCTTGCCGGGAACCCGGGCGATGCCCTCTCGGCCACCTACATCGACCGATGTCGCCAGCTCGAGGCCAACCCGCCCGAGGACTGGGACGGAATCTGGGTGATGACGTCGAAGTAGCCGGATCGTCGCGAGATGACGGGGCGGTGAGGCGTCAGGTGGAGGTGCGGCCGTAGCCGCTGGCGGGGTAGGCGAACGAGAACACCGCGGCCTGCACCACGTAACAGACCAGGGCGAAGACCCAGGACTGCTGCATCGCATCGAGTGCGGCGTCGGGCCCGTCCGGTCGACCGACCATCGTCACCGCGATCGCGATGCCCAGCGCGATGCTGAGTTGGAAGATCGTGGTCCGCCCGGCGCCGGCCATCCCGAAGCGGTTCGGCGGGACGTCGCGCAGCGCGCCCCCCCCACCAACATCGCGAAGCTGCACCCCGCGGCGATCCCGATGAAGACGCTCGGCAGGAGCAGTTCGACCAGGTAGTCGGGGGTCGTGTCGGTCAGCCAGAGGTGGAGTGCCATGCCGATGGCGCCGGCGGCCCCGCCGACCGCCAGGACCGGGCCGTTGCCGTTTCGGTCGGCCCAACGACCGGCCATCGGCGAGATCACGAACGACAGCAGCGGCGACGGGGCGATCGCGAAGCCCGTGCGCAGGACCGACCATCCCCAGGTCGACTGGATGTAGGTCGGCAGGATGACGAGCCACGCGAAGAACGCCGCGACGAAGAACACCTGGCCGACGTTGGCGACCGCGTAGGTGCGGAGCCTGAACAGCGACAGGTCGAACAGTGGTGCGGGGTGCCGCCGTGATCGAAGGACGAAGACGGCGACCAGGACTGCGCCGACGACGAACGCCGTGAGCGTGCTGCCCGCGGTCCAGCCCCAGTCCTCGCCCTGGACGATGCCCAGAATCACGGCCCCGACGCCGATCGAAGCCAGCGGCACGCTGATCAGATCGACGCTGGTGGGTACCCCCTCGGCGACACTCTCCTCGAGCTCTCGGGAGCCGACGACGAGGGCCAGGACGGCGACCGGCACGTTGACGAGGAAGACGACACGCCAGCCGAACCCGTCGACCAACAGGGCCCCCACCGAGGGCCCGACGGCGGCGGCCAGCCCTCCCATCGCTCCCCAGGTGCCGATGGCCATCTGTCGCTTGGCGAGCGGGAAGGCGGGCAGGAGGAGTGCCAGGCCGGCCGGGAACTGGGCGGCGCCGCCGATCGACTGGACGATCCGTGACGCGATCAGGAACTCGGCCGAGTCGGCGATGCCGGCGAGCAGGGAGCCGATCGAGAACACGGCGAGCCCGAAGAGGAAGACGCGCTTGCGGCCGAACCGGTCCGCCAGCCACCCGGCGATGAGCAGCAGCGACGCGACGCCGATGTTGTACCCCGTGATGATCCAGGACAGCGTCGATTCGGAGGCGTCAGGGAACGCTGCTCGGATCTCCGGCAGCGCCAGCGAGATGATGGTGATCTCGAGGCTGACCATGAACGCCGCGGCCGACGTGATGGCCAGCGTGATCCAGGCTCCCCTGCTGATCGTCGATTCGAGTGCGTCTTCTCGCGGTCCGCTCACCGGTCGCCGCTCGGGCCCAGCATCAGCCGGTTCGTTCGTTCCAGGGGCCCTTGTCCGCTCGCGGTTCCTTGGGGAGGCCGAGGACACGCTCGCCGATGATGTTGCGCTGGACCTGGCTGGACCCGGCGTAGACCGTGCCGGGTCGGGCGATCATGAACGACGCCATCCAGTTGGGCACGGAGTTCGGGGTGCCGATCGGTGGTGCGCCGATGCCGCCCCGGGTCTCGTCGCCGAAGCCGACCATCGCCTCGGCGCCGAGCATGTTCATCGCCGACTCGGTGATGCGGTGGTGATGGTGGCTCCAGAAGAGCTTGCCGATCGAGGACTCCGGGCCCGGCTTCTCGCCCTTGAGATAGCGCGTGAGGGCCTGCATGCCGCGGTACCGCATGATCTCCACCGTCGTGTGGAACCTGGCGATCTCCTGGCGGACCATCGGGTCGTCGGTCATGCCGCGCTCGCGAGCGAGCTCGATGTACTGGTCGAGCTCGGCACGGAAGGGGAGCGACTGGATGGTGGCGCCGACGCCGCGCTCGAACCCGAGCAGGGTGTTGGCGACCGCCCAGCCGTTGTTCACCTCGCCGAGCACGTCGTCCTTGGGGCAGCGCGCGTCGGAGAAGAAGACCTCGCAGAAGTGGTCGTGGTTGACCATGTTGGTGATGGGCCGCATCTCCACGCCCGGCTGGTTGACGTCGACGAGCAGGAACGAGATCCCCTGGTGCTTGGGCTGGTCGGGCGCGGTGCGGGCCAGGCAGAAGATCTTGTTGGCGGTCTGGCCTGCGGAGGTCCAGATCTTCTGGCCGTTGATCACCCACTCGTCGCCGTCGAGATCGGCGCGGCACCCCAGGTTGGCCAGGTCCGACCCCGCGTCGGGCTCGCTGTACCCCTGACACCACACGTCGACGCCGTCGAGGATGCGGGGAATGAAGTGCTGCTTCTGTTCCTCGGTGCCCCAGACCAGGATCGTGTTGCCGACCATGCCGATCGAGAACCCGTCGTTTGAACCCGATGTCGGGACGCCGCGCTTGGCGAACTCCTCGTTCAGGATCACCTGCTCGATGTGGGTGAGACCGCCGCCGCCGTACTCGGCCGGCCAGTTGGGCGCGAGCAGGTTGTTGGCTCGCAGCGTCTTGCGCCACTGGTTCATGAACTCGCCGCGCTCGCCGTCGGGCAGCGCGCCGATCCCGGTCCAGTCGTCGGGCAGGTTCTCGTCGAGAAACAGCGAGATACGGGTCCGGAACGCCTCGGTGTCGGGCGAATAGGTCGGGTCCACAGTGTCGTCCCCCTCAGTCGATCGGCGCCCATCTTCTCAGGGATTGCCCGGCGGTGCCCACGGCGGGCGAGGGCGACGCTCGCGGTTGGGCGACTCGGCGACGTCGACCGGTAGCCTGCGCTCCTTGGCCACACGAGATTCTGACTACGACGTCGTCATCGTCGGCGGCGGATCGGCCGGGTGCGTCCTGGCCAACCGGCTCAGCGAGGATCCCTCGACCCGCGTCCTCGTCCTCGAAGCCGGTCGCCCAGATCGTCGTTGGGACGTCTTCATCCACATGCCGGGTGCGCTCGCGTTCCCCAACGGAAGCCGGTTCTACGACTGGAAGTACGAGTCCGAACCCGAACCGCACCTCAACGATCGCCGTGTGGCCCACGCCCGCGGCAAGGTCCTGGGCGGGTCGAGCTCGATCAACGGGATGATCTTCCAGCGGGGCAACCCGCTCGACTATGCCAAGTGGGCCGAGCTGCCGGGACTCGAGCACTGGGACTACGCGCACTGTCTGCCGTACTTCAAGCGGATGGAGGAGTGCCTGGCGGGCGGCGACGACTATCGGGGCACCGACGGTCCGCTGGTGATGGAGCGTGGTCCGGCGGCCTCCCCGCTCTTCGCCGCGTTCTTCGAGGCGGTGCAGGAGGCCGGCTATCAGCTCACCGACGACGTCAACGGCTATCGCCAGGAGGGCTTCGCACCGTTCGACGGCAACCGTCACCGCGGGCGACGCATGAGTGCGTCGCGGACCTATCTCTGGCCGATTCGGCGTCGCAAGAACCTCACGGTGGTGACCCGGGCGATGACCAATCGCATCGTCTTCGAGGGCACCCGCGCTGTCGGCGTCGAGTACACCCGCCCCGGCGGACGCACCGTCACGGCCACCGGCGCCGAGATCGTCGTCTGCGGCGGGGCGATCAACAGCCCCCAGCTCCTCCAGCTCTCAGGTGTCGGCAACGCTGCGGAGCTCGAGCCCCTCGGCGTCGAGATGGTCCACCATCTCCCCGGCGTCGGCGAGAACATGCAGGACCATCTCGAGGTCTACGTCCAGCAGTCCTGCCCCGAGCCGGTGTCCATGGCGCCCTACACCGCCCGCTGGCGCATGCCGTTCATCGGCCTGCAGTGGATCTTCCGTCGGGGTCCGGCCGCCACGTCGCACTTCGAGGCCGGCGGATTCGCGCGCAGCAACGACAACGTCGACCGCCCCAACCTGATGTTCCACTTCCTGCCGATCGCGATTCGCTACGACGGCTCGAAGCCCGCCTCGGGTCACGGATACCAGCTGCACGTGGGGCCGATGTTCTCCCAGTCGCGCGGGTCGGTGAAGATCACGTCCACCGATCCTCGCGAGAAGCCGGCGCTGCGCTTCAACTACCTCGACAACGAGACGGATCGGCGCGAGTGGGTCGAGGCCATTCGGGTGGCCCGCACGCTGTTGAACCAGCCGGCCTTCGACGCCTACAACTCCGGCGAGATCTCGCCCGGCCCCTCGGTCGAGAGCGACGACGAGATCCTGCGGTGGGTCGCCAACGACGCGGAGACCGCACTGCATCCGTCGTGTACGGCGAAGATGGGTGTGGACGACATGGCGGTGGTCGACCCCCACACGTTCCGGGTCCACGGCGTCGAGGGCCTGCGCGTCGTGGACGCCTCGGTGATGCCGCTGATCACCAATGGCAACATCTACGCCCCGGTGATGATGATCGCCGAACGCGCCGCCGACGCGGTTCTCGGCAACCAGCCGCTCGCGCCCGAGGACGTCGACTTCCACCGGGCCTGAGCAGGATCTGTGAACCCAAATGTGCGCGACTTTGGGTTCACAGATCCATCTGAGGGGTGGTCATCGCCCTGGGAAGAAGAAGCCCGGTCGGATCTCCGTCTCGGTGTCGCGCCTCGCTCGGATGAGCTCGTTGGCCCGTGCCGCGAGCTCGGGGTGGTCGTCGACCGCCTCGATGGCCCGCCCCAGCGCCTCGCCGGCCAGGCTGTAGTTCTCGACCTGGTCGTCGAGGTGGAGGCTGTCCGATCGCCCGTCGTCGTAGGCGGCCAACGCCGCGGCGGTGGCCTCGTCGCCGGTGGCTTCCACGACGTCTCGTGCGAGGCCGATCGCGGCGTCCCCCTCGTCGTTCATCCAGGCGATCTCGTGGGCCGAACGGACGGCGGCCGCGGTCAACAGTTGCTCCATCATCTGCAGGTTCGGCACCATGGCCGGGTCCTCGCAGGTCGGGATCAGGGTGTCGCGGATCTCCCTGGCGACGTCGTTCAGGATCTGTTCGGTCGTCGGTCGTGCCTGCATGTCACGCTCCCTCGATGGCCGCGAGCGCGGCTTCCATGGTGTCGATGGCGGTCACGAAGTTGTCGCTGCCGACCGGAACGAGCTGCGAGTTGTAGGCGACCGCGACCCCGTGCCGCTCGCCGCGGTGCATCGCCGCGAGGCCGGTGTAGAGGCCCTCGATCGAGCTGATGGTCGACAGCACGGTGAAGTACCCGTGGGTCAGCGGGTTGACCTGCTCCTCGTTCAGGCCCGTCTTGTCGCGGAAGGTCTGGAGGAATCGCTCGAGGTCGAGTTCGATCAGATTCGGCGGGACGGCGGCGGAGTAGGCGGCGTAGTAGCCGAGGTCCTCTCTCGGGTCGCCGATGCGAGAGAACTCCCAGTCGATGACCTGGAGTCCGTCGGCGGTGTCGAGGATGTTGCCCTGTTGGAAGTCGCCGTGGGCGAGCCGCAGCGGCGCGGGCGCGGGCTTCCGCCGTTTCAGCCAGGCCGCGATGTGGCGGACGAACGGCACCGACTCGCAGTGCGTGTCGGCCAACGCCCGCCAGCGGCCGATGATGCTGTCCATGTGGTCGTCCCAGCTGGCCGGCGCGGGCAGCGACGGAACCTGGCCGGGCTCGACCGCGGACACCGATGCCATCAACTCGAGGAGGGGGTCGACGGTGGCGGCGTGGTCTCGGCCGCCGTCGAAGGTCATCTGCAGCGAGCCGCCCTCGACGAAGTCGATGAAGATCGCCTTGGTGCCGAAGTGGTCCTCGTCGTCCACGTACCACCGCGCCGCGGGCATCTTGACCGAGTCGAGCGAGGTCAGGTCCGAGAGCAGCGCCCATTCGGCGTCGCGGTCGGATTCGAGTGCCGCGATCTCAGGCGGCGGGTCACCGCGGAGCACGAATGCCTCGGTCCGGCCGTCGGACCACGTCACGTCGACCCTGGCCATCACCCTGCTGAACCCGCCGGTCATGATCGTGTACGACTCGACCGTCGCCGGTGCCACGTTGGCACCCAGCCATGTTTCGATGCGGCTCGGCATCGTGTCGGTGTCGAGCATGCTCATCGGCGTCCCCCCGGGTCTGCGTTGCGCCGGATCGTATTGCGGTCGTTCGGGCCCGCTCCGAGAAACCTGGGCGCTCGGCTTGCGGCCGTCGCGTCGGTTGCTAGTCTCGGGCGCGGTTGCGGGCTCTCCGGTGGAAGACCGACACGACCAGGCCCTGCGCTCGGCGCAACGGCCCGGTGAGACCGCAACCAGAAGGGTCCCCAGCACGACTTGACGTTCTCCGGGCGGACACATCGAATCCACGGTCCTCGCCGCGCGCGGTGAGGTCGCGGCCCGGTCCCGGGCAGGGGGTCCCGGGCCGTATCCCCCGGAGATCCGTGGCACCGATGTGTCCCGAGTGCCGCCACACCACCCCTACACCGTTGAGTCCCACCCCGACCGTGGAGGAGGTGGATGTGGCGGCATCTCGTCGGCGACCCTAGTGGGGCCGTCGAGGCCAGGATCGGTTTGCCCCCCGATCGCAGTAGCGTCGAAGGGGATGGCGCATCCGGTCCGATACACCCAGGTCGACGGGCTGAACATCGCGTACCAGGTCGTCGGCGACGGCCCGATCGACCTGGTCATGGTCGACGAGTGGGCCACGCCGCTCGAGGGACGGTGGGACGTGCCCGCCATCGCCGGGCGCCTCAACCGGCTGTGCTCGTTCGCCCGGGTGATCTCGTTCGACAAGCGCGGCATCGGGCTGTCCGAGTCCGGTCCCGACATCGCGACCCCCGAGGTCTGGGTCCGCGACCTCGTCGCGGTGGTCGATGCAGCCGGCGCCGAGCGACCGGTGATCTTCGCGGCGCACGAGGGCGGGCCGATCGCCCTGATGTATGCCGCCAGCCTCCCGGAGCGCACCGAGGCGTTGGTCATGATGAACACCGGTCCTCGCCTGACGGCGACCGAGGGATACCCGTGGGGGGCGCCCGCCGAGGACTGGCATCCCGACATCGAGGGGGTTCGGGAGGTGTGGGCCAGCGGCGACGGGGGAGAGGCCCAGATCGCTGCGACCGCACACGATCCATGGTGGCGCGACTGGTACGCCCGCTCGCGACGACAGCAGGCCACGCCCGCGGCCGGCCTCGCCCTCCTGCAGATGATCGGGCGGGTCGACGTGCGTCGGATCGCTTCGTCGGTCCGAGCGCCCACCTTGATCATGCATCGTGAGGAGAACTCGTGGTGGCCCTTGGAGGGCGCGCGTTGGCTGGCCGGCCAGATCCCCGGCGCGCAGTTCGTCAGCCTCCCGGGCGCCGACAACTACTGGTGGGCGGGCGACTCGGATCGCGTGGTCGACGAGATGGAGCAGTTCCTCCTCGGCGAGCGCACGACCCAGGCCAGTTCCCGGGAGTTGGTCACCATCGTCTTCACCGACCTGGTCGACTCCACCGAGCGGGCCACCCAGGCCGGCGACGCCGAGTGGCGGGCCACGCTGGACACGCACGACGCCATCGTCACCGCCGAGACCGAGCGGCAGGGCGGCACCGCGCTGAAGAACCTGGGCGACGGCTTCATGCTCCGGTTCGACGGTCCCGCAGCGGCGATCCGTGCCGGGGTGGCGATGCGAGATGCGTTGACCCGCGAAGACCTGGCGGTCCGCGTGGCGATCCACACCGGGGAGGCCGAGCGTCGCGGCGACGACCTCAACGGCGTCGCCGTCAACCTGACGTCCCGCATTCTCGACTTCGCCGACGGCGGCGACGTGTTGGTGTCGGGGGTCGTCCGAGGACTCGTCGCCGGCTCGGGGAGTCAGTTCGAGGGCCGTGGCTCCCATGAGTTCCGGGGCATACCGGGCAAGTGGAGCGTGTACGCCGTCGCGGACTGACGGCTCGCTCGCCTCGACGTCGCCCGGGAACGACAGAACCCGGCCACGGAGGCCGGGTTCGAACGTGTCGGGGGCCCGACGAATCGGGCGCCGCGACCTGGTCGGGCAGGCGGGATTTGAACCCACGACCTCCTCGTCCCGAACGAGGCGCGCTACCAACCTGCGCCACTGCCCGTGTTGGTCCACGCAGCGTACCGGGTTCGGCCCCGATCCCACCAAGGAGAAGTCGCGGCGGCGGCACTAGCTTTGCGGCCGTGTTCACGACGGTGAGCTGGACGCGAGCGCTGCTGATCGGCGTGATCGGCGCGCTCGTCGGGACCGGCTGTGCCACGTCCTTCGACGTCGAGGCGGCGATTCCGGCCTCGCCGACACCTCCGGGTCAAGAGGACGACACGGCCGGGGGCATCGGTCCGGGTGCCTGCTTCACCGACGACGAACTCCGGCTCGTCGACGGAGACCCGGTGGCCTGTGATCGGCCGCACATCGCCGAGGTCTTCGCGGTGAGCGCCCGAACGGAGCCCCCGGGTGCGCCGTGGCCGGGGCTCGACATCGTGCAGCGGGATGCCAGCGACTTCTGCAACGACGCATTCGGGCAGGAGTTCGGCGTCGCCGGCCAGATCAGCGTGCTGGACATCCTCTTCTTCCGCCCGCAGGAGGAGACCTGGTCGACCGGCGATCGCGAGATCGCATGCTTCGTCAGGTTTCCCACGGCGACGGCTGACCGCCTCTCGGACCTCGACCCGCTCCGAGCGTTCGGTACCACCTCGACCTTCGGGCTGGAGTCGGGTGACTGCGTGGCGTCGCCCAGCCTCGTCGCCGACGTGGCCGTCGATCTCGTCGACTGCGATGAACCGCACTGGTTCGAGGTCTACGCCTCCGCTCCGATGCTCGACGGCCCCTACCCGGGCGAGGAGACCGTCCTCGAATTCGCCGATGCGACCTGTCGCGCGACGTTCGAGGGCTTCGTGGGGATCCCCCGCGACGAGTCGCTGCTGCGGGTCGAGCGGCTGTTCCCGACCGAGCAGAGCTGGAACGCCTGGGGTGACCGCCTGGTCACGTGTGTCCTGTCGGCCGACGAGCAGTTGACCGGCTCGCTCGCCGGCACTCAGCGCTGACGGGCGACGAAGGCACCCGTCACGGGCGTGATCCGGAGTATGCCCTCACGGCTGCGGCGGTCGAGTTCGCTGCGGAGACCAGCGAGTTGGTCGGCCGTCGCCGCGTCGCCCGGGGGGAAGGACGTGGCGTATGCCAGTGCGGCGTCGAGATCGTCGACGACCAGCTCGTTCTCGTAGTCGTGCCAGGTGACCGACCCGAACCGCCGCTCGAGCAGCGGCCGGCCGGTGTCGATGCCGAAGTTGTCGGTCAATGCTTCGGTGGCGGTCCCGAAGACCGCGACGATCGCGTCGATCAGCTCCGCCATGTGGCCGCGGCCGTTGGTCGACGCGATGAGGACACCTTCGTCGGTGAGCACCCGGGCGAACTCGTCGAGCGCTCGGCCGGGATCGGGCACGTGGTAGAGCATGTGGTTGGCGACGACGACGTCGAACGACTCGTCGTCGAAGGGCAGCGACTGGGCGTCCGCCTCGCGTCCGGCGACATCGGAGAAGCCGCTCGCTCGCGCCCGCGTCGTGGCCTCGTCGACCATCCCGGGGGAGAGGTCGACCAGCGTCAGTGAGGTGTCGCGTGGGGAGGCGGCATTGGTCCAGAACATGCCGGTCCCGGTCCCACAGTCGAGCGCCCGGCCCCCGGAGCGCCAGGGCACGAGCGCCGCGGCGAAGTCCGGGAACGAGGTGATGGCCGTGCCGAACCGTGCGTGCAGGGACATGCGCGTCGAGAGCTTCGAGCCGTCGCCGTACTGCTCGCTCCGCAGGTACGCCTGGTCACCGCCGCTGAACGCCGACCGTTCCGCCATCGATCGAGTGTCGCACGCCTCACGCGTCGGGCTTCATCACCCCGGGCGGGGGCCAGACGCCGGCGCCGGCGCCGGAGGCGATCAGGAACTCGCAGATCGTTCCGCCGAGCGATGTGAGTCGCGCCGTGTCGTGCGGGCCGAGGTCGAGGACCGCCACCGACGTCAGCGCGTCCGTCTCGCGCTCGATCGCGGTGCGCGCGACGCGCCCCGCGTCGGTGTACGCACCGTCGGCTCCGACCCAGCCCCGCTCACCGAGCCGCTCGACCGCGGCTCGCCACTCCTCGCGCGTCCAGCCGCGGATGCCCTCCAGCGTCGGCTGGTTGCCGTGGCCGTGCGCCGCCATCAGCACGTGGCACTCGACGCCGTCGACGCCGTGGGCCGCGAGCACGAGGTTGTGGTTGTCGCCTCGAAACTCACGGAGCAGGGTGCAGGCGTGCCACAGCGCCATCGCGGGATCGGACGGCCAGGGGAGGGCGGCGTGGGCAGCGAACAGTGGCCGGGCCTCCACCGGGAGGCCGACACACGCGGTCCGGGCGAGCTCCGCCGCCTCGGCCACGTCCGCGTCCAGCCGACCGTCGGCGAGCAGCCGTTCGAACGCAGCCCGGACGAGTTCGTCCCGGCGGGCGATGACGGCCGTGGGTGCCAGGAGTTCCCAGACACCTGGGATCGCCCGCTCGACCATGGCCGGCGCGAAGTTGTACAGCGCGGCGATGGCGGTGGGTGCCGTGACGGCGCCCATGGGTGCCGGGCGGTACGCCATGTAGGCGTGCCACCAGCCGCGGAACCCGTCGTCGCGGAATCCGTTGATCTCGGGCGTGTAGTAGGCGACGGCGTGGATCGGCTCCACGACGCGTGCCAGTGCTCGGGTGGCCTGCGCCGTCTCGTCCGTCAGGCCCGGGTCCTCGATCGCCTCACCCACGACGCCTGTCTAGCAGGGCGTCAGCGGGCGACCGCCCAGCTGTCGACCGTGGCGTGTGCGGCGTCGATGACCCGGCCGATGGCCTCGGCGTCCGCGCCGCCCCGGACCGTCACCGAGACGCCGAGCATGAACGTGACGAGCATCGTGGTGTGGTTGTCGACCTGTGAGGGGTCGAGCTCGCCGGCGTCGGCCGCACGGCGGATCACGCTCTCGATGGTCTCGGCCATCCGGCTGCGGTACTTGTGTGCCATCTGAGCCATCTCGGGGGATTCGCCCCCGAGCTCTGCCGAGCTGTTGACCGCCAGGCAGCCGTACCGGCCCATCTCGGTCTCGGTCTCGGCGCGGACCATCTCGAGGAAGGCGTGCAGGGCGGCCACGCCGTCGCCGGCCTCCTCGGCGAGCTGGCGCAGCATCTCGACTCGGCCGGCGATGTAGCGGTCGAGGATGCGGTCGAACAGCTCCTGCTTGGAGCCGAAGGTGTTGTACAGGCTCGACTTGTTGAGCCCCGCTGACTCGGCGATGTCCGCGACCGAGGTCGCCTCGTAGCCCTGCTGCCAGAACAGCTGGGTGAGTGCGTCGAGCACCGCTTCCTCGTCGAACGTCCGCGGTCGACCGCGCCCTCGGCGAACGGTCTCGACGGTCTCGGTGGAGGTGGCCATGACTTCGATCTTACTGGTTCCGACGAATATTGGAAGGGTCGTTCGAAAATTCGTTGACATTTTCGAACCGATCGGTCCATAGTGCTTCGTACCGAACTGAACTCATCGGTTCAAAAATCACCTGACCCGCCCTTCCGGGCCGACCTCTCACACGAAGGACGACGACCGTGAGCACCACCGAATCACTGCAAGAACCCCACCCGCTCGAGGAGGGCGATCCGCGCCGCTGGCTGATCCTGGCGATCATGTCGATCGGCACGCTGATCGTGTTCCTCGACCTGACGGTCGTGAACACGGCACTGCCGAGCATCTCGCTCGACCTCCAGGCCACCACCAGCGACCTGCAATGGGTGGTCGACTCCTACGTCCTGGCCCTCGCCGGTCTCCTGATGCTCGCCGGCTCCATCGGCGACCGATACGGACGCAAGCGGTGGATGACGGCGGGGCTGCTGTTGTTCGCCGCCGGGTCGGTCGTGGGGGCCGTGGCCACCGACATCAGCACCCTGATCGCCGGTCGCGCCATCCAGGGCATCGGTGCCGCGTTCGTCCTGCCGGCCACCTTGAGCATCGTGACCAACGCGTTCCCGCGCCACGAGCGTGGCCGAGCCATCGCCGTGTGGACCGCCGTCTCCGGCATGGGTATCGGGTTCGGGCCGGCGGTCGGCGGCTACCTCGTCGACCGGTGGGACTGGGCCGCCGCGTTCTGGATCCACCTGCCGATCATCGCCGTCGCCATCATCGGCCAGCTCTTCGTGCCCGAATCCCGTGACAGTCGCCACGTCGGCCTCGACATCCCCGGTTCGATCGCAGCGACGCTCGGCATCTCCACCCTCGTGTTCGGCATCATCCAGGGTGCCGAGGAGGGCTGGGGATCCCCGCTGATCGTCGCCAGCTTCGTCGCCGCCGCCGCCCTGCTGGTCGCCTTCATCGCCATCGAGCGACGAGCCGCACACCCGATGCTCCCGCTGCACTTCTTCCGGAACCGGGACTTCACCGGCTCGGTGGCCGTGATCGGGATCATGTTCTTCGCAGGCCCCGCCACGTTCTTCTTCCTCACCCAGTTCTTCCAGATCGTGCAGGGCCGTGACGCCTTCGAGGCCGGGCTCCTCATCCTCCCCAACGCCGGCGCGATCGTCATCGCCTCGGTCGCGGCGACCAAGTTGATCGGGCCGATGGGGCCTCGTCGCCTCGTCGTGCTGTCGGTGTCGATCATGACCGTGGCCGCCGCGCTGTTCGCCGGCGTCGACGCCGGCTGGACGGCCACGACGGAGATCGCGCTGATCAGCCTCTTCGGCTTCGGGTTCGGGCTCGGGATGCCGGCGCTCACCGATGCCGTCATGGCCTCGGTCCCGGTCGAGGACGCCGGGGTCGGTTCCGCCGTCAACGACGTCAGCCGTGAGCTCGGGTCCGCGCTGGGCGTCGCCGTCATCGGCTCGTTCATCTCGAGCATCTACCGCGGGAACGTCGACGAACAGCTGGCGGGCGAGGTGCCCGAGCCGGTGCTCGAGGCGGCCAAGGAGGGCATCGGCGTGGTTGCGGCCACCGTGCCCCAGCTGCCGACCGACGTCGGGGCCACCGCGTTCAGCGGAGCGTCGACCGCCTTCGTCGATGCCATGAACTCCGGCTTCTGGCTCAGCGCCGCCGTGCTGGCCGCCGGCGCCCTCGTCGCCGCCTGGCTCCTGCCGGACGAGGTTCGGGCCCACCAGGTCGTCCGCGATGTCGACGTCGATCCCGACCTGTCCGAGGACGACATCGAACTGCTCCGCGGCGAGCTCGTCTGACGCTCTCCCCTGCGAGCGAAGGTCGGTCGGGTGCACGGCACCGGGCCGACCTTTGCCTCGCGCCCGGGCTAGGTCCCGTGCCGGTAGCGGCGGTGGCGGATCCGCCAGCCGGCCCCGGGCTTGTCCACGTCGTCGTCGTAGCGCCCGTAGAACACCGCCCGCGGGGTCTTGGAGTCCGACGGCCCCACGGGGG
>JBCCFK010000055.1:0-17304 GCA_039029775.1 Actinomycetota bacterium | reverse complement strand
GCCCGATGCCGCTGCGATCGCCGTGATCGACGATTCCGATGCCCGCACGTGGGTGCGCTCGACCGACGAGGCCACCATCGAGGCGCTGCTGAGCGCGGATCGGGTCGGCGCTACGGTTGACGTCACCGAAGGCGAGGTTCCCACCGGGGTGTTGGTGGGCGACTGAGCCGAATTCGAGGGGGGACCGAGATGGCAGTGATTCCGCCACCGGACGTGAACAACGAGTGGCGCCTGGAGACTCCCGGCGCCGAGGGCTGGAGCCGATCGGTCCGCCCCGATGCCGACGACAAGTTCTTCATGGCGTCGGCCGACGGCCATGTCCAGGAGCCGGCCACGCTCTGGCACGAGCGGGTGGACGAGGAGTACCACGAGCGCCTCCCCGGGATCATCATGATGCCGGGTGGCAAGCAGGCTCAGAAGACCGAGGGCTTCCGTCAGCCGCTGGCGATCCACCCGGTCACCTTCGAGGGGCACGACAAGCTGCGGAACCAGTCCGGGCGGACGCCCGAGGACCGCATCGCCGACCTGGCACTCGACGGTGTCGACGCCGAGGTCCTGTTCCCCAACAAGGGCCTGACGATGTGGGCGACCGCCGACGCGGACTTCTCCCACGTCATGTGCCGGGCCTACAACGACTGGGCCTGGGAGACCTTCGGTGCACACAACGATCGACTCGCACCGATGGCCGCGATCGCTCCGGGCAACCTCGACAACGCGATCCCGGAGATCCAGCGGTGCGCCGACCTGGGCTTTCGGGGACTCTCGCTGCCCTGCAAGCCGCGGTGGGGTCCGCCCGACCACGCGGACCCCAACTACAACCTCAAGGAGTTCGACCCGTTGTGGGCATGCGTGGCCGAGACCGGCCTGCCGGTGACGTTCCACGTGTCGACCGGCCGCGACCCCAGGACGTCGCGGAGCCGTGGGGGAGCGGTGATCAACTACGCGGTCCACTCGTTGGCCCCCACCATGGAGCCCATCGCCAACCTGTGCGCGTCCGGCGTTGCCGAGATGTTTCCGACGCTGCGGTTCGGCTCGATCGAGGCCGGGATCGGCTGGGTGCCGTGGGCCCTGCAGGCGATGGACGAGGCCTACCTGAAGCACCACATGTTCGTGCGGCCCAAGCTCGACCTGCTGCCCAGCGAGTACTTCAAGCGCCAGGGGTTCGCCTCGTTCCAGGAGGATCCGGCCGGGCTCGACCTGGCCCGCGACCACGGGCTGATCGACAACTTCCTGTGGGCCAACGACTACCCGCATCACGAGGGGTCGTGGCCCTATTCGGCTGCGGCGATCGAGCGGACGATGGGGCACCTCACCGACGATGAACGGGCGAAGATCCTCGGTCTCAACTCGGCCGAGATCTTCGGCTTCCCCATCCCCGACCGCTACCTGAACCACGACGACGCCGCCGCTGTCGCCAACCGGTGACGCGCAGCCTGCGGGGCCAGGTCGCCGTCGTCGGCCTGGGGGAGACCGAGTACACGAAGTGGGGCCAGTCGCCCGACGCCGAGTTCAAGCTGGCGATCCGAGCGATCCTCGCTGCATGTGAGGACGCCGGGATCTCGCCGACGCAGATCGACGGGTTCTCGGGCTACAGCAACGACCGGGCCGAGGCGTCTCGCATGGCCGCGGCCCTCGGTGTCGACGAGCTGAAGCTCGCCGTCATGCAGTGGGGTGGCGGTGGCGGCGGGACTGCCGGCGCCGTCGCCAACGCGTCGGCTGCGATCGCGACCGGCCAGGCCGACTGCGTCGTGGTGTTGCGCTCGTTGGCGCAGGGCCAGTTCGGCCGTTTCGGCCGTGCCGGGTCCCGGGGCGCGCTGTCGGGTCCGTTCGCATACACGCTGCCGTACGGGTTGATGTCGGCGGCGCAGATGTTCGCCATGCGCGTCAACCGGTACCTCCACGACCACGGCATCGAGCGCGATGCCCAGCGCGCGATCTCGCTCGCCGCCTACCACCACGCTCAGCAGAACCCTCGGGCGATCATGCACGGACGGCCGCTCGACCCCGACGGCTATGACGGGTCCCGCTGGATCGTCGAGCCCTTCAAGCTGTTCGACTGCTGCCAGGAGAACGACGGCGCCGCGGCGATGATCCTGGTGCCCGCCGACCGGGCCGCCGACTTCCCGCACCCAGCCTGCTACGTGCTCGGGGCGGTGGCGGGTTCGCATCACCGCGCCGGCGCCTCCGTGCACAACGACCCCACGTATGCGTCCTCGGTGTTCACCACCCTGGCGCCTCGGCTCTACGACATGGCGCAGGTCGGCCCGGACGACGTGGATGTCGTCCAGAGCTACGAGAACTTCACCGGCGGGGTCCTGATGGCACTCGTGGAGCATGGCTTCTGCACCCCCGATGCGGTCAACGACTTCTTCGTCACGGAGAACTTCCTCGCACCGTCCGGTCGGCTGCCGCTCAACACCAGCGGCGGCAACCTGGCCGAGGCCTACATGCACGGGCTGGGTCTGACGATCGAGGCGGTGCGCCAGATTCGTGGCGAGTCGGTCAACCAGGTGCCGGGCGCCGACGTGTCGCTGATGATCGCCGGCCCGATGGTCACGCCGGCCAGCTCGGTGCTGTTCGGCAGCGAGGCGGCACTGTCGTGAGCGGCTATCTGCCCGACGGGATGCCGGTGCCGGTGGCTGCACCCGATGGCCTCGACGCGCCCTACTACGAAGGCCTGGCGGACGAGGTCCTCCGGATCCAGCGTTGCCGCTCGTGCGGCGGCTGGCAGTGGGGCCCCGAGTGGGTCTGCCACCGGTGCCACTCCTTCGAGGTGGCGTTCGACGATGTCGAGCCTGTCGGCACGATATACAGCCATCAGCGGGTGCATCACGCGGTGCACCCGGCGCTCGCCGACCACGGCCCCTACATCGTCGTGCTCGTGGAGCTTCCCCACGCCGGTCGTGTCCGGGTCGTCGGCAACCTGCTGGGCGACCCGATGCAGCGTCTCGAGATCGGCCACGCGGTCGAGGGCGTCTTCGAACACCACCAGGACCACGACCCGCCCTACACCCTGCTGCAGTGGCGCCTTCGGGGGTAGCCGGCTGCGGCTAGCGTCGGCCCATGAGCGACGCACCCAAGATCGGTCTGTTCGGGATCAACATGGGACTGGATCCCGATGCGATGGCGAGGGTCACCCAGGCCGCCGAGGCCGCCGGGTTCGAGTCGGTCTGGACCGGCGAGCACATCGTGCTCCCGGACCCGCAGGCCCCGCCGTCGCCAGCGCCGCCCGAGGCTCCGATGATCGACACCGAGGCGACGCTGGCCTACCTGGCAGCGGTGACCGACACCATCAAGCTCGGCAGCGGGATCATCATCCTTCCCCAGCGTCAACCGGCCGTGTTGGCGAAGGGCTTGGCCTCGGTGGACCATCTCTCGGGTGGCCGGCTGATCTTCGGCCTCGGCGTGGGCTACATCGAGCCGGAGATGACGGCCTGCTCGACACCGATGGCGCGACGAGGGCAGCGGGCCGACGAGTACCTCGCAGCCATGCGCGTGCTCTGGACGACCGACGCCGGCAGCTTCGACGGCGAGTTCGTGACGTTCGACGCCGTGACGGCCAACCCCAAGCCGGTCCAGGCGGACGTCCACACCGTCGTGGGTGGGCACAGCCGCCGTGCGCTGCAGCGGGCCCACGAGCTCGCTCACGGCTGGTACGGCTTCCGACGTGACGTGGAGACCGCCGCGTCCGACATCCAGCGACTGCAGGAGATCGCCGACGAATACGACCGACCCGATGCGTTCGGCGACCTCGAGGTCTCGATTACGCCGCCGGGTCGCCTGACCGCCGAGGACCTCGCGGCGTACACCGAGATGGGTGTCGACCGGCTCATCCTGTTGCTCGGCGCGCAGCGTGGCGAGGACGCCTGCATGCGACTGATCGAGGAACACGCGGTGTGAACGAGGAGCGGTATCGGGAGGCGGAGGCGTCGTTCTGGTCGTCCCTGTCGCTCGAGCCGACCGAGCGATTCGTCCATCTCGACTCGACCGGGAGCCCAGTGCGCGTGCTCGAGGTCGGGGAGGGGACACCCACGCTGTTCGTGCACGGCGCCACCGCCGGTGCGACGAGCTGGGCCACGCTCGCCGCCGCACTGCCGGAGCGGCGATGCATCCTCGTCGACCGCCCCGGGGTGGCCCTCAGCCCCGCGCCGCCGCCGATGACCGAGTTCGCCGACTTCGACGCGGCCGCCAGGCGTCTCGTGCCCGAGATTCTCGACGGGGTCGGGGTGGACGAAGCCGACCTCGTCGTCACATCGCTCGGCGCATCGATCGGACTCCGGTCCGTCGCTGCGGCACCCGCGCGTGTGCGTCGGATCTGCGCACTCGGCTACTGCTTCGGCGCCCCCGCCGAGGGGTGGCCGCTGATGATGCGGATGACGGGCATGCGCCGCACGAGCCTTGCGATGACCAGGATCCCGCCGTCCAAGGGGATGGTGAAGGCCATGCTCGGCCAGCTCGGGCTCCGGGATGCGATCCGAGCCGGTCGCTTCAGCGCGGAGGCGATCGCATGGTTCCAATCGCTGGTCCGGGACACCGACACCATGCGCAACGAGCTCACCGTCTACCCGCCGATGGTGGAACTCAGACGAGGCCTCGCCGCCGAGGCGGAGCTCCCACAGGCGGTCGTCGACGCCGTCTCCCACCCGGTGCTGTTCCTGTGGGGAACCGCGGATCCCTTCGGCGGTGCCGACGTCGCCCGGCGGTTCACCAGCCGGTTCGCCCACGCCGACCTGCGCCTGATCGAGGGGGCGGGCCACGCACCATGGATGGACGACGGGCCGGGCTGCGCAGAGCTGATCCGGCAGCACCTCCAGACGTAACATCTGCACATGCGGCTCGATCGCTACCCCGACATCACCTACGACGCCCTTCCCCCGATGGTCGACGACCTCGAGGAGCTGCGCATGCTGCGCAAGTGGGAGGCCGCGCTGGGGTATCGCATCTTCGCCGCCATGCGGTGGGGCCAGCTCGGAGACGGCCACGTCACGGCCCGTGATCCGATCCTCACCGACCACTTCTGGGTCCTCGGCTACGGCATCCCGTTCCGCGATGCCACCGTGGACAACCTCACCCTCGTCGGCCCCGACGGTCAGGGGGTGATGGGTCCCACCGAGAACGGCGTGAACTTCGCCGCCTACAACATCCATTGGCCGATCTTCGACGCCCGCCCGGACCTGATCTCTGCGGCACACACCCACACCTCGTTCGGAACGCCGTGGTCGGCCAACGTGCAGCCGTTCCGACCCATCAGTCAGGAGTCGTGCTCGCTGGTCTTCAACCAGTCGATGTACACCGGCGAGGATCTCGAGGTGGTCAGTACGGCGGGCGGCGAGGCCATCGCCGCCGCCATGGGCGACACCAACCTCTGCATACTGCGCAACCACGGCCTGCTGACGGGCGGGTCCTCGCCGGGTGAGGCCGTGGGCTGGTTCGTCACGGCCGAGCGCGTGGCCGAGGTGCACGTGAAGGCACCGGATGCGATCCCGATCTCCGAGGAGAACGCCAAGGAGGTCGCGGCGACGCTCGGCGCCGCCGACATGGGTTGGCGGGTCTTCCAGTGGCTGGCCCGTGATCTCGTGCCCGACCCGTCGGTCGTCCTCGCCTGACATGGATCCCGCCACGGCCGCCATGCGACGGTTCCGCTCGATGCTGTTCGCGCCCGCGGTGCGGCCCGACATGTTCGCCAAGCTGCCGACCCGGGGCGCCGACGCCGTCATCCTCGACCTCGAAGACGCCGTGCCGGTCGACCGCAAGGACGAGGCCCGGGCCACCGTCGCCGAGGCCGCACCGGGTCTCATCGCCGCTGGGTGCACGGTGTTCGTGCGGGTCAACGGCGCCGACACACCCTGGATGGCAGCAGACATCGCCGACGCCGTCGTGCCGGGCGTGACCGCCATCCTGCTGCCGAAGGTCGAGTCGGCCGACGCTCCCAACGCGGTCGCCGCCCTACTGCGAGACGACGTGCAGGTCATCGCCGGCATCGAGACCGCGCTCGGCGTCGCCGACGCACGAACGTCGTTGGCCCATCGGCGGGTCGACGCGGCCTACTTCGGTGCCGAGGACCTCATCGCCGACATGGGTGGCGTGCGGACCGAGTCGAACGCCGAGGTGGCCTACGCCCGGTCGTACGTGGCCCTCGCCGGCCGGCTGGCCGAGGTCGCGCTCTACGACCAGGTCACGACGCGCTTCGACGACGACGCACGGTTCACCCTCGAGGCCACCGAGGCCCGCAACATGGGCTACGTGGGCAAGATGTGCATCCACCCTCGCCAGGTCGCGCTCGCCAACGCCGCGTTCTCGCCGACCCCTGCGGAGGTGGCCCGGGCGCAGCGCCTCGTCTCGGCCTACGAAGAGGGCGTCGCCGCCGGTTTGGCCGCCATCGACTTCGAGGGCGACATGGTCGACGAACCGCTGGCCACCCAGGCCCGCCGCCTCCTCGACGTCGCCGCGACCCACGGCATCGAACCCGAGGAGGGAGCTCCGTGACCGACCGACCCGTCTCCGGCAAGTGGCTCGATGAGCTGACACCCGGTCTCGTCATCCCGCACGCGATCCGGCGCACGGTGACCGAGGCCGACAACGTGATGTTCACCACGATGTCGATGAACCCGGCGTGGCTCCATCTGGACTTCGACTACGCCACCAACGAGACCCAGTTCGAGCAGCCGCTGGTGAACTCGATGCTGACGCTGGCGATGGCGGTGGGCATCAGCGTCCACGAGACGACCCTCGGCACCACGGTCGCCAACCTCGGATTCGAGCAGATCACCTTCCCAGCCCCGATGTTCCACGGCGACACCCTGCGCGTCGAGACCGAGGTGCTCGAGGCCCGCGAGTCCCAGTCCCGTCCGGGACAGGGCGTCGTGAAGTTCGAGCACCGGGCGTACAAGCAGTCGGGGGAGCTGGTCTGCAAGGCCGTGCGGTCGGCGCTGATGCTGTCGGCGCCCGAGCCCGCCTGACGCCCGGGCCCCGAGCTGCCACACTCAGGGCATGACCGACGGGGATCCGGGGGGACCGTCGACGGCTCGTCGACCGAACGTCCTGTTCATCATCACCGACCAGCAGCGCGCCGATCACGCCGGCTTCGCCGGCAACGAGATCGTCCGCACGCCCAACCTCGACTCGATCGCCGAGCGCGGCACAGTGTTCGGCAATGCCTGGGTCGCGAATCCGGTCTGCTTGCCGACCCGCTCGAGGATCATGACCAGCCGCATGCCCACCTCCCACGGGGTGATCTTCAACGACAGGTCCCTCGACTGGGGAGCGAACACCCACGTCAGGCGGTTTCGGCAGGCCGGCTGGCGGACGGCGCTGATCGGCAAGTCCCACCTGCAGCACGGGATGAGCCGCAACTCGGTCATCACCGTCGAGGACCAGCCCGTGGCCGATGACCCGTGGCCCGAGGGTTGGAACACGCTGGAACACCACGAGCGATACGAGAGCGGCATCCCCGAGTGGCCCGACGACTTCTACGGGTTCGGGCACGTGGAGCTCGCCATCGACCATGGCGCGCGGGTGACCGGACACCACCTCCACTGGGCCCTCGACAAGGGCGGCAGATACGAGGATCTCGTCGTCCCGATGACCGCCGAGGCGCCGGGCACCGACCGCTCCGAGCGGTGGTGGCAGGTGTACCGCCCGCCGTACGGGCCCGAGCTCCACTCGACCACGTTCGTCACCGAGCGCGCGATCGCCTTCATCGAGGAGTCGGCGGCCTCCGGTGAACCCTGGCTCGCCTGGGCGTCGTTTCCCGACCCGCACCACCCGTTCACGCCGCCCGGAGAGTGGTTCGACCGCCATGACCCCGCCGACATGCCGGTGCCTGCCACCTTCGACGACCCGATGGAGCATGCTCCCGCGTACCTGAAGCGCGTGGCCGGGTTCGAGGCCCACAAGCAGCGGGGGTGGGTCGCGCCGTGTGGGACGTCGGACCCCGAGTTGGTGCAGCAGTGCGTCGCGGCGACCTACGGGATGATCGAGATGGTCGACGACGGCGTCGGACGGATCCTCGCCGCGGTCGATCGCGTCGGCCAGACCGACGACACCATCGTGGTCTTCACCTCGGACCACGGCGACATGATGGGCGATCACGGGCTCTTGCTGAAGGGCTTCATGCACTACCGGGGCACCCTGCAGCCGCCCATGGTCATCGCCGACCCCGCCCGTCCGGCCGCCCGGACCTCGTCGTTGGCCGGCAGCATCGACCTCGGCCCCACGCTCCTCGAGTTGGCGGGGCTCGCCGGATTCGACGGGATGCAGGGCCACAGCCTGGTCCCGATCCTCGACGACCCGGCGGCGACGGTCCGCGATCACGTGCTGATCGAGGACGACATCTCGGATGCGGCCGCCGCGTTCGGGCACTTCCCGGGCAAGACCCGGACCTACGTCGGCCACGACGGTCTGAAGTACACGCGCCACAGCACGGGCGAGGATCAACTGTTCGACCTGGTCGCCGATCCCGACGAGGTCGAGCAGCTCGCGCCGTCCGATCCCGTTCGACGCGCCGATGCGATGGAACGACTCGCCGACGCCCTGATCGCCTCGGCCGACGCGGCCCGCGGCACGCCGGTCGCGGCTCGCTAGGGGGGCCGATGGACGAGACGTTGTTGGGGGGCCTGCGGGTCGTCGAGATCGCCGATCACCTCACCGAGCACGCAGGTCGGATCCTCGCGTCGGTCGGCGCCGAGGTCTGGCTCGTCGAGCCGCCGGGCGGTGCCTGGACGAGGCGTCGGCGACCGGCCGTTCCCGGCGCGGACGAGTCCGAGCGGGGCAGCCTCGCCTTCCTCGCTCGCAACCAGAACAAGCGTTCCCTGGTGATCGATCCGTCGACGCCCGGGGACCTCCGGGTCTTGGCGGAGTTGATCGCTCGGTCGGACGTCGTCATCGACACCGAGACGTCGCCGCTCCACGACGCCGTGGCCGGCGCGGCGGGTGACGCCGCACGGATCACCATCACCGACCGTCTGGGCCTGGGGCGCTCTCCGATGGTGGGCTTCGCCGCGGGCGGAGGGATGTCGTCGACGGGCTGGCCCCATCAGCCGCCGTGCGCGCCGCCGTCGTTTCTCACCCACGACTGCGCGGGCATCTATGCCGCCACGATGGCGGTGGCGGCGCACTGGGTCCGGCACCGCCACGACGCCCGCGTCGACTACGAGGTCGCCTATGAGGAGGCGGCGACCGCGGCCACCACGCCATGGACGCGGGTCATGCACTCGGCGGAGACACACGTCGGTGGCCAGGGCATCATCTCCGAGCGTCAAGCCGACGGGCCGTATCCCATCATCGAGGCGTCCGACGGATTCGTTCGGTTCCTGGCCGCGACACCCCGGCAGTGGCACGGCCTCGTCGAGCTGTTGGGCTCGCCCGAGGAGCTGACCGACGGCCCGTGGGCCGACCGAGCGTTCCGCCGCGACAACTGGGATCTACTGACCCACGTGCTGTCGCAGTACTCGCCCGACATGACCATGCAGCACCTGTTCATCGAGGGACAGGCCCGAAACGTCACCATCACGCCGTTGCAGACGCCCGGGGAGTTCCGTGCCGACCCCCACGTGGTGGAGCGGGGGATCTTCGCTCCCGTGGACGATCCCGAGCACGGTGAGATGGTCATGGTCCGACCGCCGCTGGTCGCCGAACCGCCGTCGATCCTCCCCGACGTGTCGGCCGCGCCGGCCCTCGACGACGGTCGCCAAGACCTCGCGGCCGTCCTGGCCGAGGAACCGCGCCCACCAGCGAAGCAGGCCGACATCGACCCGAGGGTGCCGTTCGCCGGCATGCGCATCCTCCAGCTCGGATCGGGTGCCGTCGTCCCCGAGGCATGTTCCCTGTTCGCGTTGCTCGGGGCGCAGGTGATCCGTATCGAGTCGCAGGTGTACGTCGACTTCCTCCGCCGTCGCCCGCTCGACCCGGACAACATCGACGACGTCCCCACCTACAACCAGCTCAACCTTGGTGTCGAGAGCCTGGCGGTCGACATGTCGACGCTGGAGGGCGCGGAGCTGGTCAAGCGACTCGTGCCGCACTGCGACCTCGTCGTCGAGAACATGCGAGCGCCGGTGGTTGAGCGCTGGGGCCTCGCCCACGAGGAGGCTCGTCTGGAGCGTGACGACATCGTGTCGCTGTCGTCGCAAGGGCTGGGCCGCGGCCCGTACGGCAAGTACCAGACGTTCGGGCCGAACCTCGTCGCCTTCTCAGGAAAGGCCTGGCTCTGGTCTCATCCCGATGACCCCCACCCGGTGGGGAGCACGCTCCCGCACCCGGACCACACCGCGGGCAAGCAGGCCTTCATCGGTCTCGTCGGCGCGCTGGTCCGCCGAGACCGCGGCCATGGCGGCTGCTTCGTCGAGGCGGCCCAGGTCGAGGCGCCGGCATGGCACGTCGCGGACCGGCTGCTCGAGCTCGAGCTCCACGGCGAGATCGCACCATGGGGAAACTGGAGCCCCGACATGGCACCGCACGGCTGCTACCCGTGCGCCGACGACCGCTGGATCGCCATCGCCGTCGAGGACGACCGCCAGTGGCTGGCGTTCTGTGATGTGGTAGGTCCAGGTGCCGGCGTCGACCCGGCGTTGGGGAGCGCGTCGGCCCGGTTGGCCGCGACGGATGAGTTGAACGCGCTGATCGGCGAGTGGACGTCCGGCCAGCAGGTCGCCGTCGTCGAAGCCAGTCTGAGGCAGGCGGGGATCCCGTGCGCGCGTGTCGTCAACGGCGACGACATGGCGGCCGACGCCGATGCCCACGAGTCCGGGTTCTTCGCCACCCTGGAGCACAAGACCGCGGGTCCCCGCACCTACACCGGACTGCCAGTGCGGAGTGTCACCGCCGGACGACCAGCGACGAGGTTGGCGCCGCTGCTGGGCGAGCACACCGACGAGATCCTCACCGGCATCCTCGGCCTCGACCAGGCCGCGATCGCCGACCTCCGCGACCGCCGTATCGTGGGCTACTGAGCTCGATCAGTGGCCAAGTTGGCGCGCTTGTTGGTCAGACCACGTGGCGCGTCAACTCACTCCCCGGTGAAGACCGGATCCCGTTTCTCGAGGAACGCCCTGGGGCCTTCCATCGCGTCCTTCGAACGCATGACCGCGGTGCCGTGTTCGCGCTCGATGACGAAGGCCTCATCCTCGGGCATGGCCTCGGTCTCACGCAGGGTGGCCAGGATGGCCTTCACCGCGAGAGGGCCGTTGCGGGCGATGCGGTCGGCGATCTCGCGGGCCTTTGCCAGCGCCTGGCCGTCCGGCACGACGTGGTTGACGAGGCCGAGCTCCCGCGCTCGTTGCGCAGGGAGATCGTCACCGGCCAGGAGCATCTCGGCGGCGACGGCGTAGCCCATCTGGCGTCGGAGCCGTACGGCCGAGCCCGCCATGGGGAACAGGCCGCGCTGGACCTCGGTGACCCCGAAGACGGCGCTCTCGCCCGCCACGCGGATGTCGGTCCCTTGGAGGATCTCGGTGCCGCCGGCACGAGCGAAACCCTCGGCGGCGAGGATCAGTGGCTTGGTGGGGCGGTAGGTCTTCAACCACGCGTCGAAGATGACGTGGGGCTCGTCCTTCAGGCGCTGAAGCCACGGGGTGTCGACGATGCCCTGTTGCATCTTGCCGATCTCGGCCAGGTCCATCCCTGCGCAGAACGTGTCGCCCCTGCCGGTGAGGATGCCGACCCGCAGGTCGTCGTCGGTGTCGAGCTGGACCCAGGCGTCGTACAACCGGCAGAGCACCTCGGCGTTGGTGGCGTTCTTCTTCTCGGGGCGGTTGATGGTGACCGTCAGAACGGGCCCGTCGACTTCGGCCAGGACCAGTGGTTCGCCCATGTCAGTCTCCTCGGATCTCGTTGACGGCGCTGTCGTCGATGCTGGTGAAGTCGGGCTGACGCTTCTCCGCGAACGCCATCATCGACTCGACGTTGGCCGGCGCCCCCAGCAGCAGCTTGAACGCCTCGGCTTCACGGCGGTATGCGGCGGTGATCGGGTCCCGCGTGGACTCGATGATCGTGGCCTTCGACTCGACCAGGGAACTGATCGGCTTCGCGGCGAGCACCCGGGCGTGGTCCATGGTCACCTCCATCAAGCGCTCGGGTTCGGTCACCTTGAACACCAGACCCATGTCGAGGCACTCTTCCGCGCTCAGCCACTCGGAGCTGAGGAGGGCCCACGACGCGTTCTGGCGACCCAGCAGCTGGGGGAACGTGAAGCTCGAGGCGAACTCGGGGGCGACGCCCAGGCTGGTGAACGGGCACTTGAGTCGGGCGGTCGCCGACATGAACGCGAGGTCGGCGAAGCCGAGCACCGTCGCCCCGAAGCCGAGGCCCATGCCGTTCACGGCGACGATGACCGGCTTGGGGAACGACGCCATGGTCTGGAGCAGTCCCTGGAAGCCGTGCTCGCCGCGCACGAAGTCGCCACCGGTGGCCTGGGCCGCCATCTCGATGACGTCCTGACCGGCGCAGAACGCATCGCCCGTCCCGGTGAGGATCACCACCGCGACGTCGGGATCGTCGATTGCGGAGAGGAACGCCTCGGTTGCGCCGTCCCACATCGCCTCGTTCATGGCGTTCTTCGCCTCGGGGCGGTTCAGTCGAACGGTACGGATGCGGTCGGCATCGGTGATCTCGATCAACGGGAATCCTCCGGGAACGTCCCTACTCGGCTCGGGCCCGAGCGGCCCGCTATGAATACCGTCATGGACTATCAGGAAATCACCTACGACGTCGCGGATCGCATCGCCACGATCACCCTGAACCGGCCGGACAAGCTCAACGCGTTCACGGCCCGGATGATGTTCGAGATGATCGACGCGTTCGACCGGGTCGATGCCGACGACGACGTGCGGGCGGTGATCGTCACCGGGGCCGGTCGGGGCTTCTGCGCCGGCGCCGACCTGGGATCCGGGTCCGACACGTTCAACTACGAGGAGCGTGAAGATCGGGCCGAGATGGTCCAGGGCGACGACATCAGCCGCATCCGCGATGGTGGCGGTCGTCTCACGCTGCGGATCTTCGAGTGCCTGAAGCCGGTGATCGGCGCGATCAACGGGCCGGCGGTGGGTGTCGGCGCCACGATGACGCTGCCGATGGACATCCGCATGGCGTCGAACACGGCCAAGATGGGGTTCGTCTTCGCCCGGCGCGGCCTCGTCCCCGAGGCGTGCTCGTCGTTCTTCCTGCCCAAGGTCGTGGGCTTGAGCACGGCGCTCGAGTGGACGTTCAGCGGCCGGGTGTTCCCTGTGGCCGATGCGCACGAGGCGGGTCTGGTCCGCAGCCTCCACGAACCGGACGAGCTCCTTCCCGCGGCGCGGGAGCTGGCCACCGAGATCGCCGAGAACACCTCGGCCGTCTCGGTGACGGCGACGCGCCAGCTCCTGTGGCGCATGGCCGGGGCAGATCACCCGATGGAGGCGCACAAGGTCGACTCCCGGCTGATCTGGGAACTCGGCAAGGGCGCCGATGTCGCCGAGGGTGTCATGTCGTTCCTCGAGAAGCGTCCACCGGCGTTCACGATGAAACCCAGCGAGGACCTGCCCGATGCCATGCCGTGGTGGGAGGACCGTCCCTTCGAGTGATCGATGGAACCCCGGCGTCAGAGCAGGGCGCGCTCCGACAGCGGGTTGAGCCGCTCCATGCCGATGATCGGCGTCCCGTGGAAGTGGGCCGGGTCGGGGTCGAAACGGACGAACCCGGCGCGTTCGTAGAGGGCGATGGCGGCGTCGAGGAAGTGGGTCGTGAAGAGCCACGCTCTGGGCGGTCGGTGTTCGTCGACGTACCCGACGGCGACGTCCACCAATCGCTTCCCGAGGCCGGCGCCCCGGGCGGCCGGGCTGACGCCCATGCCGCGCAGGTAGTGGCCTTCGTCGGTCACCTCGATGCCGAACGTCCCGACGACGGCCCCGTCCAACTCGGCCAGCCAGACGGGTCCGTCGTCGAGGCGCAGCCGCACGCGGTCGGGGTCGAGCACGGTCGCGTCGAACGCGGCCGGGGTGTAGCGGTCCTCGAGTGGCTCGAAGGCGTCGAGCAGCACTCGGTGGATGGCCGGGGCGTCGGTGGCGGTGGCCCGACGGATCATCGCAGGTCGAATGCCAGGTCGAACCGACGGACGGCGCGGGCGAAGATGTTGGGCTCGACGTCGGGTTCGGACACGACCCGGAGGTTGGTCACTCGCTGGGACAGCTCCTGGAACAGCAGCCGGAGCTCGATGCGGGCCAGGTTGGCACCGAGGCAGAAGTGCGTGCCGTGCCCGAAGGCCAGGTGAGGGTTGGGGTCGCGGGTGACGTCGAAGGTGTCGGGATCGTCGAACACGCGGGGGTCACGGTTGGCGGCGGGATAGATCAGCGCCACCCGGTCTCCGATGGCCATGTCGGTTCCGGCCAGCTCGGTGGGCGTGGTCACGATCCGGAACATGTTGTTCAACGGCGTCACCCAGCGGATGAGCTCTTCGACCGCGAGCGTCACCCGCTCCGGATCCTGGGCGATGTACTCCCACTGATCGGGGTGGTCGACGAACGTCCGCAGCCCGTGGGCGATCACGGTCCGGGTGGTCTCAGCGCCACCGGCGATCACCAAACCGGTCTCCTGGACCATGATCATCGGATCCATGCCCGCGCCGAGCCAATCGGTGAAGAGGTCGTCGGCGGGCTCTTCGAAGCGCTGGGGGAGCACCTCCTGCATGACCACCGCCCACTCCCGGATGCTGTCCTCGAGATCCGAGAGCACCTCGGCCTCGACGTACCGGCGGTCGATGCGCATCTGGCGCTCGCTCCAGCTCTTGACCTCGCGCCAGCGGTCGGCGCCGAAGCCGATGAGCTCGGCCGTGACGAGGCACGGCAGCTTGGCGGCCAGCGCGTCGACCACCTCGACCGATCCGTCGGACTGCACCCCGCCGATCGCGTCGTCGACCAGACCCCTCACCATCGCCTCGTAGTGGTCGGCGTGTGACCGGACGGCTCGAGGGGTGAAGCGGCGGTTGACGATCCGCCGCTGCTGCAGATGCTGGGGGTCGTCGTGGCTGATCATCGTCGCCTCGTCCTTGGAGGGCACCAGCCGGTACGCGCCGCCGCCGTCGGGGTGGCGGCTCGCGAACACCTCGGGGTTGCGCTCGACGGCCAGCACGTCGGCGTGGCGGGCGACCAGCCAGTAGTCGCTGGCCTCGTCGCGCCAGATTCCGGCGCGGTCGAGGAGCGCCCGGTAGGCGTCCTGTGGGTCCGACTGCCACCAGGTCGGCTCGAGAATGTCGGTGGCGGGGGTGCGGAGGTCGGCCATGGCGTGCAGCGTAGAGCGAGCCACGCGCCCGAATCCTGCCGCCATCGGTTCCCGTGAATGCTTGAATGCGTGACATGGCGACCCGCATCACGACCGAGCGATTGGTCCTGCGTGACCCCGAGCCCGGGGATGCCGCGGCTCTCGCGGCCCGGCGCAGCGACCCCGAGGTCGCCCGTCATCAGAGCTGGTCGTCGCCCTATCCGCTCGAGCAGGCCGAGGCGCTGTTGGCGGGGGTGACCGGGCTCGAGGGTCTGGTCGTCGACGAGTGGGGCATGGTCACCGTGACCGATCGGGGCGGCACGATCGTCGGCGACGTGGCGATCCGGTTGTCCTGGGAGGGCCGTGTCGCCGATGTGGGGTACACGTTCGCCTCCGAGCACTGGGGCCAGGGCTATGCGGCGGAGGCGGTGGCCGGCGTCGTGCGGTGGTTGTTCGATGCGCGGGCGGTCGAGCGGGTCGCAGCCGGACTGAACCCGGAGAACGTGGCCTCGGCCATGGTCCTCGAGCGCACCGGATTCGAGTTCGAGGGTCGGAAGCTGCGGGCGTATTGGACCGAGGACGGCACGGTCAGCAACGACGACTTCTACGGTATGACCCGGGAGATGTGGGAGGCGTGGATCGCACGCCCGACAGCGCCACCCGATGATGTGCGCCTGGTCGAGATCGACGACACGAACTACCGGGCGGTTCGGGCCCTGCGGACCCACAAGTCCCAGGAGCGGCTCGTCGCCCCGGTGGTCAACTCCTTCGCCGACGCACAGTTCCCCGAGCCCGAGGACGGCCATCCCGTGGTGCCCTGGATGCGCGCGGTCGAAGCGGACGGCGAGTTCGTCGGATTCGTGATGGTGGCGCTGTCGACCGAGCATCACGACGAGCCGTACCTCTGGCGCCTGCTCGTCGACCGGAGACACCAGCGTCGGGGGATCGGGCGGCGCGTCCTGGATCTGGTGGTCGAGGACTGTCGGTCCCGGGGGGACGCCACCCTGGCGGTGTCGTGGGTCGACGGCAAGGGGTCGCCGCGGCCCCTGTACGAACGCTACGGATTCGTGCCCACCGGCGAGATCGAGGACGGCGAGGTCGTCGCCCGGTTCGTCATCGACTGAGCGGGGCTACCGCTCGAGCACCGATCGTCCGATGTGGGCGGCCAGCTCGGCGCTGTCGTGCAGCTGGGGCTCGACCGCGGCGGCGATGCGGGCCGGGAACGTCGGCGGCGTCGGGGCGATCGCCCGGTACTTCTCGAGCGCGCGCATCGCCTCGGCCTCGAAGGGGGCGATGTCGATCTCGTCGGCGATCGGGCCGGTGACGCCCTTGCGGACGCACATGAGGAACGCCAGGCGGGCTTCGCTGACCGTTCCCACGCAGTCGGTGGGCTTGTAACTCTCGAGACCCAGCATCTTGCGGAGCATCAGCCGGTTCTCGGGGATCTCGAACAGGTTCTTGTCGAAGGTGGCCGCCACCGTCTCCTCCGGCAGCCAGGCCACGTAGTTCATCCACACGTAGATGCACTTCGCGCAGCGGCAGCACCAGGGCTTGAGCTGGGCGCACGAATGGGTTGCGGGCACCGATGCCAGGTCGCGGTTGAGGAGCGTGAAGACGTTGACGTCATAGATCGGGCGAAGGATGTGGAACATCGACACGTTCGACACGATGTGGTCCCGGATGTAGTCGTGGAGGAGCTGCTCGGCGGTGGAGCTCATGCCCCAGAGGTAATTCACGTCCTCGCCGGTCTCGTCCCAGGTGAGGTTGTGCTCGTCGGTGCTGTGGGTGATGCCGAGAGCCACCTCGGTGTACCCCGCGGCGAGCGCCAGCGGGAGCGCCGTCCAGTACGAGCTGACGGTCTCGGCCGCGATGAGCCGGGTCAGGCCGAGCTCGGGATGCACGGCGGTCACCGGGGCGTCGAGGCCGTCGTCGATCACCCAGGCCCGGTGGACGCGCCCGGGTTCGCAGGAGTCGAGCAGGCCGTCGATCAGCTCGTGCTGCATCGTGCCCCGGCCGTAGGTGGAGTGGGAGTAGACGAACGCGTCGTAGTCGATGCCGCCGCGCTCCAGGAGCTTC
>JBCCFK010000054.1:0-17428 GCA_039029775.1 Actinomycetota bacterium | reverse complement strand
GGTCGTGAAGGTCGAGTCGAGTGTTCGTCCCGACATGTTCCGGTTCTGGGGCGGCGCCGACGACTCGCCACTGTTCCACTTCAGCAACCGTTCCAAGCTCGGTGTCGACCTGAACCTGAAGGACCCGGATCAGCGCGGAGCATTCCTCGAGTTGGTGGCCGGCGCCGATGCGGTGATCGAGAACTTCCGGCGCGGCGTCCTGGAGCGCCTCGACCTCGGTTTCGACGACCTGCGCGCGGTCAATCCGCGCATCGTGCTCGGGTCGGTCTCGGGCCAGGGACTCGACGGCCCGCGGGCCGACCACACGACGTTCGGAAGCACCCTCGAGGCCGCGTCGGGCTTCTCGGCGATGACGGTCGGCACCTCAGGCGTGCCTGTCGTGTCCGGGCCCAACCTGAACTTCCCCGACCAGACGGTCTGTCTGTTCGCCGGTGCCGTACTCGCGGCGGCCGTCACGAGGAGTCGCGCCACCGGGACGGCGTTCCATCTCGACGTGTCCCAGCGCGACGTCGCCGTCTACGCCGCTGGGCCGCTCGTCGAGCAGTCGGCGCGTGGCGTGGCGCCGCGGGTCTGGGCGACCCACGTCGGCCGTCAGGGCACATGGGTGGCTGCGGCCGCCGACGGTGGCACCGAGGTCGAGGCGCTGGACGGTGCGGGTGTCCTGGCGTCGTGCCTGCGCGACGGCTCGTGCGCCATCGTGCGCGCACCCCACGGCGAACTGGTCAAGGGTTTCCCGTTCAGGTTCAGTCACCGTGAGTCCGTCATCGGCGGGCCGGCCCCCGGCATCGGCGAACACGACGACCTGATTCTGCGAAAGGACGCATCATGACGACCGCGAACGCGGACGAGTCGCTCGACCTGACGTTCGGCGGGACGCTGAGGATCCCGGTGATCGCCGCCCCGATGTTTCTCGTCTCGTCACCCCGGATGACCCTCGAGTCGTGTCGCTCGGGTGTCGTGGGCAGCTTCCCCGCACACTCCACACGAACGCGGGAGGTCCTGGTGGAGTGGCTCGACGAGATCGACGAGGGCATGGCTGCGATGCGCTCGGCTGGGCAGGCTCCCGCTCCATACGCGGTGAATCTGGTCGTCCACTCGTCGAACGCCCGCTACGAGGGCGACCTGGCCGTGTGCAAGGAGCGGCGGGTGGAGGTGGTCCTCACGTCAAAGGGGGCACCGGAGGAGGCGTTCCAGGAGATCCACCGATGGGGCGGCATCGCTTTCCACGACGTGGCCTCGCCCCGCCACGCCGAGAAGGCGTTGGAAGCGGGGGCGGACGGTCTGATCGCCGTGTGTGGCGGCGCGGGCGGACACACCGGCACGATCAATCCCTTCGCGCTCGTGAGCGAGCTCAGGGCGATGACCGACGCCCCGATCATCGTCGCCGGTGGCATCAACCATGGACGGTCGATCCTGGCCGCCCAGGCGATGGGCGGCGACCTCGCCTACGTGGGGACGCATCTGATCGCGGCCGAGGAGTCACGAGCCGACGACGACTACCGAGACCATCTGATCGCGTGCGCGTCCAAGGACGTGTTCCTGTCCGCAGCGCTGGACGGTGCGCCGGCCAACTGGCTGATTCCCAGCCTCGTCCGGGCGGGCATCGACATCGACGAACTGGCCGTGACCCGGCCGGGCGAGATCGTCACCTCCAGTGGCGGGAAGGTGTCGAAGCGCTACAACGGTGTCTGGTCCGCCGGCCACGGCGTCGGCGCCATCACCGAGTCGAGGCCGCTGGGCGCGATCTTGGAGCAACTCGCCGCCGAGTACGAGGCGGCCCTGGGCGAACTCGACGCGAAGTCCAGGCGGACAGTGAGCCGCCGGACGGCGTGAGCCTGCGAGCTCGCACCGGGGACTTCAGCCGCAGCAGGTGTGCTCCAGCGAGTCGGCGGTGAACGTTCGAGCGGCCATCCACGCAGCTGCGCCCGCGATCGTCAGCCCGGCCAAGGGGTCCGCCCACCACCACCCGAACGCGGCATTTGCCGAGAGGCCGATCAGCAGCGCCGCCGAGAGGAGCGTGCAGACGTTGGTCTGGGCAGCCTCGGCGACCGCCGCCTGTGAACCGAGGGCCAGGGCCACCCGTCGCTTCTGGGCCGCCAGGATCGGCATCACGGCCAGCGACAGCGCGGCGATGACGATGCCGACCACGGAAGCATCGGGTTCGTGGCCGCCGGTCAGGTCGATGACAGCGGTGATGGAGACGTAGACGGCGAGGGCCACGAACGACCGTGCCACGAGCGTCTGCGCTCGGTCGTCCACGTCGAGCTTGCAATCGTCCCGGCGCTCCTGGTGGAGTCGCCACGCCAGGATCAGCGCGGCGGAGACCTCGATGCCCGAGTCGAGGCCGAACGCCACCAGGCCGATCGACGACGCAGCGACGCCGGCGGCGATGGCGACGACGCCCTCGGTGGCGTTCCAGCCGATCGTCAGCCGGTTGAGCATCGTGGCCCGACGCACCAACTCGCGTCGTTCTGCAGCGGCCGCGGTCGCCTCGGTGGTGGGTGTCGCGCTCATGCGCTGGCGGGCGCGGCCGGCCCGTGGTCGTCGCAGGGCGAGAGCGTGGATGCCACCGACAGCAGCGAGCGGAGCCCGTCGGCGAGCTCATCCGACACCAGGTGGTAGTGCTGGTGGCGCCCCGACCGTTCGGCGCGAATCAGCCCGCACCCGCGGAGGCAGGCCAGGTGGTTCGAGAGGTTCGAGCGGGAGGTGCCGATCGCCATGGCGAGCTCGCTCGGTCGGCGGGTGCCGTCGAGCAGAAGCACGAGGATCGTCCGCCGGATGGGGTCGGCGAGCGCCAGTCCCAACCGGTCCAGCCCATCGGCGACCGCGGGGGAGCGAGCGAACTCGAGACGGCCCGGCGGCTTCGCTACCGCTGACAGTTCAGTCATGGCTGAACCATAACAGTTCAGTCCCGGCTGAAGCGATGTCGAAGCCCTACATTCGGATGGCTATGGCGAGCGGTCGGCACATCGTGATCGTGACGTGTGAGCGCTGGCCGGATCTCAGCACCAGCGATGCCGAACTGGCGGCGGAGCTCCGCTTGCGGGGGCACGACGTGGCGGCGCACCCGTGGAACGCCGCTCCGCTCGACGCCTTCACCGGTGCCGACCAGGTGGTCCTTCGCTCCAACTGGGACTTCCATCACGACCTCGCCGGGTTCGAGGACTGGCTGCGCGATGTCGACGCCGGCGATGCCGAGCTCCACAATGCGGCCGAACTCGTGATCGGCCACAACGACAAGGCCTACCTCGAGGAGTTGCGCGCCCTCGGCGTGCCCACGCCTCGCACACTCGCGCTGGACGACTTCGACGTCGCTGCCGTCGGGGCCTGGATGGACAGCCATGGCTATGAACGAGCCGTCGCCAAACCGGCATGGGGGGCGAGCGGCCACCTCGTCGAGCTCGTGGAGCGCCACGAACTGGAGGGGAGTGCCACCCGATGGCGTGCTCGCTCCGACGGTCGCGGGCTGATGGTCCAGCAGTTCGTCCCGGACATCGCTCACGGGGAGCACGCGCTCGTCTTCTTCGGCGGCGAGTACTCGCACGCGCTGCTCCGCCGGCCCGCCGCTGACGACTTCCGGGTGAACACCCAGTACGGCGGGACGATGCAGCTCGCATCGGCGGTCGATCAGACGGCGATCGAGTTCGCCGCTGCGGTGCTCGACCGTCTGCCGACCGTGGCGACGTATGCACGAGTGGACGTGGTCGGAGCCGGTGCGGCGCCGACGCTGATGGAGCTCGAACTCAACGAGCCCGCGCTCGGCCTCCATCTGGCACCGGGCGCGGCGGCGCGCTTCGCCGACGCGCTCCTGCGGGGCTGAGGGCTCTCAGTCTTCGCCCCGTCGCGCTCGGAGCACGACGTCGGTGTCATGGTGGTGATGGGTCGACGATCCCGGCGGTCGATCCCTGAGTTCGTGGGTGACGACCGTCCAGCCCGGTGTCGACGAGACGGCGGCTGCGACGCTGTCGATGTCGACGAACGACGCTCGGTCCCACGGCCTGGTGTGGCCGTCGTGGTGATCCGTTTCGGGCGCGTGCGGCGCGTGGCCGACCATCAGGAGCGTGCCGCCCGGGGCCACCGCAGCCAGGAGACTGTCGACAGCGCGTTCGTCACCGGTTCTCGGGATGGAGCAGTAGAACAGCGACACGAGGTCATAAGTGTCGTCGCCGTAGGCCCGCAGCGCGTTCGCGTCGGCCACGACGCAGCGGATGGCGAGACCCTCGGCGTCTGCCTTGGCGGCCAGGCGCCGCAGTCCGCTGTCGGCGACGTCGGTCGCCGTCACGTCCCAGCCTCGCTCGGCCAGCCACAGCGCGTCGCCGCCCTCCCCGGCACCGACGTCAAGTACTCGGCCGGGTACGTCCCCTTCGATCTCCTCGACGAGGGTGCCGTTCGGAGCGCCACTCCAGACTTCGTCACCGGAGTACCGCGCGTCCCACTCCGTCTCGTTGGCCGACGGCTGGGCGCCGCTGGCGAGATCCTCGGCCGCGAGATCGAAGGTCACCATGGCCCCGACGTGGCTCCCGCCGGCCGCGGCCGCGAGGACCTGCAGACTCGGATCGGTGAGGTTGCCGGCTGCGTAGAGGCCGCCGATCGCGGTCTCACCCGTCTGCTCGGTCGGGACGAAGTCCGCAACACCCGACGGGTGGGCCTCGAGGGCGAGGCCCAGCGCGGAGAAGGGCTCGACACGCGGCTGCATCTTCGTGGTGACCACGACGGCGTCGGCATCGAGCGCACCGCCGTCGCTCAGTTCGATGCCGGTCAGGGTCCCGGCCTCGTCTTGCAGGATGCGGACCGCTGCGCCGCGGGTGACGGTCGCACCACTCCGCTCGAACGCGGCCAGCTCGTCGGGTTGGACGTCGAGGTCGGGGTGGACGACCAGGGTCAGGTCGGCGCTCAGGTGTGCGAAGAGCTGTGCGGGGTGGAGGCCGATCGGTTGGGTCACGATCTGGACGAGACGACGGTCGCGCACCTCGTAGCCGTGGCAGAAGGGACAGTGGATGACCGCGTCACCCCAGTGGTCGGCGATGCCCTCGATGTCAGGGAGCTCGTCCCCGACGCCGGTGGCGGCGACGACGCGGCGGGCGCGAATCGTCACGTTGCCAGCCTCGACGGAGAAGCCGTCCGGCTCGCGGCGGACGGCCGTGACCCGCCCGGCGAGGATCTCGCCGCCGTAGCGCCGTACTTCCTCCAGGCCGGTACCGGTGAGGTCGGTCGGGGCGGCGCCGTCGTAGCCGAGGTAGGCGTGCATGTGTGCCGCGGGCGCGTTGCGGGGTTCGCCACTGTCGATGACGATCACAGATCGGGACTGGCGCTGGATCTGAAGGGCTGCAGCGAGGCCGGCGGCTGATCCGCCGACGACCGCGACGTCGCAATGGCGAGTGGTGGGGGAGGGTCGGTCGCTCATGACTGCGACTCTACGAGCCCTGTCTGATCCAGCAAGACCTATTGCTGGATTCGCAAGACCGGCCGACGCGCTCCTGCAGGGCTGATTGCCCGCAGGCCGTCACAGCACCCCGGCCAGCCACTCCCGGGCGTCGACCATCATCTCGATCGTCTGGCTGTGCGCCATGTCGTACGCGTGATGACGCAGGTCCCAACCGCCGTCGCCGAGCGCAGCGATGACCCCCTGCGGGGCATCGGGGCCGATCACGGGATCGCGGGTTCCCCACTGAAACAGTGCCGGGCGACCGTTCCCCGCGGACAGGTCGATGTCGAGGCCGGCGACCGTCGGGATGCCACAGCAGATCGCCCAGACGCCGGCGTAGGCGGGGGCGTCTGGCTTCCCGGCGAGAGCGAGCGAGAGGTAGCCACCCTGGCTGAAGCCGCCGACGACGCAGCGCTCGAGTGGGACGCCCGCCTTGGCGGCCTCGTCGGCGATGAAGGCCTCGAGCAGATCGAGCGACGGCATGAACTCGGTCCAGTCGTGCTCGAAGGTCTCGACGTCGATGATCCACCAGCCGGCCCCGTCGCCGTCTGGCATGTCGATCGGTCCGCGTGGGGCGATGGCGGTGAAGCGTTCGTCGGGGTCGACCAGCGGGACGTAGGACGCGAGATGGTGCTGCTCGGCCGTGTAGCCGTGCATGAGGAAGAGGAGACGGTCGACACCGCCGCGATCGATTCGGTACTGAGTCAACGACATGGCGACAGTCTCGCAGTGGCACCGGACGGACGCAGGCTTCTGCGGGTCGATCCGTTGTGATGGTGATCGGCGTCGGTCTCGCCGCCCTGGCCGCTCTCGGAGGGCGTCGGCCGCGGCCGTCAGCCCCCGGCCAGAGCGAGGAACGCGGCCCAGACCTCGCTGGCATCATCGGCGGTGATCACCTCGTCGAGCGATCCCGCCTGGATGGCGGCGAGGTCCTGGACGACCCAGTAGATCGAGAACGCATCGAACGCGGTCCACACGTCCCCGGAGACCTCTGTGGCCCGGCCGTCCTGGACCGCGGCCAGGCTGGCGTAGGTCGGTAGGGACGTGAGCAGCTCGGCCGAGAAGAACTGCTCGTTGCCGCCCAGCACAACCACGACGTCGGCGTCGTGTTCGGGGAGGAGCTCCTCGGAGATGATGATGGACTGGCCGAACGTGGCGGGCTCCAGTTCCGGTGCCGGTCGGCTGAATCCCGCGTCCTGGATGATGGCCGAGATCGGTCCTCCCTGGCCGAGGGTGAGCACCCCGAACGCCGGACCATTGGCCAGGACGCCGAGTGTCGGCGCCGCGTCGCCATGCGCCGCCGCGATCTCGGTGACCTGCTCCGTGATGCCGGCAGCCAGTGCGGCCGCCACGCCTTCGCGGCCGGTGAGTTGGCCGGTGAGCTCGAGTACGTCCTCCCACGGCGCCGGGAACGGCAACACGACGGTGGGAGCGATCTCGCTCATGAGCGGCCAGACCGGCTCGGTCTCGGGCCCGCCGACCATGACGATCAGGTCGGGTTGCCAGCCGGCGATGATCTCGTAGTTGTACTCACCGAACGCTCCGTCGATGGTCTCGATCCCGGTCTCGTCGATGATCGATCCGGGGATCGCCGCCTGGAAGGTCTTGACGGCCGCGCGGGGCGTCACGCCGACCGAGAGTAGGCTGAGCGCCGAGTACTCGTCGACCGCGACCACCGACTGGGCCTCGGCGGGGACCTCCACCACGCCCCACTGTGTGTCGACGGCGATCGTCGCGCTCGCGGCGGGCTGTTCGTCCTCGGTCGACGCCGGTTCGGGCTCTTCGGGATCGGGAACCGAGGTCGGGGTGGGCTCCGCATCTTCCGCCTCTTCGGCCGGCTCGGCCTCAGCTGCCGGTTCTGCGGGTTCGCTGGCGGAGGACGAGGCGGCCGTGGCAGACCCGGAGTTCGCCTCGGCATCGTCATCGTCACCACACGCCGCGACGATCAGCGCCATCGCCACGGTGACGGCGAGCAGGCGACACAGGAGTCGGGAGAGGTGGATCTTCGCGGGGGATGCAAACGGGTTGGTCACCGCCGCATCCTCATCCGCTCAGCGTCTTGATGTCAACTGTGCTGATCACACATCATTAAGGTTGCTTGTCATCGACCGGATCGGGGATCTGGGCGCCCCGCACCTCAGCCTCGACTCAGCAGTGAACGGGCGAGCGCACCGGCGTCGTCGCTCATTCGCCCGGGGAATCCGAGGTCGAGCAGGACGGTGTTGGACTCGGCCAGGCAGACGATGCCGTACGCCACGGCCTCGGCGCGGTGCGGCGTGGCTTCGCCGTGGCGGACGATCGCGGCGGCGAGTTCGTCGATGAGGAGCGCGTAGCTGCGCCTTGTCGCCTCACGGGTCTCCGGGTTCCGGCTCGCGGTGGCCTGGAGCAGGTCGAACGCACGGTCGTCGGTGGAGCGGTCGGTCGTCCAGTCCGGCGAGAACAGCAGATCGATGATGCGCTGCGGTGTCGGGTCGGATCCGACCGCCCGGCGGATCTCGACCTCGTAGCGGCGTCCCAGTTCTTCGATGGTGGCGACGCGCAACGCGTCGCGGTCGCCCACGAAGTGGCTGATCGCCGTCCGCGACACTCCAGCCCGCTCGGCGATCTCGCCCATGGGGACCGATGCGGAACCGTGCTCCGCGATCGACCGGATGTATGCATCCACGATCGCCGCCCGACGGTCCGCTGCCACGCTCGGGCGGCCGCGTCGCCGGGTCTCGGTGTGCTCGTACTGCGACACGGACTCGACAGTACTTATTTGATTAACGAGATGTCAATCAAATTGGTAGCTTGCAGACATGGACATGGAAATCGATCAATCGACGGGGCCGGTCATCGTCGTCGGCGCGGGGGCGGCTGGGCTTGCCGCGGCGCGCGTTCTGCGGGACCACGGACGAGAGGTCGTCGTCCTCGAGGGGCGGGCACGCATCGGCGGACGAACCAGCACGGTCGAGGTCGAGGGGGCCCGCGTCGACGAGGGCGCGGCGTGGATCGACGGTCACAAGACCAATCCACTGATGGAGCTCTCCCGGCGGGCCGGGCTCGAGACGGCGCGCGCCGACTACGTCGACCCGTTCCGCGTCGCCGCGTATGACACCGCTCGCGGGCGCTGGATCGGAAGGTTCGAGTCGCTCCGCCACGTGGTCGCCGTCGCGCAGGCGGCCGAGCGCCTCGCCCGCCCGGACACGACCGGCGCGGCGAACCTCGGCGGACGCATCGAGAGGGATTCCGGTCGCCGTGGGCGCGGGGGCGCCGCGAGTCGCGTGCGTCGGTTTCTCCTGCGCAGCTCGGCGGAGACCAACTGGGCCGACCGGGCCGACGAGCTCGGAGCACATGCCGCGGAGATCGGGATTGTGTACGGGGGTCGCGAGGCGGTGGTGGTCGGTGGCTACGGCCGACTCGTCGACCTGATGGCCCAGGGCCTGGACATCCGCCTCGACCACGTGGTCGGCACGATCGGGCATCGAGACGACGGGGTGGAGGTGGTGACGTCGAAGGGGCCGTTCGAGGGTTCCCACGTGATCGTCACGGTCCCGCTCGGAGTCCTGAAGGCCGATGCGATCACGTTCGAGCCGCCATTGCCGGACGCCAAGGTGGCAGCGATCGACGGCATCGGCATGGGTCGGCTCGAGAAGGTCGTGCTCCGGTTCGACCAGCCGTTCTGGCGACGCGACCCGACGCGGCCACAGAACCTGTTCTTCATCGACGACGCCACGCCCTGCCCCCTTTTCTTCGACCTCGGCGACGGTGCCGGGCACCCGTTCCTGGCCGCTCTGGTGACCGGTGACCACGGAACACGGCTCGTGAATGACCCCGACTCCGTCGTGGCCGAGGCCATGCAGGCCCTCGAGACCATGTTCCCCGGCCGAGTTCCGACGCCCGTGGCGACGCACACGACTCGCTGGCAGCTCGATCCGTTCTCGCTCGGGAGCTATTCGACGATCCGACCCGAGACGACCGAGGAGCACTTCGACGACCTCGTCGCTCCCGTGGGGACGCGCCTGCTGTTCGCCGGCGAGGCCACCAACAAGGCGCGCCCGGGCTATGTCGATGGCGCCATCGACAGCGGACTCCGCGAGGCCGGCCGCATCCTCGGCCATGAGGTCGCGCTCGACCTGTCGAGCCGCATCGCCCGCGTTGGGTGACAATGAGGCGGTGAGTGGCGCCGAGTTCTCGTTGACGGCCGCATCGATCGCCGGTGCGGTCGCGTTCGCACGCGAGGCCGGGACGGGTCAGCTCGCGATGGTCCAGGGCGACCAGGTCGTGGTGGACGAGGTCTACGAGGACGAGGCCGTCGACGTGTACGCGGTGCAGAAGGGGCTGGTCTCGGTGCTGTTCGCCATCGCGGCCCACCGAGGCCTGCTCCGCCTCGACGACCCCGTCAGCCACCACCTCGGGCCCGGGTGGACGCATCTGCCTCCCCAGGCGGAGCTCAGGCTGACGATCCGCACCGTGCTGAACATGACCACCGGGATGGATGACGAACTCCGCCCATCGGGCGAGGTCGGCGTCACCTGGCGATACGACAACGTCACCTACAACTACCTGAAGACCGCGTTGGAGGTCGCCACGGGGCTGTCGCTCGCCGAGGTCTCCGATGCCTGGCTGTTCGGCCCGCTCGGCATGGGCTCGACGAGGTGGGTGGAGCGGTCCGTGCTGCGTCCCGACGGCCAGGCGATCACGGCCTTGGAGTCGACGGCCGTCGATCTCGCACGGTTCGGCTCGATGGTCCTCCAGGGCGGTGGTGACGTCGCGCCGCGCCCGTATGTCGCGTCGCTCGGTCGTCCGGGTTCCCTGGAGAACCCGGCGTGGGGCCTGTGTTGGTGGAGCAACGAGGCGGCACATCACCGACTGCCGAGGCGCGAATCGGAACTCCAGGACGGGCCGGTCGTCCCGGGTGCTCCCGCCGACACCATCACGGCACGGGGCGCGGCGGAGAACCGGCTGTTCGTGGTGCCCTCGCTGGACCTCGTCGTCGCCCGGACGGTCAAGCCGGTGTCGGGGGAGCGGCCCGAGCCGTTCGATCGGCCCTTCTGGACGCTCCTGAACCACCGCTGACTCGCGGTCGGCGGCGTTCGTGGCACGATGCGGCCATGGACTTTGATCTCAGCCAGACCGATGCCCTCCTCTCGACCACGCGTGCCGTGCGCAAGCGGCTCGACTTCGATCGTGAGGTGGGTGACGACGTGCTTCTGGACTGCCTCCAGCTCGCGGTTCAGGCGCCGACCGGATCGAACCAGCAGGGTTGGCGGTGGATGGTCGTCCGCGATGCGGAGAAGAAGAGCGGCCTCGCCGAGATCTACCGTCGTGCCGGTGGCGAGTACCTGGCGGCTGCGGCAGCCAACGCCTCGGGTGGGACCCAGACCGACCGGGTGATCGACTCCGCGAACTTCCTGGCGCAGAACATGGAGCGCGTGCCGGTGATGGTGATCCCGATGATCATCGGTCGCCTCGACGACCCCGAGGTCGCGTCCTCGGGTGGCAACGTCACCAACGCCGCGGCTGGACTGATGGGTTCGATCATCCCGGCGATGTGGAGCTTCCAGCTGGCCCTCCGCAGCCGTGGTCTGGGCAGCTGCTACACCACGCTCCATCTGCGGCTCGAGCAGGAGGCCAACGAGCTCCTGGGCATCCCGGCGCACATGACCCAGGCCGGCCTGATCCCGGTCGCGTACACCAAGGGCACCGATTTCAAGCCGGCTGCGCGCCCGCCGGTGGAGGAGATCACCTACCTCGACACCTACAAGAACCCGATCCGCTGACAGTCGCCGGCCCGGTCTCGTTGGGGAAGCGGCGCCCATTCGGCTAACCTGAACAGTAATGAGACTTGTTCTCATATTGGTTGGAGGTTGTCGTGAATGAACGTCTGCCGGTGACGGTGCTGTCCGGCTTTCTCGGAGCGGGGAAGACCACCCTGTTGAACCATGTCCTGGGGAACCGTGAGGGTCGCCGCGTCGCAGTGATCGTCAACGACATGAGCGAGGTCAACATCGACGCGTCGCTCATCGCCGACGGCGCCGCCCTCGACCGGACCGAGGAGAAGCTCGTCGAGATGTCAAACGGCTGCATCTGTTGCACGCTGCGTGAGGACCTGCTCATCGAGGTCGGCCGACTCGCGCGGGAGGGTCGATTCGACTATCTCCTCATCGAATCCACCGGCATCAGCGAGCCGATGCCCGTCGCTGCCACGTTCATCTTCGAGGACATCGACGGCCAGAGCCTGTCGTCGATGGCCCGCCTGGACACCATGGTCAGCGTCGTCGACGCGTCCACCTTCCTGGAGCGGTTCGAGGTTCTGGAGGAGCTCGACGAGCTCGGCGTCGCGCGGGATGACGAGGACGACCGTTCGGTCACCGATCTCCTCGTCGACCAGATCGAGTTCGCCAACGTGCTGGTCGTGTCCAAGCCCGATCTCGTCACCCCCGAGCACCTCGAACGGGTGGTGGCGACGGTCCGTCAGCTCAACCCGGACGCCAAGATCGTGATGGCCGAGAAGGGCGACGTGCCCCTCGACGAGGTGTTGGACACCGGTCTGTTCGACGAAGTCGAGGCCGAGACTGCGCCCGGTTGGGCGCAGGTTCTCAACGGCGAGCCCACCCCCGAGACGGAGGAGTACGGGATCACCTCGTTCGTGTACCGGCACCGGTGGCCCTTCCACCCGAAGCGCCTCGCCAAGGAGTTGGGGGAAGCCTGGCCGGGCGTCCTGCGGAGCAAGGGCTTCTTCTGGCTGGCCTCACGGCCCGACGTCCAGGCCATGTGGAGCCAGGCCGGCCTGTCCGTCATGCTCGAGCCGTTGTCGCTCTGGTATGCCGCCACGCCTGAGGACGAGTGGGATCTGGAGTCCGACGAGGAACGCGCCGAGCTGGAATTTCGCTGGGATCCGATCCTCGGCGATCGCCAGACCGAGATCGTGTTCATCGGCATCGACATGGACGAGGACGACATCCGCCGGCGACTCGACAGGTGTGTGCTGACCGGTCGCGAGTTCGAGCAGGGTCCTGAGAAGTGGGCCCGCTACCGCGACCCACTACCCGAATGGGACCTCTCCTGCGACCTCGAGTTCTGACGGGTACGCTCGGTCCATGGCGAAGCGAGGCAAGCGCACGAAGCAGGGTGGCCGGGTGACCCCGAAAGGGACGCGACCCCCCGGTGCGCTGAAGCCTGGTGCGGCCGCGGCATCGGAGTGCTGCAGCTCCTGCTCGCCGCCCGCTGCTCGCCGATAGACGACCGGTTCGAGGCGACGCGCCGCCGCGTCGGCCGGGCGCGCTCTCGATTCGGGTGCGCGGTCGATTCAGGAACGGCACTCATTCTCAGGGGGGCTAGGGTCGCGCCGTGACCTCCGCCCAGGACCCCGCAGAGAACTCGCCGATCCACGCACACGTGGGCATCGTGACCGTGTCCGACCGAGCCAGCCGTGGCGACTACGAGGACAGAGGAGGGCCGGGCATCCGGGACTACCTCGACAGAGTGCTCGCCAGTCCCTGGTCGGCACAGACCGAACTCGTGCCCGACGAGCAGGACCAGATCGAGGCCACCATCCGGGCGCTGGCCGCGGCCGGATGCTGCCTGATCCTGACCGCGGGCGGCACGGGACCGGCACCCCGCGACGTGACCACCGAGGCGACACAGGCCGCGTGTTCCAAGGAGCTGCCCGGGTTCGGCGAGGCGATGAGGACCGCGTCGCTCCAGGCAGTTCCGACGGCGATCCTGTCGCGCCAGACCGCGGGGATCTGCGACGGGGCGCTGGTCATCAACCTGCCGGGCCAGCCCAAGGCGATCGCCGAGTGCCTGGATGCGGTCTTCGCTGCGGTCCCGTACTGCATCGATCTGATCGGCGGCCCGTACCTGTCGACGGACCCGGCACACATCGAGGCCTTTCGGCCGAAGGCGGCGATCCGGCCCGAGCTCGCCGTCGGGTCAGACTCCGACTGAGGCCGCGGCGACGTCGCGGTCGTCAGCGCTGGTACGGGAAGGACGAGTGGTGCAGCACGATGCGGAGCGCGCCGTCGGCGTCTCGCGTGTACCCGAAGCTCTTGTCGACCGTCGTGACCTGCCCGTCCTTGTCGGTCATGATCACCCAGCCCATCCACATGGCAGTGTCGCCGTCGATGAAGCTCGCCGCGGTCTCCGAGGTGACGTGACGCCACCCCTTGAGGCCGAACCCGCCGTCGTGCGGGAAGTCGTCGTCGTGGCCGACGAAGTACGAGAGTGCGCCTGCCTTGGTCGGGCGGAAGGTCTGGTCGCCGCTGGCCATGGTCGGCTTGAAGAGCACCGGGCCCAGGGCGTAGCCGTAGGCGGCGTTGATGATGTCCGATGCGACAGGGCGTGCCCCGTCGATGCCGTCAGCCTCGTAGGCCTTCGCAATCGCCACGAGTCCGTCGCCCCAGGCCACACGCGCGGCGTCGAGGTCTGCGTCGGTGATGGTCATCAGGTGGCTCCCGGGGTGAAGGCGGCTCGGATCTCGTCTCGGGTGTCGGCGCTGGCGAGGCAGTCGACCATCGTGAGCGCCATGCTGAGCGCGCCGTCGATCACCGCCCGGTCGCCCTCCTCGCCGCCGGCGTAGACCTCGAAGTCGGGTGTGTGGATGGCCGTGCCTTCGGGTGCGACCTTGATCATCGGATGGATCGACGGCACCGAGTAGCTCACGTTGCCCATGTCGGTCGACCCCACCACCATCGCCCCCTCCTCCTCGGGGAGGGGATGGCGGCCGACGTCCATGGCGTTCTGGACATACAGGTCCAGCAGCGGATGGTTGTCGATCATGTCGTAGAAGGGTGGGTCGATCCACTCGGAGTGCATCTCACAGCCCGAGGCGTCGGCACCGCCCTGCAGGCATCGATGCACTCGCTCCTTGAGGGTCTCGAGGCTGGACATCTTTCCGCTGCGGACGTACCACTCGGCGGCGGCGCGCGAGGGGACGATGTTGGGCTTCTCGCCCGCCTCGGTGAAGATCCCGTGGATGCGTTCGTCGGGGCGGATGTGCTGGCGCAGCGCGGCGACGGCGTTGTAGCCGAGCACCGCAGCGTCGAGCGCGTTGCGGCCCTTGTGCGGTGCGGCAGCTGCATGGGCGGCCTGGCCGTCGTAGGTCACGTGCAGCTGCTGGATCGCGATGGTGTGCATCGTCCGCAGGTCGCGATCGGCCGGGTGGATCATCATCGCCAGGTCGATGTCGTCGAACGCGCCCCGGCGGATCATGAACTCCTTGCCGCCGCCGCCTTCCTCGGCCGGCGTGCCCAGGATGGCGACGCGGCCGCCCAGTGCCTCGGCGACCTTGGCGACGGCGATCCCTGCGCCCAGTCCGGCCGAGCCGATGATGTTGTGGCCGCAGGCGTGACCGATCCCGGGGAGGGCGTCATACTCGCACAACACGGCGACCGTCGGTCCGTCGTCGCTCCCGGCTCGGGCGTCGAATGCGGTCGGCATGTCGTAGGCACCCCGGTCGACGTCGATGCCGTTGTCGTCGAGTACCCCGGTGAGGGCCTCGTGCGCATGGTGCTCCTCGAAGTTGAGCTCGGGGGTTGCGTGGATCGAGTGCGACAGCTCGATCAGCCTTGGTGTCAGGCGCTCGATCTCGCTCCGAACGATGTCCTTGGCCTCGGCGACGTCCATGCCCTCAGAGTACTTGGCAGGAGGTGTACGCCCTCGGGGGTGCGATGACGGACATGAATGAGAATGATTCCCGTTCTGGTACCATGATGGCCGTGGCCAGCGACTACCCCCAGAGCTACGACGAGTGGCGCCGGTGCATCACCGTCGATTGCGGCATCGACCTGACGGCCGCATTCATCGAGGCTCGCCTGCAGGCGCTCGGGAATCCGAGCGACGCGGGGACGGCGCGGTTCATCGAGCTCTACGGCGACGGCTATCTGCGCCAGGTCATCACCTGGTTCGAGCGTGCGCAGGCGGAGTCGGGCGCCGGGCGCTAGCTCGCTCGTCCGCGGTCACCAGTTGTTGCGGGATGCCTCGGCCGTGGTCTGCCAGTCCGCGAGCGCCGAGATGAACGAGCCGATGTCCGAGTCGGCGTCCGCCTGCCGCGCGGTGACCTCCATGTCGGCGAGGAAGTCGCCGAAGCTCTCCGTCGGCAGGTCCCGGATCCACTCGCCGAGGTCGCGCTGTTCGATCAGGACGAGGTGGTCGTGCACCGCCACGAGGTCGGCGAGGATGGAGGCCTGGGTTGGTTGGTCCGCTGCGGCGCCGGTGTCGAATGCCTGCGAGCAGCGGGCGATCAAGTCCTCCAGGAGCGCAGGGGTCACGGTCGAGCGAGCCATCGCATGATCGTAGGACGCCCCAGCGACGCCTCGGGTGCCCCGGTTGCGACGGGCGGGGCGCTCCGGACGGACACGCTGATGGTCGGGGCCGGCCCCCAGGCGCTCACCGTCCTCGCCCGTTGGCTCTGCGATCGTCCCTCCGGTGTGCAGGACATCGTCGTCGTCGATCCGTCCGGCTCGTGGTTGCACGCGTGGCACCGGGCGTTCGACCGGCAGCGGATCGACGTCCTCCGCAGTCCCGGTGTTCATCATCCCGATCCGGATGAGATGGCGTTCATTCGGGCGCACCGTTGTGGGTCTCGCACCGACGGTCGAGTGGGCTCCGCCGCCTCCGGCCCACTGCAACGGCCCACGACGGTCTCGTTCCGGGAGTTCTGTCGTGACCTGCTGGAGCGCACCGGTCTCTCCGAGCGCGTGCTCCCGGCGGCTGTCGTCCGCGTCGAGCGCGTGGTGCGTGCCAGTCGAGGTGCGCGCTGGGAGGCGCAGCTCAGCAACGGGATGACCATCGAAGCCCGGCAGGTCGTTTGGGCAGGCAACCCCCGGATACCGCGCACGCCCCGCGGTGTCACCTGTGGCGAGACCGTGGTCCACGCCAACGACGTCGATCTCGAGAGCGTGCGCCCCGGCCAACGGATCGCCGTCCTCGGCGGCGGTCAGACCGCCGGCCAGTTGGCCCTCGAGGCCACTCGGCGAGGAGCGGTCGTCAGCCTGATCAATCGCGGACCCCAGCGGATCGCCGACCTGGACGTGGACGCGGGGTGGCTGATGGACGACCACCTGGGGCCGTTCCGGGCGATCACCGACCCCGTCGAGCGCCGACGGGTGGTCGAAGAGGCGCAGCATGGGTCGATGACCGACGATCTGGCCCACGCCCTGGCGCTGGCATCGGTCTGTCGGCTGGACGACGCCGGCGACATGACGATTCGTCCGACGGCCACCGGCGCCACCGTCGGGTTCGCCGGCATCGAGTGCGACGTTGACCTGGTCTGGTCGGCGACGGGCTCGGTCCCCGATCTCCGTGCGGCACCGGCGCTGGCGGCCCTGGCCGCAGGCGGCGCGCCTCATGTCGACGGCTGGCCGGTCTTGAGCGACACGTTGGAATGGCTGGATGGCCTGTTCGTTGTCGGGGCCCTGGCCGCGCTGACGCTCGGTCCGGCGGCGGGGAATCTGGCCGGCGCGCGAGCCGCTGCCGATGTGCTGGCCGGCTGCGGCCCCCAGGGCTGTCTCAGTCGCGGTCGTTGACGAGTGCGGCGACGTTGGCGGTTGCCCACGCACTGGCGGCGGCCAGCTGGAGCCAGTCGCCGGCGGACTCGATCCCGTAGACGAACACGCTGATGATCCAACAGAGGCTGGCCACCACCTGCCCCAGCCACGTGAGGTCGAGGGCTCGGGACAGTCGGCTTCGGGGCGCGGCCGGGGCTGCCTGGGTCTCGCTGGTCAGCACACGCACTCCTGGCCGCAGCAGCTGAGGTCGTCGAGGAACATGCCCCACATCCGGTAGAGCTCGAGCTGCTCGGCGGGAAGGGCGAGGGAGGTGGCGATGGCCTTGGCGACGACGGCGAAACGCTGCCGGTACTTGTAGATGAAGCAGAACGACTGATTGCCATGGCGGACGGCCGGCCCGCAGAGGAAGAGGCCGGGGGTGATCGTCGACTCATCGGTCTCGCTCAGGAGCGGGAAGCCGTCCTCGCGCTTCTCGAACAGGTCGGCGACCATCCGATGGCTGCCCTCGAAT
>JBCCFK010000053.1:0-17615 GCA_039029775.1 Actinomycetota bacterium | reverse complement strand
TGGCGTCCATGCGGAGACTACCGTAGACTAAACAAGCAAACCGTACCCGGTAGATATCCAATGCCCAACATTACCGATATCACAAACGGCCTAGCGGGTTGCACAGTGTTCTCTAAACTAGATCTATCCGACCGCAGCGTGGTGCGGTCGGTCCTCGACACGGTCGAGCACCAGGTCGCCGAGTCGGTTGGTCGTCGCCGCCCACCCGGGTTCGACGACCGTGGTGGTCGTGGCGTCGACGATCACCGCGGGACCGAGGACGGGGTCGGCTGAGGCGGCGGGACGACGGAGGAAGGGCGCCGTCACCGAGCGGCCCCCCATGACCGCGTCGAAGGACCCGAGGGCTGTTCCATCACCGCTCGTCGAGACGGTCGGCAGGGCCTCGCCGGCGCCGACGGCCTCGACCTGCAGGGACTCGACGACGATCGCCTTGTCCGGGGAGACGAACCCGAATTGCGCCCGATGCGAGGCCTCGAACGCGGCGACCACGTCGCGGCGAGGACCGGCATCGACTCGGAGGACGGTGTCGGAGCCGTGGTACCGCAGGGCGAGGCGATGGGCCAGCTCCACCTTGCGCGGCTCGAGCCCTTGCTCGACGAGTCGTGCGATCGCCCGATCGCCGAGTTCGTGCCACGTCTGGTCGAGCGAGGCGACGAGGTCGTCGTCCAGCACGGCCTCGACCGGTTCGTCGACGACGTGGCGGGTGTCGGCGAGGCCGATGCCGAGCGCCGACAGAACGCCGGCGTGGGGGTGGATCTGGATGCGAGAGATCCCGAGGCGATCGGCGACGAGGCAGGCGTGCTGTCCCGCCGCGCCGCCGAAGCAGACCAACGTGTGGTCGGTCACGTCGTGGCCGCGCTGGACCGAGATCTTCTTGATCGCGTTGGCCATGTTGTCCACCGCGATGGCCAGGAACCCCTCGGCGAGCTCCTCCGGCGTGGTGTCCGATCCGGTGGCGGCCCTCACCTCGACCGCGAGCGCCTCGAACGCCGCTCGCGTGGCCTCGACGTCGAGCGGTTCGTCTCCGCCGGGCCCGAACACGCGAGGGAAGAACTCGGGTCGAAGCTTTCCCAGAAGGACGTTGGCGTCGGTGACGGCCAGTGGCCCGGCGTTCCCATAGCAGGCCGGTCCGGGATCGGCACCGGCCGAGTCGGGCCCCACACGGAGTCGCGCGCCGTCGAACTGCAGGATGGACCCCCCGCCGGCGGCGACGGTGTGGATGTCGATCATCGGCGCGCGGACGCGAACGCCCGCGACCTCGGTCTCATACGTTCGCTCGAGCGCGCCGGCATAGTGCGCGACATCGGTCGACGTGCCCCCCATGTCGAAGCCCACCAGCCGATCGAAGCCGGCTGCCGCGGCGGTGCGCACCATGCCCACGACGCCCCCGGCCGGGCCGGAGAGCAGCGCGTCCTTGCCCTGGAAGGCGCCGGCCTCGGTGAGGCCGCCGTTCGATTGCATGAACGACAGCCGGGGACCGTCGCCCAGGCCGTCTCGCACACGATCGACGTACCGGCGGAGGACGGGCGACAGATAGGCGTCGACGACCGTCGTGTCCCCCCGGGACACCAGCTTCATCAACGGGCTGACCTCGTGGCTGACCGACACCTGACCGAATCCGATCTCACGGGCGATACTCGCCAGCCGGGCCTCGTGGTCGGTGTACCGATACCCGTGGAGCAGCGCGATGGCGACGCCGTCGATGCCCGCCGCCTTCACTGCCGCGAGGTCGCGGCGAGCCGCTTCGGCGTCCAGTTCGACGAGCACCTTGCCGTCGGCCGAGAGGCGTTCGTCGATCTCGACCACGTTCTCGTACAGCATCTCCGGCAGCACGATGTCCAGCGCGAACAGGTCGGGCCGGTGCTGGTAGCCGATGCGCAGCGCGTCGGCGAACCCGCGGGTCGTGACGAGCGCGGTGGGGTCGCCGTGGCGCTCCAGGAGCGCGTTGGTGGCCACCGTCGTGCCCATCTTCACCGCGTCGATCAGATGTGACGGCATCGGTTCGCCGCCGTCGACCTCGAGGAGGTCGCGGATGCCTTGAATGGCTGCGTCGTCGTAGCGTCGCGGGTTCTCCGACAGCAGCTTGTGGGTGACCGTGGCCCCGTCCGGCCGGACCGCGACCACGTCGGTGAAGGTGCCGCCTCGGTCGATCCAGAACTGCCAGCCGGTCATGTCAGGCCTTGGAGCCGGGACCCCGGATGACCTTGCCGATGTCGTCGGGGTCGACGAGCCCCTCGTGTGCTGCGGCATCCGCCGACGAGACCGCGAGGACCGCGTCGGTCATGGGGGAGACCCGGTCGATCGACGTGTCGACGTGGAGCATCAGCGACTCCTGTGTGGCGGCGACGACGCCGTCCACGGAACGGACGAGCTGATGGAACAGGTGCACGCGGATCGCATCCGCACCGATGACGGTGGTCCGGACCTCGAGCGGTGTCCCGAGGGCGAGCTCGTCGAGGAACGAGATGTGGGTCTCGACGGTGTAGAACGCGCCTTTGGTCTCGGCTCGATAGGCCTCGTCGAAACCCATCCGGAGCAGATACTCGTCGCTGGCGAACCCGAACACGAGGCCGTAGAAGCCCTCGCTCATGTGCTGGTTGTAGTCGATCCAGTCCTCGATCACTGCGCCGGTCCACACGGTCAGCGGCTTGGTGGTCACATGCCCTCCTGGGGTCCCGATGGGGTGGCCATCATCCCACGCACGCCTCAGACGCGACGTCGGAGGGGGCGGGTCAGGCAGGTCGGCCCGCCGTCGCCCTTGAGGCTGATCTCGGTGCCGTCGTAGGTCTCCACCTTCGCTCCGGCCGCCTCCATGCGCTCCATCGTGATCGGGTTGCCCGCGGGCGTGACGACGTGGCGGGGGCCGAGGGCGAGAACGTTGCAGCCCTGACTGGGAAACTCCTCGGCCGGAACCTCGACGAGCTCGACGTTGCGATCGGCCAGCAGGTGAGCGAGTCGGACGGGAAGCATGTCGATGAAGACGACGGCGAGATCGTGGTCGATCAGCGAGAAGAACGACTGCAGGTGCAGGACCTTGGCGGGGCCGCGCCAGTACGGCATGTCGACCGCGACCACCTCGATCCCCTGGGGCTCGACGATGCGCCGGATCTCGGCGATGCCGGCGACGTTCGTCCGAAAGCTGTTCCCGACCACCAGCGTCGAGGAATCGAGCCACGAGAAGTCGCCGCCGTCGGCCGTGGCCTCGGGGTCCTCGAAGCCGTCCAGGACCGGCACATCAATGGCGGCCAGGGCGTCGACGATCGCGGCGCCCTCCGCGGCCCGCAGCTCCTTGCCGAGGACGAGCGGCACCACTCCCGCGGGCGTGACCAACGACGAGTCGTGCGCGTAGATGGAGTCCAACCCGGTCCGGTCGTCGGGGCCGAGCTCGAGCACCGTGGCACCAGCGGCCTCGAGGATGTCGGTGAACGCGTGGTGATCCGCTTCGGCCTGCTCGGGTTGGATCGGCGCGTGCCACCCCAACCGCTGCCACTCACCGTCGGGGGAGTGCGCCAGCGCGGCCGACGGTCGCTTCACGGCGACCACCTCGATGGGGTCGACCATGGTCTGAGGTCCGAGTTCGATCACGGGGTCTTCCAGTTCATCAGCATGAGCGCCACGGTCTTTGCCGCGTCGAGCACTTCGGTCAGCCGCACATGTTCGTTGACCGTGTGGGCATCAGCCACGTCGCCGGGGCCGTACAGGACAGCCGGCATGCCGGCGTCGTTGGTGAAGAAGCGGAGATCGGAGCCGTAGCTCACCCCGTGGACACCCGTCGGCGTCCCGCTCATCGACGCGTGGGCGTCGCCGAGCTGGGCCAACAACGCGCTGTCGAGGTCGGTGACGGCCGACTCGAACTGGCCCTCGAACCACTCCACCGTGGGAGGGTGTTCGGCCAGCCACGGGTCTGCGGCGGCCGCTGCCATCACGACCTGCTCGAACGCCGCCCTCGCGGTGTCCAGGTCCTCGCCGGGGAAGATGCCGTAGCGACCCTCGGCCACCAGGGCTTCGGGCACCGTCGAGGGCCAGTCGCCGGCCTGCACGGTCCCGATCGAGAGCGGGGCGGCGAGGCGATCGTCCGCGAACAGCGGATGGCTGAACCCGGTGTGGCGTCGGGTCTCGAAGCGCATCAACGCCTGATGGAGCGGCCACAGGTTGTCCAGCGCCGACACCCCCTCCTGTCGCATCGCGCCGTGAGCCGCCCTTCCCGGCACATGGAGCCGGAACGAGCACGAGCCACATCCGACCGGACACATCTGGAGACGGGTCGGTTCGAGCACCACGGCCGCATCGGCTCGGTAGCCGCGGACCACCGTCGCCAGCGTCCCGACGCCTCCGCTCTCCTCGCCGATCACGGACTCGACGATCACCTCCGGTGTCGGCGTCAGGCCCGCGCGCTGCAGCGCGGCGACCGCGAGGATCCCCGCCACCAGTCCGGCCTTCATGTCGCAGGCGCCTCGGCCCCAGAGGACGTCGTCGTGGACCTCGCCCTGCCACGGCCCGTGAGGGAAGTCCTCCTCGCGGCCAGGCGGCACGACGTCGATGTGGCCGTTGAGGATCACCGACCCGCCTCCGGGCGCCCCTCCCCACCGTCCGACCACCACGGGTCGGTCGCCCAGCGGCAGGCCGTCGTCGGAGAAGGACCGGTGGTCCTGGAGTTCCTCGCGCGTCGGGTTCCACTGGTCCACCGAGAAGCCGAGGTCCCGGAGCACCCCGGCGACGAAGCCCTGGGCGGCGGTCTCGTCGCCTGTGATCGACGGGATCCGCACCAGCTCCTGGATCATCTCGGTGGTCTGCGCGGCCAGGTCGTCGACGGCGCGGTCGATGGTCTGGACGAGGGTCATGGGCGGACGCTAGCCAACGGGCGGGGCCTTGAGGTCCAGGCGCATCGCGACCCGAGCGAGGACGTCGAGCCCGGCGTCGATCTCGGCCTGTCGGACGGCGGACAGCTCCGGGCCGAGTTCGTCGTCGGCGAGCGGCCGATAGCCGAGCCGTTCGTAGTACGGGCCGTTCCACGCGACGTCGCGGAAGGTCGTCAACGTCACACTCGGGAGGCCGTCGGCTGCGGCCCAGCGGTGTACCTCGGCGATGAGGGCGGCCCCGTAGCCGTTGCCTCCCGCATCGGGAACGACGCTGACCTGGTCGAGGTGGCCTTCGCCGTCCACGATCGAGGCGGTCGCGTACCCGACCACGACGCCGGCCTCTTCGGCCACCCAGATGGTGCCGTCGTCGAGATGCGGGGCGAGGTCGGCGATGGAAGGCCCCGGGTCGTCGGCGATGCTGTCCAGGCCGAGCTCGCGGAACCGCGCCCCGGCGGCGGTCTCGACCGCGGCGAGGCCGCCCAGGTCGGTGGTCGACGCCCGTCGGATCCTGCCGGTCACGCTGTCACGATAGATCGCGAAAAGAAATTCTCGAATCGCGGGAACCGATCGGACCCCTGGTGCGTGAGAGGGGTGAACAGTCGACGGCCGGCGGTCTCTGGCTTCGGCGGTTCCAGACCAACCGGAGCGCCACTGTACTTTCCCCTCCTGCAGTGGCGCTCCGACGCGCAGGGCCCCGCACGCTCCCGACGATGAGCCCTCAGCGCGTCTCGCGGATGAGCATCGTGCCGAAGCACATCTCGTCGTCGGTGCCGTCGGCCCACAGGATGTACGCGGGCTCGAGGTCGGGGTCGCGGAGGTTGCGGTCCCAGGTGCACTCCAGGCTCACCCAGTCGTCGGGCCCCACGACGATGGACTCCGTCGGGTAGTAGTTGAACTGCCACTCGAAGTCCCAGCGGGCGATGTCGAGCAGGACCCGCTCATCGGGCGTACCCGGATTCAGCGTCATGCGGAACGTCTTGCCCAGCTCGTGGGCATGTCCGAGGACCGACACGATCTCGCCCCGTCCTTCGACCGGCTGGGTGCACTCACCACCGACGACGCCGTCGACCAGTTGGAAGTCCGACGGGTCGTATCCGCAGGCCGGGGTGATGAACAGGCCCTGGACCCCCTCCTGGCCGTACTTGGCGATGGCGTCGGCGATGGCGGCGTCGCGGTCGCAGAGTGGGCCCGACTCGTCGGGGCCGCAGGGGATCTCGGCCGGTGCGAGGTAGCTGGTGACGTAGACCTCGTCGGGCTCCGGGTCGTCGCTCCAGCGCATCCTCAGGCTGGACAGGTCGGCGGGCGCATCGACGTCGAAGTGGTAATGGATCTGGATGACGATGAAGTCGCCCGGCTCGAGCCGCATGCCCGATCCTTCGGGAAGTTCGGTCGGTCCCTGGCCCGGTGCCCATCCGAGGAAGATGTCGTCTTCACCCAGGCCCGAGCTCCCGAAGCAGCTCCAGCCGGGCTGGCCGTCCTCGCCGTCGCGTTGCTCGGCCCGATCGCGGAGCCGGTTGGGGATCAGGTAGCCGATCGCGTGGTGCACGACCTCGGTCTGGTCCGGGACGAACTCGAAGGCGTCCAGATAGCTGGTGCCGGTGACACCAGGGTCGTAGACCAGGCAGCGGTACTCGTCGGGCTGGCCGGCGGTGCCGGCGTACCCGGCGGTGGGTACGACCTCCAGGTCGTGGTCCTCGAGGGTGAAGACACCGACGTCCGGGACGATCGCTGTGGCCGGGTCGACGTCGAGCGACGCGCCCGCCTGGTGCCACTCGGTGATGGCGGCACGCTGCTCCTCGGTCAGGCTCCAGTCGTCTTCGAACGGCACGCTGAGGTCGGTGGCCGGCCACGGCGGCATCACCTCGATGCTCACCGCCGCAGCGATGGCGAACGCGTTGTCGGAGACGTCGTCGGCGGTGTCCAAGCGGAGGTGGGGCGTGCCCGGACCGTCGCCGGTGTGGCAGCGGGCGCAGGTGGACGCGATGACGGGCTGGACGTCCCGGGAGAACGAGACCAGCTCGGTGTCCTGCGGATCGAGCTCGACGGTGCTGTCGTCGCCCGAGGCCTCCGCATCCGACCCCGCAGGGTCCGAAGTGGGCGCAGCTGCGGGCTCGTCGTCGCCGCCGCAGGAAGCGAAGAGGAGCACCGCGGCGAGCAGCATGGCGCCGAGCGCCCAAGTGGCGGGATGCGCCTGACGGGAGGACGCAGTCATCGTGTGGGTTCTCGCTTTCGACCGCCGAGGGGTTGACCTGTTCAACGGTAGACGCGACCCCCTCCCCCTCGACATCAGCCGAAGGGCGGATTCGGGTTCAACCCGTGGTCGGATGGCGCCCGCTCCTAGCATGCGGCCCATGGCCGACCCGTACGACCTGACCGACGCCATGGCCGATGCCCACTCCCGCTACGAGGCGGAGCGCGCCAAGCGCCTCCGAACCGACGGGCTCGACCAGTACAAGGAGCTCAAGGGCGAGTACGCCGACCTCGATGTGGATCCCTATGTGGAGCCCGGGTTCACCCGCGAGCCCGTGATCGGCGAGACGACCGTCGTGATCGTCGGCGGCGGCTTCGCCGGGATGCTGACGGCGGTCAACCTGACCAGGCGTGGCATCACCGACTTTCGCATCGTTGAGAAGGCCGGCGACTTCGGTGGCACCTGGTACTGGAATCGGTATCCGGGGTGCATGTGCGACGTGGAGTCGTACACCTACATGCCGCTGCTCGAGGAGACGGGCTACATGCCCACGATGAAGTACGCGAGCGCGCCGGAGATCTTCCACCACTGCAGGCGTATCGCCGAACGCTTCGACCTCTACCCCCGGGCGCTGTTCCAGACGGAGATGGCCGACGCCGTCTGGGACGACGAGTCGCACCGGTGGACCGTCACGACCAGCCGCGGCGACGAGTTGACCGCCCGCTACGTCGTCAACGCCGGCGGGCTGTTGCACAAGGCCAAGCTGCCGGGCATCCCGGGCATCGAGGATTTCCAGGGACGGCTGTTCCACACCTCGCGCTGGGACTACTCCTTCACCGGCGGCGGCCCGACCGAGCCGATGGACCGGCTCGCCGGCAAGCGGGTGGGCGTGGTCGGCACGGGTGCGACCGCCGTGCAGGTCGTACCGCAGCTGGCCAGGTCCGGCGCCGAGGTCTTCGTCTTCCAACGGACGCCCTCTGCGGTCGGTGTCAGGAACAACGGCCCCACCGACGAGGAGTGGTTCCGGGGCCTGCCCGAGGGCTGGCAGGCCGAACGGATGGAGAACTTCACCTCCGCGGTCTCGGGCGAGAAGCCCTCGCCGAGCCTCGTGACCGACGGCTGGGTCGACACGATGTGGGACGACACCCAGGTCCCGGGTGCCACGCCCGAGGAGACGGCCGAGAAGGCTCGCATCGACTTCGAGGTCATGGAGGGTCTTCGGCGACGCGTCCGCGAAACCGTCGAGGATCCGGCCGTCGCCGCGAAGCTCGAGCCCTGGTACGGCAAGCACTGCAAGCGCCTCTGTTTCCACGACGAGTACCTGCCGGCGTTCAATCTGCCGAACGTGCACCTGGTCGACACCGACGGCCGAGGTGTCGAGCTGATCGACGAGTCCGGCGTGGTGGTCGACGGGACCGGCTACCCGCTGGACCTCCTCGTGTTCGCCTCCGGCTTCGAGGTGACGACCGCCTACGTCCGCCGCCTCGGCTACGACCCGACCGGGCGCAACGGCCTCAAGTTGTCGCAGCGATTCGCCGACGGCGGTCGCACGCTGCACGGCATCCTGACGGCCGAGTTCCCCAACATGATGATCGTCAGCACGATGCAGGCGGGCTTCGGGGTGAACTTCGTCCACTTCCTGTCACGGTCGACCGAACACATCGCCTGGCTGATCGACACCTGTGTCAGTGAGGGCATCGACGCCATCGAGCCCACCACCGAGGCCGAGGACGCCTGGCTGATGGAGCTGTTCGGCGTGGCGGCCGGGATGGCGGACTACACCCTGTCGTGCACCCCCGGGTACTACAACTCCGAGGGCCTGGTGACCGAGGAAGGCGCCCGCAACGTGACCTACCGGGGCAACCTCAACGGCTACATCGCCTATCTGGACCGCTGGCGCGAGGCCGGCGACTTCCCCGGCGCGACGGTGGTCCGATCGGGCTGACGCCCCTGGACTGCGAGGGCGTCGTTCGATAGAAGGGCGTCATGCCTCGCGGAAGCTCGTACCCGGGCTCGCCCGACGACCTGGAGCGCTATCGACAGCTGGTCGAGGCACATCCCGACGGCGAGGTGCTCGGCGCGAAGAACCCGTACACCTCACGCAACGGCTGGATGACGAGCTTCCTCGACCCCGACGGCCTGATCTGCTTCCGGCTCGGCGACGAGGGTCGCCGGGACCTGCTCGATGCGGGTGGGAGCGAGGTCAGGCAGTACGGCAGGAACATGCCCGACTTCGCCGCCGCCCCACCGGGCGCGAGCCGGTCTCGTCTCGAAGCGCTGTTCGCCCGATGCTGGGAGCATGCGGGAACACTGCCCGCGAAGTGAGCGCCGAGAGCGGGTGCGGGTGGTTGGCGTGAACGGCAGACGATCCGACGCGGAGTATCAGCCACGAGGGCCGAGGTAGAGGCGGAAGCCTTCGGCTTCGGCTTCGAAGCCGAGCGAGCGGTAGAAGTCATGGGCGCCGTCGGTGGCATGGCGCTTGTGCGCCAACAGTTGGATCTTGTGGCACCCCTGGGCGGCGGCGTCGTCGAGGAGCCGAGTCAGGATCGCCCGGGCAACGCCGCGCCGTCGCCAGGCGCTGTTCACCAGGACCGATTCGACGAACGCGGTCGGTCGGCAGTCGTAGCCCAGGGTCGGGGCGGCGATGAGCGTGGCCGTACCCGCGAGCTCGGTCCGTCCGTCGGCCACGTAGACCGTGACGGTGTCGGTGGCGAGCATCGTGGCCCAGGTCGAGCGTTGGAGCTCCGATGGTTCGTCGGCCACCGCATCGCGGCCCTCGTCGGCTCGGCTCAACAGCCGGAGCATGGGCACGAGATCGTCTTCGACCGCGGCCCGGATCCAGGCGGTGTGATCTGGCATCGGTCCAGCCTGGCACTCGGGCGGGCGGCACTGCCGGTCCCGGGTCGCATCGGGCGGAAGTTCGTCTTCCAACCCGGCACGGTTGTCGGTCATGATCCGAGGGCAGCCATCGTCACAGGAGGACCGCCGTGGAAGAGATCCTGACCCGTCGACCCGAGGTCTTCGTCCCCGCCCCCGCCAACGGGAGCCTGAAGGACGTCTGCTCGCCAGGGGAGTGGGAGACCCGGGTGGAGCTCGCCGCGACGTTCCGGCTCGTGAACATGTACGGCCTCGACGACATGGCGAACGGCGCGATCTGCGCCCGGGTCAAGGACGACCCGGACCGCTGGCTGCTGCACCCGTACGGGATCTTCTGGGACGAGGTGAAGGCGTCGGATTTCATCCTCATCGACGCCAACGGCGACGTGGTCCGCGAAGAGGACCGCTTCATCGGGCTCGGTGTCATCAACCTGTGCAAGTGGGTCTTCGAGACCCGCCCCGACGTGAACTTCTTCATCCACGGTCACGCCGAGGAGGTCCAGGCGATCACTGCCATCGAGTCGCGGCTCCAGCCGTACTCTCAGGCTGCGATCTACCTGATGCCGCTCGTCGACTACATCGACTACGACTTCCTCGAGGACGAGGTGTACGGCAAGGAGTTCTGCGACACGATCTCCCAGTGCGAGCTCATGCTCGCCGGCCACCACGGCTACTACGTGCTCGGCCGCACCGGTGCCGAGGCCTTCTTCCGGACCTACTACCTGGCCCAGGCGTGCCGCGTGCAGCTCGCCGCCATGGCGACGGGCGACCGCATGCGCCCGATCGACCTGTCGTTCCTCGACGACACGCACACCGACATGTACGACTCGGACAACTACAACTACGACGGCGCCACCGAGTGGCTCGGCTGGCTCCGCAAGCTCCAGCGCGAGAACCCCGGCTGGGACGTGTGAGCTCGACCGGCCGGCACGAACACCCCAGGTCAGGCGAGGAGGCGGTCCAGGTCGACGAGGGCCTCGTCGGGGTCGCTCACATGGATGGTCTGCCAGCCCTCGGCGGTCGCGGGGCCGAGGTTGTGGTCGAAGTCGTCGAGGTAGACGATCGACTCGGGCGGCACGCCCAGCGCCTCGGTCGTGCGGCGGTAGATCGCCGCCTCGGGCTTGCGTGATCCCTCGACCGACGAGTCCATCACCACGTCGAAGCGGGTGAGGTCGACGTCGCGCTCCAACGTCGGCCTGAACTCGCGGAAGCTGTTGGTCAAGAGGCCGAGGATCACCTCGCCCTTCAGCGCGTCGATGCGGTCGAGGACCCGCGTGTTCATGTCGTAGGTCTGGTCGTCGAGCATCACGTCGACCTCGTCGCCGTGCAGCTCGACGCCTCGCTCGGCCGCGACCGGCACGATCAGATCCTGGATCTCGGCCACCGCCAGCTCTCCGCGTTCGGCACGGTGCCAGGCGTGGTCGGTCGACTCGTGCCGAGGCCCCATCAGGATCTCGAGCATCGTGGCGAGCTCGGTCCGGTGGCGCTCGGCCAACACCGCGATCTTGTTGGTGATCGGGCTGATGATGACGCCCCCGAAGTCGAAGACGACCGCTCGGACGGTCACACGAGCTCCAACGGATATGGAGTCAGCAGCTCGGGTGCGCCGTCGGTGATGAGGTACTGGTCCTCGAGCTTCACACCCTCGGCGCCGGTGCGAGGCCCGACGTAGCTCTCCGACGTCAGCACCATCCCGGGCTGGAGCTCGCCGTCGAAGCCCCACTCGTCCCATGCCTCGGGGAAGTAGATGTCGGGGAACTCGTCGCACTGCCCGACGCCGTGGAACATCACCGAGTAGCGGCGGTAGTCCTCCAGTGGCGGGGTGATCGAGTCGAACGTCAGCTCGCGGAAGCTGCGGCCGGGAGTGAGCAGCTCGGCATTGGTGCGCACCATCTCCGCCGCCAGTTCCCAAGTGTGGTGCTGCTCCGCGTTGGGTGTCGTGGCGCCGACGGTCCACGTGCGCGAGATGTCGATCATCATCCCGTAGGCCCCGACCAGGTCGGTGTCGTAGGCGAGGATGTCGCCTTCCTCGATCACGCGGGCCGATGCCTCCTGGAACCAGGGGTTGGTGCGCGGGCCCGACGCGATGATCTGGGTCTCGATCCACTCGCCCGCCCGGGCGATGTTGCCGGCGTGGAGCATGGCCCACACCTCTCGCTCGGTCATCCCTGGTTTCATCGCAGCTTGCATGTCCGCCATGGCCGCGTGGCACGCGTGGGCGGCGCAGCGCATCGCCTTGATCTCGTCGGGACCCTTGATCAGCCGGGCCAGTTCCATGACCTCCTGACCGAACCCGAGCTCGATGCCGTGCGCCTCGAGCGCCTTGTACCCCGGCAGCGAGGCCTGGTCGACTGCGATCCGGGCGCCCGGCCCGCAGCGCTCGCGGACGACCGAGGCGATCTCGTCGGCCCAACGCTGTGCCTGTTCGGCGTAGCGGGGGCCGGCCAGGAAGTACGTCGAGCCGATGGCGGGGCGGACCTCCTGCACGAGGTGGTTGTGGCCCGAGAGGAACTCGCAGTTGTTGTAGTCCCACACGATCAGGTGGCCGTCGGCTCCGACCCAGGCGTACCGGGCGCCGTTGTGCATGACCCAGACCTGCATGTTGGTCGTGTCCGACACGTACCGGATGTTCATCGGGTCCATGACGACGATGCCGTCGTAGCCCATCAGCTGGAGTTGGGCGACGGTGCGGTCGAGCCGGTATCGGCGCATGGCGTCGAGATCCGGGAGCTCGAGACCGTCGTCGAGCCACTCCTTCTCGAGCGCGGGTCCAGGACCCATCGCGAGGTGGTGACCTTCGCCGGCAGCGCGCAATCCCTCGGGTGAATGGTCCCGCAGCGAGCGGTGGATCTTGCCCGTCATGGCCGGTCAGTGTCCCACGGTCGGCGGCGACCAGACGAACGAGTCGCCGTCATGGTCGGTATCAGCCGCGGCCGATCATGCCGCCCCCAACGGTCACCGTGGCGGCGTCCCGGAGATACCTCGGGCCGAGGTGTGTCCGCACGATGTCGAGGGCGTCGTCGGCCTGGTCGATGCCGGCCCGTTGGAGTTCGTCGAGGTCGCGCACGACGTCGCCCAGGGCGGTGGTGAGGGCCCGGTGACCGGCGATGACCGCATCCCGGTCGGGGGGCGTGGGGATCTCGTCGCGCGCCCCCTCCGACGCTGCGGTCGCCGCGATGCGCTGGGCCGCCTCGGCGTCGATTCCGGCCAGCGCGGCCGAGGCGTCCTGCAACACCTGGATCATGTCGTTGTGTTCCTCGACCAGGCACCGGTCGTAGACCGGCAGCAGTTGCCGCACGGTCTGCAGGAGTGACTGCGACATGGCTGCGGTCGCCTGGGCCTTGGCATCCGTCAGCGCCGGCAGCACCTGATCTCCGAGGGCCTGGATGACGCCGGCCAGGAGGTCGTCGATGGACGGAGAGGTGTTCACAGCTCGACCCCCGGGTAGTTGAGGAGATGGGCGAAGCTCGGCAGGGCGGCTGCACTCGACGGGACCATGTAGAGGTGGAGGAACTCGTCGTGGTGGCCCGTGACCCGGCGCTTGATCGCGCTGTTGACCGGCACGGCGATGTTGCACGTGCCGAACAGGGTGAACCAGCCGAGCTCCTCCATCGTGACGTCGAATCCCGTCAGTTCGTTGTAGTAGGCGAGGAACCCACCCTTGTCGTGGGGGTGTGACATGACGCTGGTGTTGGACAGGACGTCCATCGTCATCATCCACCCCAGGTCCTCGCGGGGATCGCCGACGCGGCTGTTCTCCCAGTCGATCAATGCGGAGACCCGACCGTTCTCGTAGAGGAAGTTGGCCGGGTTGAAGTCGCCGTGGACGAGGCAGAGCGGCAGCGGCCGCGGCCTGGTACGCCGAAGCGTGAGGAAGGTGTCCAGGATGACCAGCATCGACGGGTCGAAGTCCATGTCCGGGTAGGACGAGATGTAGTACTCGAACGTGGAGTCCATGTAGGTGTCCCACGACGAGATGTCGATGCCGACGTTGCGGGGATCGGTCAGCGCGCCACCGACGTTGAGCGTCTCGACATCGCTGAGGTGGAGCTCGACGAGGCTCTCGCAGAGATGGCGGACGACGTCGTCGACCTGGTCGGTGTCCGGGCCGTCGTTGAACAGGTCGGACGTGCGAGGGTTGCCCGGCGCTCGCTCGAGAATCATGGCGGCCTCGCCGAAGACCGCCGGGTCCATGATCGGGGCCACGCTGCGACTCACCGGCACGTTGGTCGTCGTGCGGATCTGTTCGATCAGGTCGTGTTCGACCTGCCGGCTGGTCTCGAGGATCGCCACCGTCGCCGGTGGATCCTTTCTCAGCAGGAGCGGCATGCGGGTCTGTCCATCGGCCGTGGTGACCACGGCATCGAAGGAGTAGGTCTCCCTCGAGAACCCGCCCGGAATGGGCGCGAACCCCTCGATCTCGACCGAGGTCGCCTCCGGGTGGAGGTCGGCCACGGTTCTGGCCAGTGCGTTTTCCATCGAACCCCCCGCTGGGTCGCACGCATGTTGCCGGGGGAGCGTAGCCAGGGCTCCATCGGCCGGCCAGGGTGGGCCTGTCGGTGGGTCGCGCGACACTGACCGGGTGAACCGGACCGATCGGTTGTATGCGATGGTCGAGGAGCTGCGTGCTGTCGCGCCCGCGTCGCGGACCGCCCAGGAGTTGGCCGACGTCTACGAGGTGTCCACGCGGACCATCGAGCGCGACATCCTGGCCCTGCAGGAGGCCGGCGTCCCGATCCGAGGTGTCGCCGGACGCCGGGGCGGGTACTCGATCGATCCCGCTCGGACGCTGCCGCCGGTCAACTTCTCCCCGGCCGAGGCGCTCGCCGTGGCGATCGCGCTGGCGGACGAGTCCGGGCCGTTCGCCGCGGCCGGCCGCGCCGCCAGGAACAAGGTCCTCGCGGCCATGTCCGCGGACGACCTGGACACGACCAGGGCCATGGCCGAACGCGTCCGGCGTTACAGCCGACCCGGTCGCGGACTCGCACCTCGTGTTCCCGCCACCGTGGAGCGAGCGATCACCGAGCAGCTGGTGGTCCAGCTCGACTACCTGGACCGTCACTCGGTCGGCAGCAGGCGGGAGGTCGAGCCGGTCGGGGTGGTGGCCCTCGACGACGACTGGTACCTGGTCGCGTGGTGTCGCCTGCGCGAGGATGCGCGTACCTTCCGACTCGATCGCATCCGCGGCGCGGAACTGACCGGTGAGGCCGGTCCCGTGCGCGATCCGGAGCGGTTCCTCGAGTTCATGCCGTGGCTGATCGAGCGCCAGGACCCGCTCGTCTGAGAAGAGATCCGGCAATCCCGACACAGGGGTGTCGGGGTTTGGCGCGAATACCGCTCGAACGCCGACAGCAGGGTGTCGGCGGGGCCCGTCACCGTGTGCTGCATCGACTCACACACATCAAGGAGACCCCAATGAGCACTGCAGCACCCATCGGCTGGTTCGAGATCGCCACGTCCGACACCGCCCAGGCCGAGTCCTTCTACGGCGAGATCTTCGGATGGTCGTTCAGCGACGACTCCGCCGTCCCGTCCTACCGCATCGTCGAGACGGGCAGCCTCACCGGCGGCGTCACGACCGCCCAGGCAGGAACACCCGAGACCTACGCCATCTTCAGCATGATGGTCCCCGACGTCGCGGCCACCTGCGAGTCCGTGGTCGCCAAGGGCGGGTCCGTGCTGGTCGGCCCCCAGACGGTTCCCGACAACGGACTGGTCTTCGCCAACCTCACCGACCCGGACGGCAACCACTTCGGCGTCTTCACGCCACCCGCGTCGTAGTCGGTGCATCTCGCGGCCCTGCCATGGGCCTCGCGGACGTGGGCCGGAGGTGATCCAGACGCCTCCGGCCCGCTGCCGCGTCGATACCCGGCTACTCGAACATCCCGGCCAGGCCCGGGTTGACGCTTTCGACGATCTCCCGGGCACGGGTCTTGACGGCGGCCCTGCCCTCGTCGTGGGTGAGGATCCAGAACTCGTTCGCCACGACGGCGTGGTGCACCGCATCGGCGACCTGGGCCGGCGGCATACCGGCCGCGACGAGCTGTCGGCCGACGTCGCCGAACTCGCCGTCCTGGCTGGTGGGAGCCGGGATGTCGTCGGGCAGGTTGCGGGTGCTGTCCGCGATGGCGGTCGCCACGAACGCGGGGCACAGGACCGAGACACCGAGATCCGTTCCCAGGGCCTGCGCCTCTCGACACAGCGACTCCGAGAGGGCCACGACGCCGTACTTGGCGACCGTGTAGGCCCCCATGAACGGTGGCGCGCCGAGGCCGGCCATCGACGCCGTGTTGACGATGTGCGCGCCCTCGCCGTGTGCCGCCATCGCCGGTCCGAAGACCTTGCAGCCGTAGATGACGCCCCACAGGTCGATGTCGATGGTCCACTTCCACAACGCCAGGTCGCCGTCGGGGGTGAGGAGCGAGCCGCCACCGCCGACGCCGGCGTTGTTGCACAACAGGTGGACGTTGCCGAAGGTGTCGGCAGCCACCGCGGCCAGCGCCTCGATCTGCGCGAGGTCGGCGACGTCGGTCACCGAGGTCGCGACCTCGTGTCCGGCATCGCGGAGCTCGGCGGCCGCGCGGTCGAGCGCCGGCGCTTCGATGTCCGCGATCAGGAGGCGCATCCCGGCCGTGCCGAATCGGTGTGCCATCGCCAGGCCGATACCGCTGGCACCGCCGGTGATGACGGCCGTCTTCCCATCCAGGTCCTGCATGTGGTCTGTCTATCAGCCGCTCGCGGCAACCAACGACGGCGGGGTGGACGTGGCACGATGCCGGCATGGTTGCCTCCAACGCCGTGCCCGCCAGCTACAGCACCGATCCGGACGTGAAGGCCGCTGCACCCAACGGTGCGATCGGCCACCGCGACCTGGTCGGCCACACGGCCCGACTGGAGCGCAAGCTCTGGTCTGTCGCCGACGGCGTGTGGTGTCTCGTCGGGAACGGGCTCTCCAACCAGACCTTCGTGGAGGGCCCTGACGGCCTGATCGTCATCGACACAGGCGAGTCCAACCAGGAGATGGCGGCGGCGCTGGCCGAGGTCCGCGTGCACACGCCGGCGCCGGTCGTCGCCGCGATCTACACGCACTCCCACTACGTCGGCGGCACCGAGGCCTTGTACGAAGCGGGAGCGCCCGTCGACATGCCGATCTGGGGCCATGCCGGCATCGCCGCGAACCGCCAGGCCTACGGGACCGTGTTGAGCGCCGTGGCCGGCCGCGGGCTGGTCCACCAGTTCGGTATCAGCCTGCCGCCCGAAGGCCCGGACGCGCTGGTCAACGTCGGGCTGGGTCTGTCGTATCGCAGCCCCGAGCACGCGCCGTTCACCGTCGGCTTCGTGCCGCCCACCGAGACCTTCACCGAGCCGGTCGAGACGTCGATCGCCGGTCTGCGCGTGGAGATGACTCCGGCGCCTTCCGATTCCGACGACTCGGTCACGATCTGGTTCCCCGACCTGGGCGTGTGTGTCCACAACATCATCTGGCCGACGCTGTTCAACGTGTTCGCCATCCGGGGCGAGGAATACCGCGACCCCCGGATCCTGCTGACGGGGATCGACCACGTGATCGGCCTCGACGCCGAGCATCTCGTGTGCGCACACGGCCCCCCGATGTCGGGAGCCGACCGGATCCGCACCGAGGCCACCGACTACCGGGACAGCATCCAGTTCCTGTGGGACCAGACGGT
>JBCCFK010000052.1:0-17641 GCA_039029775.1 Actinomycetota bacterium | reverse complement strand
CGGCTCGCAGCTACCCGGCTCGGCTCGCATCGGGCGATTACTACACGTACGCGGCGACCACGAACGGGCTCATGTTCGCCGTGGGAGACGTCTCCGGCAAGGGGCTCTCCGCGGCCCTCGTGATGACGATGGTCTCGTCCGCCACGACGGCGGCGACCAACCGGGACGTGACGGGTGACCCGGCGCGGATCCTGGCCGACGTCAGCGCCGACGTGTACGACTACCTGTCCGACTCAGGGGTCTTCGTGACGACCGCGATCGGTGTCTGGGACGCACACGAGTCCACCCTCAAGGTCGCCAACGCCGGTCACTCCCCCGTCCTGCACTGCCACGGCGACCGAACCACGTCGATCCCGCCGGCCGTCCCACCACTCGGCGTCCTGCCCGACGTCGCTCACGAGCCGATCGAGCTCGTTTTCGAGCCCGGCGACGCGCTGTTGTTCGGCTCCGACGGCCTCGCCGAGCAGGAGGATGCGCACGGGAGACAGCTCGGCTACGACGCTCTCGATGCGTTGCTGATCTCGCATCGTCCCGACGGCGCCAGCGCACTCGTGGACCGCCTGTTCGACGCCGTCGAGCGCCATGGTGCCGGCCAGCCCCAGGATGACGACCGGACAGCGTTGGTCGTCGCGAGGCGCGAGGGTGTGACATGACCGACTTCGGGCAGCCCGTGGTGATCGAGATCCCGGCCACACCGCTCGCGACCCGACTGATCGGGCCGTGGGTCTCGTGCTTGCTCGAGCTCGCGTACGGAGAGGACGTGGCCGCCCGGCTCGCCGGCAGCATCGAGCTCGCGTTGGTGGAGCTCGCCACGAACATCTCCACCCACGCCTACGGCGACACCGAGAACGGTCGGATCCGTCTCGAGGCGCGGGCCGTCGCCACCTCGCTCTCGGTGACCGTCGTCGACTGGGGCCCCGAATTCGACCCGGATGACATCGCCGAGCCCGAGGACGTGCAGGTCCACGGCTATGGGCTGATGATCATCCGCCAGCTCGCCGACGACTTCTGCTCGTCGCGAATCAATGACCAGAACCACTGGCGTCTCCGTTTCGACACCCGAGACGCCGGCGACGCCTGAACCTTGGAGGCAACGTGCAACTGAAGAGCACCCACACGACCATCACGGTGGTCACCGTGGCCGTGGACGGCCGGCTGGACGCGCAGGCCGCGCCAGAGCTGCGGGCCCTGCTCGCCGAGCAGTTCGAGCGAGGCGTCGTCGACATCACGGTCGACCTCGCCGACGTGGAGTTCGTCGACTCGGCCGGTCTCGCCGCGCTCGTCCGCGGGATGAAGCAGGCTCGGGAGAAGGGCGGCGACCTTCGTCTCGTCCGGCCCCGTTCCGACGATGCGTTCCGCGTCTTCGAGCTCACCAAGTTCGATCAGGTCTTCTCGATCGCGGATCCGAGCTGAAGCTCGTCCGAATCAGCCATGGCCACCGTTCTCACCGTCGACGACGACCTGGTCGCCCGCGTGCTGTTGCGGCACCTCCTCGATCAGCTGGGGCACGACGTCATCGAGGCGGAGAACGGACGCGAAGCACTCGACCTCTTCGAGACCCGTTCCGTGGATCTCGTGCTCAGTGACCAGGACATGCCGGGCCTGACCGGCTTGGAGCTGCGCGCCGCCCTCGGCGACCGGCTCGACGTCCCGTTCGTGCTCCTCACCGGTTATGCGGACCGCGACGAGTTGGGTGCGGGCCAGGTCTCGCTCGACGCCGTCGACGCGTTCCTGACGAAGCCGATCTCCTCGAAGGCCCTCGCCGAGGTCATCGCCGCCCTCCTCACCGACCATCGTCTGAACTGATCGAGGCCCCGACGAGCTGATCGGCGCCGCAGTCAGCGATGGGCGAGGAAGAACCGCCGCGTGAGCGCCCGATAGGCGGTGTCGAACTCGTCGTAGGCGCCGCGGAGCTCGGCCGCCGGCCATGCTTCCGGCGTCAGCGCCTCGGGCAGCTCGGGGTCGGCGAGGAAGTGGCGCAGGACGGCCGCGGCCAACACGAACCCCGGCGCCAGGAGATCGTCGTCGTCCGCAGCCAGGCCGTCAGCGCTCGCCCGGAGTCCCTCGGTCAGCGCTCGGGCCTCGGTCGCCCAGGCCTCGAGGTCCCAGAGGTGGTTGGCCAGCTCGGTCGGATCTCCAGCGGGCTCCATGGAGGCCCAGACCACATCCGGACCCTCGAGCGCCGCCCGGTCCGTTTCGAGATTGTCGGGTCGGAGCCAGACGCCCTCCCGGAGCTCGGCCAACTTCGCCGCGGCGAACTGCGAGCGCCGCGTGGCTCGCCGGGTCGGTGAGGCGGTGCCGACCGCGACGGCTTGCACCCAACGCCCGTCCCACGCACCCGACACCGAAGCCCGAGCGGCGTCCTGGCGCCCCTGGCGCTCCGCAAGGTGGCCGGCCAGGCGGTATCGGCCGCCCGCATTCTCGAGTTCGCCACGATCGACCATTCGGCTGAGCGCGACTCTCGCCGTGCCCTCGGCGATGCCGAATCGCTTGGCGAACGCCACCAGGAATCGCCCGTCCATCTCCGGTGGGTGTGTGCCCAGCAGTGTCGACGCGATGACGCTGCGGGCCGACAGCCCGGCGGATGGCATCAGCGGGCGAGGGTCCGCCAGAACGCGCGATAGCTGTCGTGGACCGTCACGCCGTCCATGTAGCCGTCCTCCTCCATCGCACGGTGCAGGGTGGGCAGGTTCCGCCAGGGCACGCCCGAATCGACGTGGTGGGCCAGGTGGTAACCGGTGTTGAACGGCACGAAGAAGAAGCTCGGCAGCCAGTGCTGGCGGATGTGGTGCGTGGTGTAGCGCCGGTCGTCGTTCCGGGTCATGCCGGCGTGTTCGGCCAGGGCCCGGAGCCGATTGACGACTCGCCAGTAGGTCATCCACGGCAGGAACCACACGAACAGGTAGAGCCATGCAGACCCTGCCGCCCAGAACAGCCCGAAGATCACGGCTTGCGCGGCCAGGGTCTTCACCGCTCGGATGCGATAGCCGGGCCTGGCCAGGCCGCGGAAGACGGGCTTGAGGTTCTTCCACCCCGACACCCCAGACGCGTCACGGGTCATCTTGCGCCGCATCGAGTCCTTGGGTATCGGGTAGCGGGAGTACAACAGGAAGTCCGGCTCGCGCGGGCCGAACTCGTCTCGATGATGGTTGGTGTGGGTCAGGCGGTAGCCGTTTCCGCCGTCGCCGAAGGTCACCAGGCCGACGAGCTTCTCCCCGATGGCGTCGTTCCACCACCGGTTGGAGAACAACAGCCGGTGCGCCGCTTCGTGGTTCAGGATCGCGAACCGCGGGAAGTGCGTACCCATCAAGAGTGCGGCCAGCACGGTGAAAGCCCAGTGGTCGACCGCGATCGCGGCCCAGACGACGGCGACGGGAAACGCGAAGAGCCACAGCACGGTCCACGTGTTGCGTGCGTCGTCGATGGTGCGCAGCGATCGGCGGAACTCCGGCTTCGGACGGCCGTCAGGACGGAGCCGGTCCGAGCCTTCGAACGGGGCGATCGCGCCCGGAGCCGGGGCGAGGCCACCGGTGTATCGCTGGACCAGCTGGTCGTGAGTCGGAGCGGCGGTGTCGGCCATGCCTCAGAGCCTAGCGCAGTATTACATCAACGTCGACAGATGCATGGCGAATGTAACATCACGGATGATCCGCCGGTGCGGCATGGCCCGCAGGCGGAGAGCCGTGATCGTGGCTGCCCACCACCCACACGGCGAGCGCCGTCGTGATCGGCACCGACGACACCAGCCCGAGACCACCCACGAGCGCCTGCACGATCTCCACGGCGACGATCTCGCTCGTCAGCACCGTGTCCAGCGACAGCTGCGCCTGGGTGAAGAGCAGGAGGAGCGGCAGCGCCGCGCCCGCGTACGCGAACACGAGCGTGTTCGTCGTCGAGCCGATGTGGTCTCGACCGACCCGGAGCGCCCCCGCGTAGAGACGGGAGCGTGACATGTGCGGATCCACGTCGTGGAGCTCGGAGACCACTGCGGCCTGGGTGACCGTCACGTCGTCCAGTACGCCGATCGTGCCGATGATCATGCCCGCCAGCAGCACGCCGGGCAGGTCGACTCCTTCGTTGGCGGAGATGAGGAAGAGGCCGTTCTCGTCGGAGAGACCCGTGAGGGAAGTCGCCCGGACGAAGATCCAGGCGAAGAACCCGGTCACGCTCAACGACAGCAGCGACCCCACGAGCGCGACCGTGGTGAGGTGATTGATGCCGTGGGTCAGATAGAGCGTGATCACCGCCACGGCGCTCGATCCGACGATGGCCACCCACACCGGCGAGCCCGTCTCGAGGAGGGCGGGCAGCGTGAACCCCACCAACACCACGAAGCTCAGCGCCAGGGCCACCAGGGAACGCAGGCCCTGCCAGCGCCCGAGCAGCAGGACGGCACCGGCGAACAACGCCACGAGCAGGATGAGGGACCGATCCCGTTGGAAGTCGAGGAAGAAGTACCGGAACCGCTCCTCGACGATCCCGCCCTGGTTGGCCACCACGATGCGATCCCCCACCTCGATCACCGGGGTGCTCACCGATGGCGTGAGGATGAAGGAGCCGCTCTCGCCCTCGGGCAGTCCGAACGCGATCTCGACGCACTTGATCGGGCTGTCGGGAGCGCCGATGCAGTCCGCCTCCTCGACGCTGTCCACCGCCACGTCGAGGCGCTCGACCCCGCTGCCGACCAGCACCTGGGGCACCTCGGCGTCCTCCGAGGGCCACAGCAGCACGATCCCGACGATCGTCAGCACGACGAGGGCTGCGATGGCTGCGCCCAGGCGGCGGCCCACCCCGTCGAGGGGGAAGTCCCACCACGAGTCGGCGTGGCCATGTGAATGCGAACCCCTCGCAGGCGACCGTAGTCAGCCGCGTGGCCCGGGTCGCGGCATCGGAAGACGGAACCGGACGGCCCGCAGGGCGCGGCGAAACCCCCGCCCGGGGGCGAGGGTGTTCAGTCGGACGGACGTGGACCGGTCAGTGGATCTCGAGGCCGAGCATCTCGAACAGCTCGGCTCGCTTCTCCTCGAAGGTCTCGTCGTCGATCTCGCCGGCGGCGTGGCGCTCGCTCAGCTTGGCGAACCGGGCGTACAGCTCGGCTTCGGTCGGGCCTTCGGTCGGCTCGTCCTCACCGTCGGCCGCAGCCTGCTTGCGCTCTTCGCGCTCGGCCCGCTTGGCGATCTGTTTGTCCTTCTTCGCCTTTTCTCGCTGGCGCTTCTCCCAGCTCTGGCGACCCTTACCCGCCACCTCAGATGGCCCGAACGTTCAGGGCTTCGTCGCCCTTCCGTCCCGGTCCGATCTCGAATTCCACGGCCTGGCCTTCCTCGAGGTTGCGGAAGCCGCTGCCGGCGATGTTGCTGTAGTGGACGAACACATCGTCGCCATCGGGGCGAGTGATGAATCCGTACCCCTTTTCGGTATTGAAGAACTTGACAGTTCCGGTGTGCATTGGGGGGTTTCCTTGTGTTTCGCGGGTGTCCGGGTGGACCCTTTCACGCTACGCCGTTCAGCAGCGCTTTCAACGGCGGGTGACGTTCGTCTCTCGGGAAATCCGAGCGGAATCGACTCACCAGCGCAATGTGTCGCCAACCTGATCTGCGTATTCGGGTCGGCAGATGACCAGCCCACGCACGACCGGGTGCGGCTTGTTGTACTCGATCGGGTCGCCCTCGAGGTCGGCCACCACCATGCCGGCAGCAGCAGCGACGCCCGCCGGTGCGCAGGCGTCCCACTCGTAGAGGCCGCTCGCATGGATGTACACGTCGGCTTCTCCCCCGACCACCAGCATCGCTTTCACGCCTGCCGAGCCACAGGCCGTGAGGCGGGCGCCGAGCGCATCGGCGACATCGGCGGCGTAGTAGGTGTTCGAACGACTCGAAACCACGATCGGACTGGTCCGGTCGGGCCGTGACGGAACGGGGTGGAGGTCGGTACCGAAGAGGCGGTGCATCCCTGGGACCGACACCGCAGCCGCCGTGGGCACACCAGCCTCGACCAGGGCGACGTGGACGGCCCACTCGGCGCTGTCGTGGTACGGGTAGTCCTGGGTGCCGTCGAGCGGGTCCACGATCCAGGTCCGGCGCGAGTCGAGGCGGGACCGGTCGTCGGCACCCTCCTCGCTCAGGACCGCGTCGTCGGGACGATGTTCGGCGAGAGCGTCCACCAGGATCCGATGGCCGAGCATGTCCCCGCGATAGCGGAGGTCCCACGGGTTGGAGCCTTCCTCCAGCGCCTGGGCGCGCAGGTGCAGCAGCGCCTGCCCGGCCTGATCGGCCAGCCAACCTGCGAGCTCGTGGTCGTTCATGCCCGAGTATCTGCGGGGAGCTGCCCCCGCCTGCGGGTCAGCCGATGAACGGTGCGATCCGATCCTTGGGTCGACCGATGATGGCCTTGGTGCCCTTGACGATGACGGGCCGTTGCAGCAGCTGCTTGTGCTTGACCAGGATCTCGACCACGGCATCGGGATTGTCGACGTAGTCGTCGGGGTTCAGCTCGAGCTTCTTGAACTTGCTGTCCTTGCGGACGAGGTCCTCGACGGGATCCTCGAGACCCTTCACGATCTTCTCCAGCGTGGCCTGGTCCGGCGGCTCTTTGATGTAGAGCACGACGTCATGGTCCACGCCCATCTCCTCGGCGACCGCCAAGGCGTTCTTGGAGGAGTTTCAATTGGGGTTGTGGTAGATGGTGACCTTCGCCACGCTGTCTCCTTCGTCGGTCGGTGCGTCGACCCTACCGGGCCGGGTCAGTCGGTGACCGCATCGAGCCGGTGGACGCTCACGGCGTAGTCGCCCAGCGGATCCCACGCGTCGCGTTCCCACGTCGACCAACGGTGTTCCAGCTTCAGGCCCGCAGCGTCGCAGTGTCGGTCGTAGACGGCGAGTCCCATCCGGTGGGCCTTCAGCTGGAAGCCGCTGATCAGCCGGCCACCCGGCGCCAGGTGGGCAGACAGGTTGACGACCACCGCACCCTCGGTGCCGGGTTCGAGGAAGACCATCACGTTGCCGGCCGCCACGACCACGTCGAAGCGTTGCCGTCCCCCGTGACCGTCGTCGACGTGCACGTCCAGGAGATCACCGTCGATCCACCGGAGTTCGGGCGCCTTCTCGATGGCGGGAGCCAGCATGCGGGGGTCGTTGTCGACGCCGACGACGGTGCGGCCCCTTCGGTCGAGTTCGATCGCCACCCGGCCGGTGCCACATCCGGCGTCGAGCACCGATGTCGGCTCGAACCAGTCGACGAGGTCGGCCTCGCCGTGGATCTGGACGCCGGAGGCCTCCAGGTCGCGCCAGCGCTTGTCGTAGTCCTCGCCACGCAGGACGTCCTTGCGTCGGCTCCAACGGCTCATTGCTCCTGGACCTCCCACGAAGCGATGGTGGGACGCAGAACGTCGACCCGGTCGCGGAGCTGGTCGAGGTCGCCGTCGTTGGTGATCACGACGTCGGCGAGCAGTCGTCGGTCGTGATCGCTCGCCTGGGCTGCGATCCGGGCTCGCGCCGCGTCCTCGGCGACGCCCCGGTCCGCGAGGCGGGCGAACCTCAGGTCGAGCGGTGTCTCGACGACGATGACCCGGTGGTACAGGCGCTCCTCGCCGATCCAGCCCAGCCTCGACTCCGTCAGCACCGCCATGTCGAGCACGAGCGTTGCGGTCATGTCGCGCACCCGGTCGGCGAGGACGGCGTTGATCGCCGGATGGCTGATGGCCTCGAGCTCGGCCAGGCGGCCGTCGCCGCCGAAGACCTCCGCGGCCAGGGCGCCGCGGTCGATACGGCCGTCGTCACCCACCACGCCGGCGCCGAACGCCGCCACGACGCCGGCGAAGGCACCACCCTCGGGCTCCAACACCGCTCGGCCGACGCCGTCGACGTCGATGACGGTTGCACCACCCTCGGCCAACAGTCCTGCGACGGTGGACTTGCCGACTCCCATGCCGCCTGTGAGGCCGATCACGAGTGGCATGTCAGGCGCCGGCCGGCGTGAAGCCGATGTGCAGTTCCTTCAACGCCCGGAGACAGAAGTTCGGCTGGTGGAGGAAGTCGTTCTCGCCCTCGATGAACCACATCTCGTCGATGCGCTGCACCAGCGCCTGGAAGCTGAGGAAGATCTCTCGCCGGGCGAGCGGAGCGCCCATGCAATGGTGCGTGCCGAAGCCGAACGCGAGGTGCTGCCTGGCGTTGTCCCGCTCGAGGTCCATCTCCCTGGGGCAGTCGAACACGTTCTCGTCCAGGTTGGCGGCGGCGTACCGGATGTTCATCACCGACCCGGCCGGGATGTGCACACCGTGCATGTCCACGTCGACAGCGGTCTGTCGGAAGAGCCCTTGCACGGGGCCCTCCAATCGCAGGATCTCCTCGACGAGGACCGGCAGGTAGTGGTCCGGGTCGGACTTGAGGCGGTCCCACTGCTCGGGCTGGCGGATCAACAACATGACGCCCGCCGAGATCGCGTTCGTCGACGTCTCGGATCCACCGACGAAGGTGTCTGCCATCATCTCGGCGTGGAGCTCGTTGTCGTTGAGCGTGCGGCCCCACTCGGGGATCTCGGTGTTGACGAGATCGCTCAACAGGGTGTCGTCGGGTTCCTCGCGGAGGCGTTCGAAGATCGGCTGGAAGTAGTGCTGGGCCTCGATCTCCATCTCGGTCGACCAGATCGCCTCGGCCTCGGTCTGCATCAGGCCGAGCCGCTGCACCCAGGCGTCGGTCCAGGCCTTGATCTGCCAGATGTCCTCCTCCTTGGCTCCCATCTGGACACCGATGATGATCAACGGCAGGGGGACGGCGAACTGCCTGACCCAGTCGCAGCGACGGTCGTCGATGAAGTCGTCGATCAGACGGTTCGCGAGGTCCTCGACGAACGGGTCGAGCTGTTTGACCTTCTGCGGACGGAAGGCGTGGTTGAAGAGTCCGCGCATCTCCTTGTGGTTCGGATCGTCCCGACCCGCCAGTGTCGGCGCCGGGACCCAGCCCTTCTCCTCGTAGAGCGCCCGGATCCTCTCGGCACGCGGGTCGGTCTTCGAGCGATCGCGCGCGTTTCGAAACCGCTCCGTGTCGCGCAGGATCGCGTGGATGTCGTCGTAGCGCGTCACGACGAACATCCCGGTCCGCGGGTCCTGCCAGATCGGCGCCTCGTCGCGGAGGAGGGCGTACGCGTCGTAGGGGCACTCCTGGATGTCGGGATCGAAGAAGTTGACCTCGTCGAGCGTCAACGAGCTCTCGTCGTCGGCGGTGTCGGTCACGGTTCTCCCCCACGTGCACCCGTCATCTGCAATCCTCACCACTATGCACTACGCCGCCACGATCTTTCCCACCGCCTACGCCATGCCGATGACCGAACTCGGGCCCGCACTCGAACAGCGCGGCTTCGAGTCGCTGTGGGTCGCCGAGCACAGCCACATCCCCGCGAGCCGGAAGTCACCCTGGCCCGGCGGACCCGAGCTGCCGCAGATGTACTACGACACGCTCGATCCGTTCGTCGCACTCACCGCAGCGGCGTCGGTCACCACGACGTTGCGGGTGGCGACCGGCATCGCGCTGGTGATCCAGCGCGATCCGATCCACACGGCGAAGGAGGCGGCCAGCCTCGACGTCGTGTCCAACGGCCGCTTCATGTTGGGCATCGGTGCGGGGTGGAACATCGAGGAGATGGAGGATCACGGGACCGACCCCACCACGCGGTTCGGCCGGATGCGTGAGTCGGTCGAGGCGATGCGCGCGATCTGGGGCAACGAGGTCGCCGAGTACCACGGCGACCAGATCTCCTTCGACGCCATGTACGCGAACCCGAAACCGGTCCAGGCCGGTGGGCCTCCCGTGCATGTGGGTGGGGTCTATCCGGGTGCGCTCAAGCGAGCCGTGAAGTACGGCGACGGCTGGATGCCGATCGGGGGCCGCGGCACCGAGGACCTCGCCGCCCAACTCGCCGACGCCGACCGCCTGTGCGAAGAGGCCGGAAGGAGTCGCTCCGACTTCGAGGTGTCGATCTTCGCCGGTCCCACCGCGCGGGAGGAACTCGACCATCTCGAGGAGATCGGCGTCGATCGCGTGGTCTTCTTCCTGCCCCCGGCGGGTGCGGAGACCCTCGAACCGATGCTCGACAAGCTCGCGACCCTGACCGCCTGACGCGCCGAAGCACCCGGCTCGGCTGAGAAAGTGCCCGCGCGGTGTCAGACCCCACGCGGGCACTTTCTTTGCCGCGGGCGTGGTCGACTCAGCCGGCGATGGCCGGGCTGTTCGCCGCGGTGCGGAAGGCTCCGGTCCCGATCGAGCCCATCAGCTCGCGGGCCGTCCCCTCCCAGCTGTCGTCGACGCGGATGCCGGACGTGTCGGCGGCGATGTTGAGGCCACGGAAGACAGCGGCGGTCACCGCCGCGTCGATCATTCCGGCGCGTCCGACGACCGCGACCAGCGCATCCCGTGCCGCGCCGACCGTCTCGTCCATTCGGTGGACGGCCGTGGTGAACTCGATCAACTCCACGCCGGCGGGGACGTTCGCGTCCTCGGCGTGGTCTGCGGTGATGGCGGCCTCGTCGGCCGGCGTGTCGATGGCGTTGCTACTCGCACGGAGGAACATGGCGTGCGCGGTCGTTCAATAGAAGCACTCGTTGAGCGCCGAGGTCCGCGCCGCCACGAGCTCGATCTGGGGTCGGCTGAGGGCCCGGTGCGTCCAGACCATGTCGCCGAAGCTGCGACCGGAATACATGGCCCGCACCAGCAGCATCCGGCGGGCGTTGTCGGCCTGGGCCAGGCTCAGCGACACCGCGACATGGGGCAGTCCGTCGGCCGGCAGGGTTGGCAGGAACGCGACGTCTTCGACGAGGTCCACCGGCCGCTCCCCCGTCGGCTCGCCCACCTCCGCCTCGGGGAACGGCTCCCGTTCCAGTCCGAGGGCGTCGTGGAGATGATCGATCGGGACGACCTGGCTGGCGATGGCCGCCAGTTCTGCGTATGCGTCCTCACCGATCCGGTCGACGACGTGCAGGTACGTCTCGTGGTCGATGCTCGACGGCTGGGTCGTCACACGCTCGGTGAGGGCTCGGACGAACGCGCTCAGGTCCCCATCGGGCTCGTCGCCGACGTCGACGAGTTCCGGGGCCCGGTCCCAGAGCGGGCGCGGCGCGGAGCGCCGGATCTGCCGGGCGATCGCGAGCCGGTCGGCGCCACTCCACCATCCGCCGGGCTTCCCCAGGTTGTCCCACGAGATCCGGCATGCGTCGATGATCTCGCCGTCGACAGCTGCGGCTTCCAGCGCTTCGAATGCCATGCCGGAACGGTAACCGTCCCGAGCCGCCGACGCCCGCGCCGCTAGGCCGGGCGCTCCCCCACGCCGTCGTCGAGAGGGACGAAGAGGCACGTCCTGGGCTGCCCGTCGACGTTGCGACTGACGTGGCCCTTGCCGGTGGTGTCCTCGGCCAGCATGATCGAACCCGCGGCGAACACGCGCGCCTCCTCACCGGTGTCGATCTCGACCGAACCCGTGAGGTTGACCACGAGTTGGCGGCGTGGCGCGACGTGGAAGTCGAGCTCGTAGTCGGCTGCGACCTCGCGGAAGATCACGCCGGGACCGCGCCACAGTGCGGACACCTGACCGGCCGCGCCGTAGTCCTCGAGCGCGATGTCGACGTCTTCGAAGTGGCTGATGCCGTCGTCGCCGGTGTAGAGCCGCGTGATCCTCATGCGTGCGATCATTCCACGTATGTGGGAGTGCCCGGAGTGCCACCGCCGGTTCGGGCGGACCAACCAGGGTCACGAATGCGCCCCTGCGATGGACATCGACGAGTACTTCGAGACCGGACCGGAGTTCGAGCGACCGATCTTCGACATCGTCCGCGATCACATGCGGTCGCTCGACCCCGACATCTGGTTCGAGCCGGTGTCGGTCGGCATCTTCTTCAAGCGACGCACGTCCTTCCTGCAGCTGCGCACGATGACGAAGTGGGTTGCGGTCTGTTTCAACCTCGATCGCAAGCTGGCGAGCGACCGGCTCGCGAGGAAGGTGGTCGAGCACAGCGGCCGCCACTACCACGTCGTGAACGTCCGCGGCGCCGATGAGATCGACGATCAGCTGCTCGACTGGCTGACCGAAGCCTGGGAGTTCGACGCCTGATGCTGCACGAGTGGCGGATCGACCCGGCGCAGTACCGGCGACACGAGGCGCGGCGAGGCCGACGCCACGCGTTCGAGCGCCTCGAGCCCGCCAGGACCGCGCTGGTCGTCATCGACCTGGTCCCGTTCTTCGTCGACGAGAACCCGTACGCCGCAGGCGTCGTGGCCAACGTCAACCGGCTCGCCGACGCGCTCCGGAGAGCCGGCGGGATCGTCGCCTGGGTCGTCCCGGCCGACGTTCCCCCACCACCGCTCCACGTGGAGTTCTTCGGCGAGGCGGTGGCGTCGATCTACGCGACGTCCGGTGGCTCCGGCCACGTTCGTGAGCGCCTGGCCGCGTCGCTCGACCCACAGGACGGAGACCTGTACGTCGAGAAGTCGGCGGCGAGCGCCTTCTTTCCCGGGCGGTGCCCCCTGCACGAGCACCTCGGTGAGCGCGGCGTCGAGAACGTGATCGTCGTCGGCACCCTCGCGAACGTGTGCTGCGAATCGACGGTCCGCGACGCGAACACGCTGGGCTATCGCCCACTGATGGTGGCCGATGCCAACGCCGCGGTCAGCGACGAGGACCTCAACGCCACGCTGCACACCGTGTACCGGAGCTTCGGCGACGTCCGGCCCACGGACGAGGTGATCGCCCTCTTGCAGAGCTGAGGTCAGCCCTTCGGCCGGGGCTCCTTCGGGAGACCGAGCACCATCTCGCCCAGAATATTGCGCTGGACCTGGCTGGTTCCTGCGTAGATCGTCCCGGCGCGGGCGTTGTAGAACGTGCCGATCCAGCTCGCACTCATGTTCGGTGCCCCTGGGTTGTCGGTGTGGAACGAGCTCGACGGCGACGGCCCCTCGGGCACCATTGCCTCCGCTCCCAGGATGTCGAGCGACAGCTCGGTGATCCTCTGGTGGTATTCGGACCAGTAGAGCTTGAAGGCCGACTCACCCGGTCCCGGCTGCTTGCCGGCGAGGAATCCCGTCAGCGTGCGCATGCCGAGCAGGCGCATGATCTCGACCTCGATGTAGCCCTGCGCCAGCCGTTGGCGAATGGTCGGGTCGTCGCTGCGGCCGCGGTCCTTCGCGAGGTCGAGCAGGCGATCGAACTCGCCGCGGAACATGACCGGCATGGTCGCCGCGGCCTCACCGCGTTCGTAGCCGAGCAGCGACATCGCCACGGCCCAACCGTTGTTGACCCCGCCGATGACGTGGTCCTTGGCCGCCCGAGCATCGGTGAAGAAGGTCTCGTTGAACTCCGACTCGCCCGAGATCATCTCGATCGGACGCAACTCGACGCCGGGCTGCTCGGTCGGGCAGAGGATGAAGCTGATGCCCTTGTGCTGAGGCACGTCGAGGTCGGTGCGGCACAGCACGAAGATCCAGTTGGCGTACTGGCCCGCCGACGTCCAGATCTTCTGACCGTTGATGATCCACTCGTCGCCGTCGAGGACCGCGCGGCAACCGAGGCTCGCCAGGTCCGATCCCGAGTCCGGCTCGCTGTAGCCCTGGCAGAAGACGATCTCGCCGGAGATGATCTTCGGGAGGAACTCGGCCTTCTGTTCCTCGGTGCCCCAGTTCAGGATCGTGTTGCCGCACATCTGGATGCTGAAGGCGTCGTTGGTCCCGCCCTCGGGGACACCGGCCTTGCGGAACTCCTCGGCCAGGATGACCTGCTCGAGTTCGGAGAGGCCACCGCCGCCGTACTCCGCGGGCCACGCGGGGGCCAGGTAGCGCTGCTCGGCCAGCAGGGGCCGCCACTCCTCGTTCGTGAAGCGGTAGGCCTCGTCGGCGTCGAGGGCGCCAAGGCCCTTCCAGTTGGATGGCAGGTGCTCGGCGAGGAACGCCTGGATCTTCTCGCGAAAGGCCTCGGCCTCGGCTGAATAGGTCGGCTGCATGGCCACCAGTGTTACCCGGAGGTAGGGCGGAAGCCACCTCGCGGTGGCGTGGCGACTACGTTTCTCCGACATGTCGGGAACCGGTGGATGCAACTGCGGTCAGGTCACGTACGAGTTCGAGGGGGACCCGGTCGCCACGGTGGTCTGTCACTGTTCGCACTGCCAGCGCCAGAGCGGTGGCGCGTACTCGGTCAATCTCGTGATGCCCGAGGGCCAACTGAGGATCGAGGGCGAGTTGACGGTGTTCGAGGACCGCGGCGAGTCCGGTGACGCGGTCTACGTGTACCGCAAGTTCTGCGGCAGCTGTGGTTCGCCGATCATCTCCACGTTCGTGGAGCCCGCCGGCATCGTCGCCCTGAAGGCGGGAACGCTCGACGACACGTCCTCGGTGGTACCCCAGGCGCAGTACTGGGTCGCGCACAAGCAGGACTGGGTCGACCTGCCCGGGCTGGTCGCCACCGAGACGCAGTAGCCAGCGATCAGGGGGTCTTCCACCGGACCTCGCCGTCGTCGTCGGTCTGGTCGGTCCGCCGCAGCCCCGCGCTCGCAGCCACGCGTTCGGACGCGACGTGGCCGGGCGCGATCCACGCGTCGAATCGGTCGATCCCCTGCTCCCGGAGCAGGTCGCACACGTCGGCGACCGCCGCCTTTGCGTGGCCCCGCCCCTGCCATCGCACCCCGATCAACCAGGCGAGGGTCGCCGCCGTCCCCGTCACCGTCGCCTGCACGAACCCGACCGCCCGGCCGTCGACGCGGACGATCCAGTTGCGCCACTCCTCGTCGGTCCGCCCAGGGCCCGCGACCTGGAGTTCATAGCGGCGGCGGAGATCGTCGATCGTCGGGGGTGTGCCCCCGGTGATCGCGTACAGCTCGGGAGACGCGAGGACATCGACCATCTCGTCGGCGTGGTCCACGCGAAGGTCCTCCAGCGACAGGCGCTCGCTCACGCGGCGACGACCAGAGGGACGAGCTGCGCGGGCAGCGGCCGGGTGCCCACCATGTCGAGATGCTGGACGGCCCTGGTGACCGCGACGAACAGCGGGCGCCAGGACCGATGCGAATCGTGCATCTCCGCCGGCTCGACCACGATCACGGCGTCGAACTCGAGTCCCTTGGCCTCGAGCGGTGAGAGCACGTCGACCGTCGAGTCAGCGTCGATGGCGCCGACGATCGCATCGCGACGCTCGGGGTCGGCATCGACGACGGCGACGCTGGCCCACCGCGCGTCGGCTTCCACAGCGCGGGCAGCGACCGTCGCCACGAGGTGGTCGGCCGCGACCTGCTGCCAGCCCGGTGGCTCGGCGGCCGGCCGGACCGAGGAGGTCGGGCGCAGCGTGTCGCCGATCTCGGGCAGGACGGCGTTGGCCAACGCGATGAACTCGTCGGGTACCCGGTACCCGACCGTGAGCTCGGCGAGTTCGACCGGAGCCCCGGTCGTTCCGAGGCTGGCCAACGGGAGCTCCCAGTCCTCGTACATCCAGTGGCCGCTGCACTGGGCGACGTCGCCGAGGATGGTGAACGACTGTCCCTTCGCCCGTCGTGCGACCATCCGCAACGCCATCGGGGACAGGTCTTGCGCCTCGTCGAGGATCACGTGGCCGTAGTCGACGAACCGTTGGCCCAGTTGGTACGACGCCTCGTCGATCAGCGGCCGGTCGACCTCGCTCAGGCCGCGCCTGGCCGGCCGTTGCTGCAACACCTCGACGTCGCCGACCTCGAAGCCGACCTCGGCCAGGAGCGATGCATCGCGCACCGTGTCACGCCAGAGGGCCCTGATCGTCGGTTGGGGCTTGGCCTCGGGCCAATGCGCCTTCACGAAGTCCCTGAAGGCCGGCGCTTTGCGGACCGCGTTCGCGAACTCGGAGGCGGTCACGGTCGGGCCTCCCACCGAGCGCGAGCGGATGTCGTCTCGGAGATCGCTGATCATCCGCGACATCCACGTCTCGCGAGCGGGACCGATGCGGTCGAACTCGCGGAGCACATCGGTCATGTGAGCGCGGGCGCCGGTGGCCCTCAACGTGGCGCTGCCCACGTCGGTCCGAACCCGCGCGTCCTCCGACGGCTCGACCAGCGCCAGCTCGAGGTGTCGCCGGACCAGTCGCACCATGCGGGGGTCTCCCGCGAGGCGCCGGTGCTCGGTGGACAGCCCGTCGTCGGCCGGCAGCTCGATGTCGCCCAGGTCCGACGGCACGATCTGGCGGGAACTCCGCTCGCCGAGGCTCGGCAGGACGTCGGCGATGTAGTCGAGGAATCGCCTGTTCGGCCCGACCACGAGGACGCCTTCGCGGCTCAGGAGGTCCCGGTGCTCGAACAACAGATACGCCGCTCGATGGAGGCCGACCGCGGTCTTGCCGGTACCGGGTCCGCCCTGGACCACCAGCGTCCGGTCGAGGGGCGCGCGGACGATGCGATCCTGCTCGGACTGGATCGTGGCGACGATCTCTCGCATCGACCCGGTACGCGCCCGGTTGATCTCGGCGAGCAACGGGTCCGGGATTCCCGCCGCCGCGTCCGGGTCGGTGAGGTCCGTGTCGTAGATCTCGATGAGCTCGTCGCCCTCGAGGACGAACTGGCGCCTCAGCTCGACACCCATCGGGTGCAGGGCCGTGGCCCGGTAGAACGGCTCGGCGGCCCGGGCTCGCCAGTCGATCACCAGCGGGTTCTGATCCGAGTCGGCGATGTGTTGACGCCCGATGTAGTGGGTGTCGTCGTCCTCGTCGTCGAGACGGGCGAAGCACGCGGCCTGCGATCCCGCATCGCGAAGGCGTTGGATCCTGCCGGTGAGGTTGGCGGCCAGGGCCTGGGCGTCCGGGTTGTGGCGATCGCTCCTCGCCGCCACGAGCAGCGTCTCGACGTGCGCGACGGCTTCGTCGAGCGCAGCGCGCGCGGCGACGATGTAGGCCTGTTCGGCCTCGTGTTCCGGGTGTCGTTCCTCCACCACGCCCCCATGTTGACGCCGGACCCCGCCTCTGGGCGGCCTGACAGGCTAGCGGGCGCTGCGGCGGTTCCCTCAGCCGATGACGCCTGCCTCGCGCAGCGCGGCGATGTCCTCGGCCGAGCGACCGATGGCGGCCAGGATCTCGTCGTTGTGCTGGCCGCGATGGGCCGCGGAGGTCGCGACCGCGGCGGGCGTCTCGTGGAAGCGGGCCGCAGGCACGGGCTGTTGGATCGTTCCGGCGTCTGGGTGTTGCCACGTGGCGAGCGTCCCGTTGTGGACGATCTGGGGATCCGCGATCGACTGCTCGGCCGTGAGGATCGGACCGGCCGGCACGTCGGCGGCCACCAAGGCGGCGACGGCGTCGGCCACGCTCATCTCACGGAACGCATCGGCGATCATGCCCCCGAGGATCTGGAAGTTCTCGGGGTTCTGGGCCAGCGCCATCATCGTGCCGAAGCGCTCGTCCTCGCTCCACTCCGGATGGCCACAGGCCTCGTAGACGCCATGGCGCTGCGGATCGGAGGCCGCGAAGTAGACGAGCATGCCGTCGGCGCACTCGGTGAGGTTGTAGATCTCGGCCAGCCGCAGTCCACCGTTCGCGTCGTCGTCGATGAGGGTCTTGTCCATCATCCCGTCGGGCCAGAAGAAGTACATGCACGCGTCGACCATCGGTACCTCGACCAGCTGTCCGCCGGCGCCGCGCTCGCGAGCGAAGAGTGCGGCGG
>JBCCFK010000051.1:0-17749 GCA_039029775.1 Actinomycetota bacterium | reverse complement strand
CTGCAGGTCGATGTCGATGATCTTCACCCACAGCTCCTCACCCGGGGTGACGACCTGTTCCGGAAGCTCGACGTGGTGGGCCGACATCTCCGAGATGTGGACCAGGCCCTCGATGCCGTCGCCGACCTGGACGAACGCACCGAACGGCACCAGCTTGGTGACCCGTCCGTAGACCAGCTCGCCGACCCGGTGACCCGAGGCGAACTCCTGCCAGGGATCCTGCTGGGTCGCCTTGAGCGACAGGCTGATGCGCTCGCGGTCCAGATCGACCTCGAGCACCTCGACGTCGATCTCGTCGCCGACGGTGACGACCGACGATGGATGGTCGACGTGCTTCCAGCTGAGCTCGGAGACGTGGACGAGACCGTCCATGCCGCCGAGGTCGACGAACGCACCGAAGTTGACCACCGACGACACCGTGCCGCGGCGGCGCTCGCCCGGCTTGAGGTTGTCGAGGAATTCCTCGCGCTGTTCCTTCTGGGTCTCCTAGAGCCATGCCCGGCGGGAGAGAACGACGTTGTTGCGGTTCTTGTCGAGCTCGATGATCTTGGCTTCGAGCTCACGGCCGACGTACGGCTGCAGGTCGCGGACGCGACGCAGCTCGACCAGCGATGCGGGGAGGAACCCGCGAAGTCCGATGTCGACGATCAGGCCGCCCTTGACGACCTCGATCACGAGGCCCTTGACGACGCCCTCGGCCTCCTTGATCTCCTCGATCTTGCCCCACGCGCGCTCGTACTGCGCACGCTTCTTGGACAGGATCAGGCGGCCTTCCTTGTCTTCCTTCTGGATGACGAGGGCCTCGACGGCCTCGCCCATGGAGACGACCTCGTTGGGGTCGACGTCGTTGCGAATCGAGAGTTCGCGACTGGGGATGACGCCCTCGGACTTGTAGCCGATGTCGAGGAGGACTTCGTCGCGGTCGACCTTGACCACCGTGCCGTTGACGAGCTGGCCGTCCTCGACGGAGACCATCGTGGCGGCATAGGCCTCGTCCATGTTCTGACCTTCGAGGTCGTCCAGGACGATCTGGCGTGGTTCGTATCCCTCGAGGCTGTCGAGTTCGGTGGTGGGGTCGGTAGTGGTGTCGGACACGGAAACTTCTTTGGTAGCGGATAGAAATCGGGCCGAACCCGGGCCAGGAGCCCTTGAACGGCTTGACGTGACCCCATCCCCGGCGGCGCCAGGGCTGGGAGCGTTTCCGGGCAGCCGCGAGCAGTCGCCGGGAAAGCCTCACCAGGCTACTTGCGGCATTCCCGAAAGCGACATCGGTCGGCGGGGCGGCCGTCAGCCGGGACGACGCGCCACGAGGAGGAACTCGGGCTCCTCGCTCGAGGGTGCGCGACGTTCGTAGCGGCCCGGGGTGACCGACCAGAGCGCCACCACCTCCAGACCGGCGCCGGCGGCCAGGAGGCGGAGCTCGCGAGGCGTGAAGCAGCTGGTGTAGAGGTCGTGCCACTCCTCCTCGCCGTCCTCGTTCCGCAGGGCGGTGCGCTCGTGATTCACCCCGTGATCGGCGAAGAAGGCGTCGTGGTCCTCGAGGTAGCGCATCATGAAGTAGGAGGAGAAGGCGCTGAGACACACCAGTCCGCCCGGCCGGACGGCTCGGGCCATGCCGGTCAGGATCTCGCCGTCGGGGTCGGTCACCGGGACGGGCTCGTGGACGGCACCCGCCAGCCCGAAGGCGCCCTGACACAGCGAGATCGCGGCGTCGAACTCGCCCTCGAAGGCCAACGCCCGGGCATCGACGCGCTCGAACGTCGCACCGTCGACCCCGGCGGCGTCCGCCAGGTCGACGAACCGTTGGCTGATGTCCACACCGTGGACGCGCAGCCCACGAGCCGCCATGGCGTGCGCGTGGCGACCGGGGCCACAACCGACGTCGAGCACGCGGCCGCCCGGGGCCAGATCGAGGACATCGAGCAGGAAGTCGACCTCCTGGTCGGTCCCCTTGGTGAACGAGTACCGCAGATACGCCGACCCGAGATGGTCGGCCATGGCCTCGAACCAGTGCTCGCGCTCGTGCATCGCCGGCGAGCGTACCGATCCCCCGACGCTCGTACCCGGCCCCGTGGCCGCGCCCTACCATCCGGCCATGCTCTCGACCGACGCTGCCGTGCGCGCATGGCTGGAGGCGAACCTCGGACCGATCGTGGCCATGCGACGCCAGGCCCGGTGGCGGCCGGTGTGGTTCGCGACGGTCGCGATCGACGACGCTCCGCGCGAGGTCGTCGTCCGCGGCGACCGGGTCGACATGGAACTGATCTTCCCGCTCGACCACGAGATGCGATTCCAGGACGTGGTGCACGGGGCCGGGATACCGGTCCCCGCCGTCCACGGCTGGATCGACGGAGCGGACGCGTACGTGATGGACGCCGTCCCGGGCCAGCCCTACCTGGTCGAGGCCGAGCCGGCCGAGCGGGACTCGGTCATGGACGAGTACATGGGCGCCCTCGCCGCGCTCCACCGGCTCCCGCTGGAGCCGTTCCTCGATGCCGACATCGTGCGGGCTTCCGATCCGTCGCGCAGCGGTGCCGTCGGACTCGCGCGTTACGAGGAGCGGTTCCGACGTGCGAAGCGGCATCCGGACCCGCTGCTCGAGTTCGGTCTGGCCTGGCTGCGCCGGCATCCCGCCCGCAGTCACGGCCGTGAGGGGCCCATCGTGTGGGACAGCGGGCAGTTCCACCACGCCGACGGCCGACTCGTCGCCCTCCTGGACCTCGAACTCGGTCACATCGGAGACCCGATGATGGATCTGGCCGCGTTCCGCATGCGCGACACGATCGGCGGCTTCGGTGACTTCGCCCGGCTCTATGGCGCATACGAGGCGGACGGGGGATTCGAGGTCGATCTCGACGCGGTCAAGACCCATCACGTCGCCTTCACCCTCTCCAACCGCCTGGCGTTCAGCAGTGCGATCCGCGAGGCCGTCCCCGGTTCAGATCTGATGACGAACCTCCAGTGGTGCCGCGAGACCGACCTGTTCACCACAGAAGCGCTGGCGGAGATCCACGGCATCGATCTTCCCGACATCGACCTTCCCGACCCCGCTCGGACCCGAGCCGCCGTCGCGCTGGAACAACTGGTGGAGACCCTCCGCGGGGTGGACATCGACGACGAGTACCAGCGCTACGAGGTTCGAACGGCGTTCCGGTTGGCGCGCCATGCCCAGCGCAGCGACGAGATCGAGGACGAGCTCAACGCCGCCGATCTCGATGACCTCCAGGCGATCCTCGGGACCCGACCGACGGATTGGCACGCCGGTGAGGCCGCGCTCGAAGCCTTCGTGCTCGACGACGACGGCCGCCACGACCATGCCCTGATCGAGCTCTTCCACAAGCGCAACCTGCGAGCGCAGGCGCTCCTCGGTCCGGCCGGCTCGGCGATGACCACCCACCGGCGGATCCAGCCCTTCCACGCCTGACCCCGACCTCCGCCTGGGTCGGCCGACCCATCACCCGTGCGCGAGTGCAATCGCGGCGCTCGGTCCCCGTTGTGCATCACGGGAGACGCGACGAGACCGACACCGACTCACGCACAGGAGAACAACCACATGCGACGAATGCTCACGATCACCGCCGCCGCCCTGATGGCGACGCTGATGCTGTTCGTTCCGGGGGCTTCCGCCGTCGAGACCGACCGCGTGGCCGAGACCGACGCGGCCCAGGTCGACGAGGTTCGACCCGAGAAGCCGAAGATCCGCTGCCGCGGCGCGATCGCGCTGGGCGGCGCCCCCAAGGTGAAGTGCCGGTGGACCGAGAGCGAGCACCCCGACGCGGCGGCCTACAAGATCGTCCGCGTCGGCGGCGGCGAACGCACCGTCGTCTTCCGTACCGGCGACACCAGCGTCACCCGCTACACCGACAAGGACGTCGAGTTCGGTGTCCGCTACCGCTACCGGGTCGTCGTGCTGAACGAGGAGGGCGAGCGGATCCAGCGCAGCCGTTGGAACAAGGCGATCGTGGTGAAGCCCGACGTCGAGCGACTCAAGATGGAGTGCGGCGTCGTGGACACCGCCACCGATGCGATCACCGATCTCGCCCCGGACGCGGCGCGCCACAGCATCCTCTGCCAGTGGCGCCCGGCTCAGTCGGAAGCGGCTGTCGAATACCAGCTCTGGCGACGGATCCGGGGGCAGCACCGTGAGCTCGTCGCGACGGTCGGGCTCGACACGCTGAGCCACCTCGACCACGTCCCCGGCGACACCACGAAGGTCGTGTACGCAGTCCTCGCCCTCGACAGCGACGGCGAGATCGTCGGCCGATCGGGTCTCTCCAAGATCCGGTTCCCGATCACCGACGACCCCGCGTAGCGGCGCCGACCCCGCAGGAGGCACCGACTGCGCACCCGTGTCCACCCTCGGCGCGACTCAGCGAGGCACGCTCTCATGCATGGATTCGGGTCGGCCCTCACCCCGACGCCACGGCCCTGGCGTCCGGAGCGAGCGGTCCGACCTGCCCCAGGCCTTGGAGCAGGAGCTCGCCGAGCGCGCCAGGGTGGACATCGAGGCATTCGCCGAGCTGTACCGCCACTACCTGCCCCGCATCCACTCCTTCGCCTACCGGCGCACCGGCAACCGGCAGGCTGCCGAGGACATCTGTGCCGCCACCTTCGAGGCGGCGCTCAATGGCATCGGGAGCTTCACCTGGCGTCGCGGCGGCTTCGGGGCGTGGCTGTACCGCATCGCCGCCAACCAGGTGATCGACCACCACCGACGCGAGGCACGACCGGGCACCGACCGCGGTCAGCAGGCCATGGCCGCCATGCACACCCCGGTCGAGCCGGACGTCCCCGAAGCTGCGCTCGATGCGCTCGGTGGGGACCGCGACGAACTCCGGCAGGCGCTTCACCAGCTCAACCCTCGCTACCAGCGGGCCCTCTCGCTCCGCTATCTGGCGGATCTCGACCACGGCGAGGCGGCCGATGCGATGGGTCTGACCCGACCGGCCTTCGCCGTGGTCCTCAGCCGGGCGGTCCGCGCGCTCAGACGCAGCCTCGATGCCCTCGCCCAGGGAGGTGACTCCACCGATGGATGACGAACTCCGCCGCCGCCTCGACGATCTCGGAGAAGATCCCGGGCCTACACCCGACCCGTCCTTCGCGCAGCGCCTCGGGGCCGATCTCCGGAGCCAGGCGTATTTCACCCCAGCAGCCGCGCCGACACCGGCCGCGCGGCCGCTCCTATTGCGGCCAGCCTTCGTGCTGGGCGCCGTTCTGGTCGTCGCCGTCGCCGTCTCGCTGGTCCTCGCCCAGGTCGGAGACGACGCCGAGCTGCTGGCGATCGAGGACAGTGCCGGCGCCACCGTGATCCTGCCCGGTGGCGAAAGCGTCGCCGGCGCGTCGGGTGTCGAACTCCCGGACGGCGCCGTCGTCGAGGTGGCGCCCGAGGGCTTCGCGATCATCGACGGAATCGTCGTCCCGGCCGGCGCTCGAGCCACGATCGTCGACGGCATCGTCGAGCTGGTCGCCGTCCCGTCGCCCACCGCCGGGCCGTCCGGCGTCGACCCCACCCCGACGCCTCCGGTCGAGACCGCACCCACACCCACCGAACTGGCAGTCGCCACGCCCACCACCGCCCCCACGTCGGAGCCGACCGCCCGGCCCACCGCCACGCCTGCGCCGACCGCCACGCCCGTCCAGGCGCCGACCGCCACGCCGATCGCGGAGCCGACGCCGGACACGCGGCCGACGTCCACCCCCCGGCCCGAACCGACCGCCCCCGTCTTCGTCGACCCACAGATCGTCCTCGAGCGTCAGAACCTGGGGCCCGCCCGCGCTCGGCTCACCTGGACCGTCACCGCCGACGACCGTGTCCGCGGCTTCGAGGTCCGGATCCGCCGTGGCGACACCGTCAGGACCGCCGCCGTCATCCGAGAGGCAGGGGTTCGAGAGCTCACCGTCGAGCGGCCCGAGCGGGAGCGGGTCTTCTACCGGGTCCTGGCCGTCGGCGAGGGCGGCGAGGTGATCGCTCGATCGAACGAGGTCCGAGTCACCAACCCGCCCGCCGACGGCTAGATCACTTGGCGTCGGCCCACGAGTGGCCCGTCGACAGGTTCACCGCCAGCGGGACGCGTAGTTCGAACGCGTCGCCCATGACGTCGACGGTGAGCTTCTTGGCGTCTTCGAGTTCGCCCGGTGGCACCTCGAGAATGACCTCGTCGTGCACCTGCAGAATGATGACCGAGTCCATCTCGCGTTCGACCAGCGCCCGATCGAGGTTGACCAGGGCCACCTTGAAGATGTCGGCGGCCAATCCCTGGATCCCGGCGTTCATCGCCTGGCGCTCCCCGGCCTGGCGGATCCGGAAGTTGGAAGACGCCAGTTCGGGAATCTGCCGCCGTCGCCCGAACAGGGTCTCGGTGTAACCCCGCTCTCGAGCCTCGTTGACCGTGTCCTCCATGTACTGCTTCACGGCCGGGAAAGCGTCGAAGTAGGCGTCGAGGATCTCAGCCGCTTCGCCGGTGGGGATGCCCAGTCGCTGGCCGAGGCCGTAGGCCTCCATGCCGTAGGCGAGCCCATAGGAGACCATCTTCGCCTTGGACCGGTGCTCGGTGGTCACGTCGGCCGGGTCGACGTCGAACACCCTTGCTGCGGTGGCGTTGTGGATGTCATCGCCCGCCTCGAACGCCGCGATCAGCCCGGGGTCCTCGGCGAGGTGGGCGATGCAGCGGAGTTCGATCTGGTTGTAGTCGGCGACCAGCAACTCCATGCCGTCGGCCGCGACGAACGCTTCGCGGAACACCCGGCCGGTGTCAGATCGCACCGGGATGTTGTGGAGATTCGGCTGGTCCGACGACAGCCTGCCGGTGCGGGCCACGGTCTGGTTGAACGTGGCCCGGATCCGGTCACCCTCGCCGACCTCGGCCAGCAGTCCCTCGCCGTAGGTCGACCGGAGCTTCTCGACCTCGCGGTACTCGAGGAGGTGCTCGACGATCGGGTGGTCGTCGCGCATCTTCTCGAGCGTCTGGGCATCGGTCGAGTACCCGGTCTTGGTCTTCTTCTGCGGGGTCAGGCCGAGCTTCTCGAACAGGATCTCGCGGAGCTGTTTCGTGGAGTTGACGTTGAACTCCTCGCCCGCATCGTCGATCACCAGCTGGCGGAGACGCTCGGCCTCCGCCGAGAGCTCGTCTCGCAGGGCCGTGAGCCTGGGGACGTCGACCCCCACCCCGAGGTGTTCCATCTTCGCCAGGACCAGAACCAGGGGCACCTCGATGTCGTCGTTGAGGGACCGCAGACCCTGGGCGTCGAGCGCATCGAGCATGGGTGCGGCGAGCTTGGCGACGGCCAGTGCCTGCCGCGCGGCGATCTGCGACGTCGGCGTCGACGTGCCGTCCAGGTCGAGTTGACCCTCCTCGGCGCCGGAGTCCGACGGCAGTTCGTACTGCGCGTAGCGGGCGACGAGGTCCTCGAGCAGATATCGGGCCTCCGCGGGATCGAGCAGGTAGGCCCCGAGCTGGGTGTCGAGCGTCAGGTCCGACACCGTGACGCCCCGGCCGAAGAGGTGTCGGATGAGCGCCTTGGTGCCGTGGCCGGCCAGGCCCCGTTCGCTGGCGACCAGCGCCTGCAGTGCGTCGGTGACCTTGCCGTCGTCGAGCAGGTCGCCGCCGATCCACGCCACCTCCGCGGCGTCTGCGTCGGTGACGAGGGCCAGGCCTGCGAGGGTGCCCCGCTCGTCGTCGCCGACCCATGCCGGCGCCACTGCGAGGAGCCCGGCGCCCGCGGCCAGCTCGGCGAGGAGCGCCGTCGCGTCACCGGCACTCTCGACATCGGTGCGCTCGGCCTCGAGCACCTCGACGTTCGACGCGGGGGCTCCGAGGTCGGCTTCGAGCGCTTCGGCCAATCGGTCGTACAGCGTGCGGAACTCGAGGAAGTCGAACAGCTTGCGGAGCTCGTCGACGTCGAACTCCCCCATGGTCAGGTCGCCGTAGGTGACGTCCAGTGGTGCGTCGCGCACGAGCACCATGACCTCGGCGTTGAGACGAACCTGGTCCTCATTGGCGGCCAGGTTCTCGCGCAGTTTCGGCGTCTGCTCCTCGACCGCCGCGAAGATGCCGTCGACGCTGCCGTACTTGTTGACGAGCTTGGCCGCCGTCTTCTCCCCCACACCCGGAACACCCGGCAGGTTGTCCGACGTGTCGCCGCGCATGGCGGCGTAGATCACGTAGTCCGACGGCTTGACGCCGGTGCGCTCCTCGATGCCGGCCTCGTCGTAGAAGGCGTAGTCCGAGACGCCGCGCTTGTTGTAGAGGACCTTGACGTGGGGGTCCTCGACGAGCTGGTAGACGTCGCGGTCACCCGTCACGACGATGACGTCGTCGCCCGCGTCGCGCGCCTGGGTGGCCAGGGTGGCCAACACGTCGTCGGCCTCGAACCCTTCACACTCGACGATGGGGATCTCGAGAGTCTCGATCACCTGCCGGACCAGTCCCATCTGCTGGCGGAGGATGTCCGGGGTCTCCTTGCGGCCCTCTTTGTAGGTGGGGATCTTCTCGTGGCGGAACGTGGGCTTGGGGAGATCGAAGGAGACGGCGATGTTGTCCGGGCGGTGGTCACGCATCAGGTTGATGAGCATCGACGTGAAGCCGAACACGGCGTTGGTGACCTGACCGCTGGCCGTGGCCATGTCGGTGGGCAGCGCGAAGAAGGCGCGATAGGTCAGCGAGTTCCCGTCGATCAGCATCACCGTTGCCATGGCCGCACCCTAACGCGACGCACCGACGGGCCGGTTCAGCTCTCGAGGACCTCGGTGGCGACGGCCCGCATCGTGCTGCGGCGCTCCATCGCCTGCTGTTGGAGCCACCGGTAGGCGTCGCCCTCGGACATGCCCTGCTCGTCCATCAGCCGGCCCTTGGCCCTGTCGACGAGCTTGCGGGTCTCCAGGCGTTCCTGCAGCTCGGCGGCCTCGCCCTCGATGGCGCGCAGGTCCTTGAACCGGCCGAGCGCCACCTCGATCGCCGGCACCAGCTCGCTCCGCTGGAAGGGCTTGACCAGATAGGCCAACGCGCCGGCCTCCGACGCCTGCCTGATGAGGTCGCGCTGGCTGAAGGCCGTCAGGAGCAGCACGGCGGCGAGCCGGTCGGCGTTGATCTGTCGCGCCGCCTCGATGCCGTCCATGCCCGGCATCTTGATGTCCAGGATCGCCACGTCTGGCTGCAACGCCCGGACGAGCTCGACCGCCTCGTCGCCGCGAGCGGTCTCGCCGACGACGAGGTATCCCTCCTCCTCCAGCGACTCCTTCAGGTCGAGCCGGATGATCGCCTCGTCCTCCGCGATGACGATGCGAACGCGGTCGTCGGCCGGCTGCTCCCCGAGCGGCGCCGCGCCGCTGTCGGCCATCGTTCCGGGATCACTCATGCGGTCAGCTCGTCGAGCAACTGGTCCTGTTGGACCTCGAGGCGACCGATCTCCGCGGCGACGTCGTCACGGTGTCGCTGCATGGCATCGGCGTGGCGGGCGGCGTCGCGGTGCTCCCGGCCCGCCAGCGGCGTCTCGGACACCAGCGAACGCAGGCGGGCGTCATCGGCCTCCGACGCGAAGTGCGCGAGCTGCTCGTCGGCGACGCGCAGGTCCTCGCGGAGTTGCTTGAGGCGTTCGCTCGTCTCCACGAGGCGCCGCTCGATCATGGCCTTCGACATGACCCGGATTGTAGGGTTCATCGCCATGGGACGTTTCGCACGGTCATGGGAACTCACGAAGGCGTCGTGGCAGACGCTGAAGGCGGATCGGGAGTTGCTGGTGTTGCCGGTCTTCTCGTTCATCGCCTCCATCGTCGTGTTGGGGGTCGCGCTCGCGCTGGTCTTCCTCTTCGACTACGACTCCGCTCGGGGACTCGAGGACTTCGAGCTCAGCGGGGCCGGCACGGTCGTGTTGATCCTCGCCGGCATGGGCCTCGCCATCGTGGCGACCTTCTTCCAGGCCGCGATGGTCGGCGGTGCCCGGGAGCGCATCACCGGCGGCGACCCCACCGTGGGCTCGGCACTCGGGGTCGCCACGAGCCGCCTCGGCGTGATCGTGCCATGGGCGCTCTTCAGCTGGACGATCGGCGCCATCCTCCGCGCCATCGAGGAGAACGCCGGCGCGGTCGGCCGGTTCGTCGCCGGCCTGTTGGGCATGGCATTCCGTGTCGTGACCTTCCTGGCCGTCCCGATCCTCGTCGTCGAGAAGCTCGGCCCGGTCAACACCCTCAAGCGGTCGGGTGAGCTGTTCAAGCGAACGTGGGGCGAGAACCTCATCGCGCAGGTCGGCCTGGGCCTGATCGGCTTCGTTGCGATGCTCCCGGTGATCCTCGTGGCGGTCCTGCTCGGCGCAGCCGTGAACCCGATCCTCGGCATCATCGTGGCCGTCCCGCTGGTCGCCGTGATCGCCGTCGTGATGACCAGCCTCACCGCGGTCTTCCAGACGGCGCTCTACCACTACGTCACGACCAACGAGATCCCCGACGGCTACCAGAGCGCGGGCCTCGACAGCGCATTCGCTCGGAAGAACTAGCCGGTCGCCGGCACCCCGGCCCGGTCAGAGCTGAACGACGTCCGGGGCGTCCTGGCCGCCCCAGAACAGTCCTTCGTAGTCGGCGAAGGACCTGAGGCCCGGGACGCCGACGAGATCGAGCACAGCGGTCGATGCCTCGTCGATCAGCGCCGACCACTCGACGCCGGCGTCGAGCTTGTGGTTCACGACGACCAGGTCCGCGCCCTCGACGACATCGGAGAGCTGGTTGCTCACGAGGTCGGCGAGGTGCGGGATGCTGTCGAGCGCGAAGACGCGGTTGGCGCCGGTCAACTCCTCGACCGCGAGCTCCTCGTCGAAGATCGCGACGTCGATTCCCTTGCCGATCAGCCGTTCGGCCACCGGGACGAGTGGCGCTTCGCGGAGGTCGTCGGTGCCTTCCTTGAAGGCGAGTCCGACGATCGCCACCTTCGTGGGTCGTCGGGCCAGGATGCGCTCGGAGAGGGCGTCGATCTGGTTGACGTTGGACAGCAGCGTTCCCTGCAGCATCGGGACGACGATCGCCTCCTCGCGGGCGGCATCGAGCACGGCTCGCAGGTCCTTCGGCAGACAGGACCCGCCGAACGGGTTCCCCGGCATGAGGTACTTGCTGGAGATGTTGAGCTTGTCGTCCATGGCGAAGATGTCCATGACGGTCCGGGCGTCGATGCCGTGGTTGCGGCACAGCTCACCGATCTCGTTGGCGAACGTGACCTTGACGGCGTGGTAGCAGTTCGCCGCGTACTTCACCATCGCGGCCTCGCCCACGTCGACCTCGACGGTCGGGGCCTCGAACTCCCTGGTGTACATGGCCCGGCACTGGGTGAGCGTGGCCGGCTCGTCGCATCCGAAGACGATCACCGGCGGATCGAAGAAGTCCGCGATCGCCGTGGTCTCACGAAGGAACTCGGGGTGGCACGCGTACCCGACGCCGACACCGGGCTGGCGCCCCGACGCCTCGACGAGCTTGGCCGCGAGCTCGCCGTGGACGGCCGGAAGCGACGTCGAGCGGTTGACCGCGCTCACGTAGTCCCGGGGATTCCTCGCGAAGCCGCGGCCGATCTGGTCGGCCACCGCGAACAGGAACGTCGGGTCGATGCCCCCCGACGCGGTCGACGGTGTACCGACGGCGATGATGGCCACGTCACAGTCGGCTGCGACCTCCTCGCCGTCGACCGAGGCGGTGACTCGGCCGGAGCGGACGTGGCGACCCAGCAGTTCGTCGAGGCCCGGCTCGATGACGGGTCCGCGACCATCGAGGACGGTCGCGACCTTCTTGGGATTGATGTCGACGCCGATGACCTCATGGCCCATCTCCGCCATGCACGCCACCGTCACGGCCCCGACGTAGCCGAGACCAAAAACTCCGATCCTCATGTTCGCCCTTCGCCCGTCGCCCTGTGGAGCCGAACGTACCATCGCCGGTCCGCCGAGGAACATGCGGCTCGGCCAGGCCCGGGCGAACGGCACGCGGCGCGGACCGCTCTTGCCACCAGGGGCGTCCGGACGACCACCCGCCGCGCGAACAGGCTGCGACCACGCCCTCGGTGGATCGGCACCCAACGACAGATAGCTGACCCAGGTCAGCTATCGTGGCAGCATGGACGCCATCGCCGCCATCCGCTCCTTCAACCGGTTCTACGCCGGGCGCATCGGAGCGCTGGAGGAGCACTTCCTCGGCCAGGCCCGCCCGCTCGGCGAGGCCCGGCTCCTGTTCGAGATCGGCGAGGCCGGCGCATCGATCTCCGAGCTGCGAGCCCGCCTCGCCCTCGACTCCGGCTACCTCAGCCGACTCCTCCGCCGCCTGGAGGAGGACGGGCTGGTCGCGACCGAACCCGACCCGAACGACGGTCGCCGCAGGTTCGCCGTGCTGACCCACCGAGGCGTCGAGGAGTGGGACACCCTCGACCGCTTGTCGAACCACCAGATCGAGGCGATCGTGAAGCCCCTCGGCGAGCGGCGATCGGCCGAGCTCGCCGACGCGCTGTCACGGGCGCATCATCTCGTCGCGGCCGCGTCGATCACACTCGAGGTCGTCGACGCCCGCGAGCCCGACGCGCAGGCGGCGATGTCGGCCTACTTCGCAGAGCTCGACACGCTCTTCCCGACCGGCTTCGACCCCGGTGATGCGCTCACCGCCGACGTGCATGCCTACGACCCGCCCACCGGTGCGTTCGTGGTCGCGTACACGAACGACCGCCGGGCCGCAGGCTGCGGCGCGCTCTTGACGATGGAGTCGAGCGTCGGCGAGATCAAGCGGATGTGGGTCGCGCCGGAGTGGCGAGGCGTCGGGCTCGCCGGCCGCATCCTCGAGGACCTCGAGTCGCGCTCCCGCAGCGCCGGCCACAGCCGCACGGTGCTCGACACGAACGCCGCCCTCCACGACGCCATCGCCATGTACGAACGCGCGGGGTATCGGCCGATCGAGCGGTACAACGACAACCCCTACGCCCAGCGGTGGTTCGAGAAGCGCTGGTGAGGCGCGGTCGCGGCGCGATCGCGGACTACGGGGCCACCCAGCCGCCTCGGGCCGCACTCGCGAACAGCGCATCGATGACCCGCATGTTGGCGATGGCGTCCGACAGCGGGGTCGGTGCGGAGGACCCCGCCCGCACCGCGCGAGCGAAGGCGTCGGCCTGCTCGGCGTACTGGTCGACCGGGCCGAACTCGCGCCGATCGACCCCGTCAGCGGTGGTCACGGTGACCGCGACCGGTCGGTCCTTGGGCGAGTTCACCGGGATGTCGACCTCGATCCGACCGGCGGTACCGACGATCTGTGCCCGCTGGAAGCCGTGGAGTTGCGTGCCCACGGTGAAGGTCGCCGTCCGCCCGCCGCCGAAGTCCAGCATGCCCGACGTCAAGCGATCGGTCCCGAAGCCCGGGTCGAGCTCGATGACACCGGTCACCCGCTCCGGCTCCGCGTCGAAGACGAACCGCGCCTGGCTGATCGGATAACACCCGATGTCGAGCAGCGCCCCACCGCCCCAGTCGGGGTTGTGGCGGACGTTCGCCGGATCGTCGTTGAAGTACGAGAAGAACGTCTGGATGGTCCGAACCTCACCGATCGCTCCCGACCGCGCGACATCGCGAACCGCGAGCCACTGCGGGTGAAAGCGGTACATGAACGCCTCCATGACCACGACGTCGGCCGCCGCGGCCGCGTCGACGAGGCGTTGCGCGTCGGCGGTGTCGAGACCCAACGGCTTCTCGCAGAGGACGTGCTTTCCGGCCTCGACGGCGGCGATCGACCAGTCGACATGCAGGTGATTCGGAAGCGGGTTGTACACCGCCTCGACGTCGCCGTCGGCGAGCAGCTCCTCGTAGGAACCATGGGAGGCGGGGATGCCGAGCCCGGCCGCCCAGCTCGCGGCCCGGGTCGCGTCGCGAGATCCCACGGCGACCACGACGTGCCCGCGAGAGGACTGGATGGCGGGGACGACGTGCTCCTGGGCGATCTTGGCGGTGGACAGGATCCCCCATCGGATGGGCGGATCGAACGTGGCGTCGGTCATGGGCGCACCGTAGCTCCGTGCATCCGCCGGCCCGGCCGATCGGGACCTTTGCCCCTTGGTGTCCACCTGGGGTCCCTGGAGCATCTGTCCATGAACGGGTTTCCCATGGGGAGCATCCGCGGTGTGGCCATCCGCCTGAACTGGAGCGTGGCCGTCATCGCCACGTTGATCTCGTGGTCGCTGGCCGACTCCGTGTTCCCGGACCTCGCCGAGGGGCGGTCACCCGGCGCGTACTGGACCGCCGGGATCATCACCAGCGTTCTGTTCCTGGCGACGCTGGCGGCCCACGAGGTCGGTCATGCGGTGGTCGCACTCCGCGAAGACGTCCAGGTCCGCTCCATCACGCTCTGGCTCTTCGGGGGCGTGGCCGAGCTCGACTCGAGGCCGCCCACCGCCGGAGCCGCCTTTCGGATCGCCGCTGCAGGGCCCGCCGTCAGCGGTCTGATCGGCCTCTGCCTCGTGGCCACGGCGATCACCGTCGACGGACTCGTGCAGATGGCCGTGCTGTGGCTCGGCGTCATGAACCTGATCCTGATGGCGTTCAACCTCCTGCCGGCCTTCCCACTCGATGGCGGGAGGATCTACCAGGCCTGGCTCTGGCATCGCGACGGCGACCAGTTGCAGGCCACGAACCGCGCCGTCCAGGTCGGAGCGCGGATCGGGGCCGGCATGGTCGCCGTCGGTGTCCTGCAGGTGGTCCTCGGCGCCATCGCCGGCGGGATCTGGCTGATGGCCATCGGGTGGTTCCTGCGAGAGGCGGGACGAGCCGAGTGGCAGGGCGCGGCGCTCGAGCGACCGCTCTCGACGCTGCGCGTCACCGACATCATGAGTGCGGAGCCCGTGGCCGTCGCGGCATCGACGTCGATCTCGACCTTCGTCGACGAGCTCCTCCACAAGGGGCGACACGCTGCGTACCCGGTCCGGGACCACGGGGGCGCCGTCGTCGGAATCATCACCATCGCCGAGGTGCGCAACGCTCTCCGCGTCGGTACGGCCGCGGTGACCGTCGGCGATCTGACCACGCCCCTCCGCGAGGTGGTGGTGACCGGACCGGACACATCGGTGCTCGATCTCCTCCACGCCCTTGCAGGTCGCGACGATCGCCGGGCGTTGGTCTTCGACGACGAACGGCTCGTCGGCATCGTGGCTCCGAGCGACATCGGCAGGCTCGTGGCCGTCGTCGAGCTCGCCGCACTCCCCCGGGCGTGACGGTGGCGGCGCCGGCCACGGCGTAAACGAGCGGTCGCCGATACCGTCTCGGGTGTGTCGGCACGAGACTTCTGGATCCGGATCGAGAGCATCCACGCGGTCACCTACTTCGCCCCCGAGTCGCGCGCCGCAGCCGGGGACGCCGGGCTGCAGGGCTTCTGGATGGGCTACTTCGGGTTTCGGGCTGCGCCGATGGGAGCCGTGACGGCCGGGGTCGTCGAGGCCGCGTTCGCCAACTTCGCCCCGTCGATGGTCCGACGGGCCATCCCCGACGCATGGTCGTACGCCGACCCTGGCTCCCTCGTCGAGGCCAGGGCGTCCGCGGCCGCGGCCGCGCTTCGCGCAGCCGTTCCCGACATCGACGGCCTGGCCGCCGACCTCAACCCGATGCTCGAGCGGGCCGCCGGCGCCGGAAGCCCCCTCGGGCGACCACTGTTCGCCGCCAATCTCGCGGTGTCGACACCCGACGATCCGGTCGAGCAGCTGTGGCAGTGGTGCACGACGCTTCGCGAGCACCGGGGGGACGGTCACGTCGCCGCGCTCGCCGCTGCGGGCATCGACGGATGCCAGGCACACCAGCTGCTGGTCGCCGAGCGAGGACTGCCACCGGCGCTCTTCTTCGACAATCGGGGGTGGGACGAGGAAGCGCAGCACACGTCGCTCGAAGTCCTGCGGTCGCGGGGACTCGTCCAGGACGAGGAACTGACGGATCTCGGGGCGGAGCTGCGAGCCCAGATCGAGGCCATCACCGATGAGCGGGCGATCGAGCCGTACGACGCGGCCCTCGCCGCGACGGAGCAGTCGGAGCTCCTCGATGCGCTCACGCCACTGGCGCTCGCGATCCAGCGGTCCGATGTCATTCCGTTCCCCAACCCGATGGGTCTCCCTGAGCTGTGATCATCGATCGCGCATCGGGCGACCGACGCGCGCCCGACGACGACTCGGCGTCGGAGGGGCGCAGATAGGCTCACACGAGTGCGAGCCGTGGTCCAGGATCGCTACGGCCCGCCGGCCGTCCTCTCCGTCGAGGAGGTCCCCGACCCGCGGCCGGGAGCGGGCGAGGTCCTGATCCGCGTCGCCGCGACGTCGGTCAACCTGTCGGACTGGGAGTGCCTGGTCGGGTCACCGTTGTATGCCCGAATCGGAGGACTCCGCCGCCCGGCACGCCGGACGCTCGGCTCCGACATCGCCGGCATCGTCGAGGCGGTCGGCGCAGGAGTCGACGAGTTCCGGCCCGGCGACCGGTGTTCGGCGACAACCTCGACGCGAAGGGCGGTTTCGCCGAGTTGGCGGTCGCCCCCGCGGCCGTCCTCGCCCACAAGCCGGCGAAGCTCTCGTTCGTGGAGGCCTCGGCCATCCCGCAGGCCGCGGCGATCGCGCTCCGGGGCACTCGCGACGTCGAGGCGTCGAGTCGGGTGCTGATCAACGGTGCCGGTGGCGGGTCGGGATCCCTCGCCATCCAGGTGGCCAAAGCCGCCGGGGCGCACGTCACCGCGGTCGACAACGACCGCAAGCTCGACTTCATGCGAACCCTCGGCGCCGACGACGTCATCGACTACCGCCGCGAGGACTTCACCCGCGTCCGCGAGCCGTTCGACCTCATCCTCGACCTGGTCGCCCACCGGTCGGTCTTCGCCTACCGGCGGGCGCTCGCGCCCGGTGGCCGGTACCTCTGCGTCGGCGGTTCCGTTCGCACGCTGCTCAGGGTCGTCACCCTCGGGGCGCTGCTCGGCCGCGCCACCGGCCGCCGGATGGGCCTGCTCGCGGTCAAGGAAGGCCCGGAACAATTCGGACCGCTCACCGATCTCGTTCTCGATGGTGATGTCGCTCTCCACATCGACCGCACGTTCCCACTCGACGCCACCCCCGCGGCGCTCGAGCACGTGGGCGAGGGACGGGCCCTCGGGAAAGCGGTGGTCCACATCGCCGATCTCGACTGAGCCGACGTCGGCCACCGACCAAGGTCCCGGGACACCGCGACCACGGCTTCCTACGGTTCGGCCATGACCAGGACGACGGTGGACATCAAGAACGATCTCGAGAACGAGCGCTCCGAGCTGCTGGCGCGCATCGACGAACTGACCGTCGGTGGCGACGTCGATCTCGACTTCGACGACGACTTCGCAGACCGGGCGCTGGTCGCGTCCGAGCAGGGCGAGAACCACACGCTGGCCGACTCGTTGCAGGCCCAGCTGGCGATGGTGGACACCGCGCTGGCGAGGATCGAGGACGGTACCTACGGCGCCTGTGCCACGTGCGGTACCGCGATCTCGAGTGATCGGCTCGAGGCGGTTCCGGCTTCGGTCACCTGCATCGACCACGCCCGGTAGGTGACCACGTCAGCCGAGCAGCTGCTCGACGCCCTCCTGCACCTGGAGCGCCTCGCGGAAGGTGGCGAGCGTGTGCTCGTGGCCCCGCATCATCCGATCGAGCTGATCCAGCTGTGCCGCGTAGGCACCCGACGCCAGCGCGGCCTGGTCCTCCGAGGCGAGGTCGTGCCAGCCACTCCCGTCGTCGCGCTGAAGGCGGTACCAGTTCCAGAT
>JBCCFK010000050.1:0-17919 GCA_039029775.1 Actinomycetota bacterium | reverse complement strand
TTAGAAACGACCAAACCTGATGGTATTTGCAAGGTCCCGAGCTCATGGCCAAAAATATATAATTGTTATGTGAAAACAAGTGTATTGTCCCAAGCTCCGCAGATCCCGATCCCCCACGGCAGTCGCGAGAACTTCCTCGAGGACGCCAACATCGGCCTGGTCTTCTTCCTGATCCCCTGGGGCCTGATGCTGCTCGTGCTCCCGTACGCGCTGGTCCGAGGGGTGCTCGACGGCAAGTGGCCGCTCGCAGCGTCGATCCTCCTCCTGTTCGTCCTCGGGACCGGTGGGACCACCCCCGTCCCCCGCGTCCTGTTGGGTCAGGCGTTCGACGTCCTGACGCTCGACCGGTTCACGTTCTGGGCCACGATGCTGGTCCTGCCCCTGGGCGGCATGTTCGTGCGCAGCCTCGAGAAGGGGTCGATCAACGCGTGGCTGCGCGCCACCGGTGGTCCGATGCTCGCCAGGGCCGCCATGACCGGGTTCGTCGTCGGCATCGCCGTCATGGCGCTGTTCTCCGCCACCTTGGCTCAACACCGGACGTTCCAGCCGCAGCGCATCGATCCCGACCCGATCGTCGCGTTCATCGAGAAGGACCAGCACGAACGCTGGCGGTTCCTGACGCTGGGGTTCGGCGACCAGGTCGCCTGGCTGTCGGCGCAGACCGACGCGACGCAGGTCGACGGCAACTACCACTCGGTCCGGCGCCTGCCCGAGCTCACGTCGACCTCGGTGGAACGACTCGAAGGCGCCAAGTATCGGGGCATCTCGGGCCTCGGCTCGCTCCAGCAGTTCCTGGAGGTTCCCGAGAAGTACAACCTCAAGTTCGTCTTCTCGAACGACGAGTTCTACGACCCGCTCCTCCACTTCGTCGGCTGGCAACGCCTGGGTCCACTCGAGAACGGGATCGTCGTCTGGGAGCGGGCGGACATCCCGCCGCTGCCCGCCGAGCTCCCGTCGCGGGAGGTCCCGCCCTGGCAGCGATTGATGTGGGGTCTCGTGCCTCCCGGCGCAGTCCTCGCCGCGCTGGCGATGTTGTCGTGGAATCTCGCCGGTCGACCCGGTTCGCCGCGGTCCTTCTCGCCACGGACAGCTGACCGCCGGATCATCGTCGGACCGCTCCAGTGGCTCGACCGCCTCCTCTGGAGGATCGCCGACACGCTTCCGGACACGGGACTGCCCAGGTCACCGGACCGGCTGAGGGCGCGCCTGCTCGACCGGCTCCAGACGACGGCTCGTCGACGCCCGTCGCGACGTCGACGAGCGCTCCGCCTGGCCCTGATCGCAGCCTGCCTCCTCGTCGTCCCCCTCCGGAGCTGGTCGGCGACGCAGGGGTCGCCCGACCCGACGGACCAGGTCGAGGCCTACTTCGACGATCTCGACTACCGGAGATGGACGGACGCGTACGACCGGCTCGACCCGCAGACCTCCCCCGATCGGGAGCTCTGGCGCCTCCAGAGGTCGGTCGAGGGCGGCGTGTTGGCCTCCTACGCCAAGCTCGACGGCATCGAGACCGAGCTCGTCTCCGCCGATGCCGACCGCGCGGTCGTCCGCGCGAGTCTGCGCTACCTGACCGCCATCGACTGGTATCCGATCGAGCGGGAGGTGGTCCTCCACAACCGGGGCGGCACCTGGTTCATCGAACCCGACGAGACCGAGCTGACGATCCCACCGGACCAGCTCGTGCGCCGTGCGGACGTCGACTACGTGATCCAGGGCCGCAGACGGGTCACGTCCGGGACGACGGAGCTGACCGACGTGCAAGACCGGCCCGAGCTGTACGTCCGGTCGGCCGACCTCGTCGAGATCGACGGTCTGCCGGTCCTGGTCGGGGAGGTCGTCAACCTCGACGTGGACCCGGGCGACCTCACGCTGACGGGCGTCCTGCGCAACGGGGACGGCGACATCATCGCCAGGTACAACGCGACCGAGCACGTCATCCGCACGGTCCGCCCCCGAGAGTCGACCCCGTTCCGGATCATGTTCGAGGAGGTCGCCGCCGGGACCGATCTCGACTTCGATCCCCTCGACTTCACCCCGGTCCAGCTCGACGAGGCCGTCGCCGCAGCCGAGGTGTACGCGAAGGGCGTCGTGACCACCGGCGGCCTCTCCCGCGGGCTCGGGGTCAACGACGTCCGCTTCGTCGAGACGGCCGCGGGGATGACCCTCGAGGGTTCGCTCCGAAACGACGGCGTCGACGAGGCGGTGATCCCGCGGATTCTCGTCAGCTTCCTCGACGCCGACGATCGCGTGCTCTGGACCCAGAACCACTACCTGTCCACGTCGATCCGGTCACAGCGAAGCGGCGAGTTCACGATCGAGCTCGACGACCTGTCCACCCTGCGGATCGACGACCTCGCCGTCGACGTGTTCCACAACGGCATCGTCCCCGCAGAAGGCGCGCTCGCCCCGGCCCGTCGCCTGATTCCTGCACCCGACGGCCTCCCCTACGACGCGATCCGACTGGATCTGTCGGCGTTCCTCGGGGTCGGCCCGTGACGCGGCGTGTGCTCCCGCTGACTGCGGCCGCACTGGTCCTGCTCGCAGCCCTGGTGGTGCGGTCCAGCACTTCGGGGACCTCGGTCGCGTCGGCGACGCTTGCGGTCACCGACGTGTTGGAGATCTCCCTCCCCGACCTCGTCGGCGCCGGGGACGATCTGGAGGTCACGGTGCGAGGCGTCGGTTCCGACGGCGGTGACGTCCTCGTCGTCCTCGACACCGGGTACGGGATCGATCGCCGCAGCGCGCCCGCTGACGGCGACGTCGTCACCGTCGGGTTCGGCCGCCTGGCGACTCCCGCCTCGCGCGTCCTGCTCGTGACCGCGATCCAGGGCGACCGGGTTGCCGACGCCGCCTTCAGGATCGCCCCGGGCCGGGCGATCGGGCCGACCGACGTCTACCTCGGTCCACGGACCGTGGTGGCCGACGCCGAACACTTCACGATGATCGTGGCGGTTCCGGAGGATCGGTGGGGCAACCCCGTCGCCGACGGTACGGCGGTCGAGTTCACCGTGACGCGCGCCGATCTCAGCCAGGGCACCGTCGACGTCGAGACCGAGCACCTCCTCGGGTCGCTCGAGATCTTCTCCGGTACGGTCGCCGGCCGGACGAGGGTGGCCACCGATGTCGACGGGGCCGGCGCGGCCGAGCGGGACTTCCTCGAGGTCGCCGACCTGCCGCGGCTCTTCGAGCTGCGCGCCGTCGACGCCGTCCCTCCGGCAGACGGGCACACCCTGATCCGGATCGCGACCGATGTCCTGATCGACGCCAACGACAACGTCATGCCGGACGGGACGTCGGTCACGCTGGACGCGACCGGCGTCACGGGGGTGCGCCGAATCTTCGGGCAGACGATCGATGGGGTCGCGGAGTTCACCGTCGAGGCGCCGGGCGCGCCGGGATCCGCGACCTTCCAGGCCAACGCCTCGGGCGTCGAATCCGGACCACTCGAACTGGACTTCCCACCCGCGGTGACGGACTTCGGGGTGGACGTGGCGATCGTCGAAGCCGGCGTCGAGATCCGCGTGGGCCCCGTGCGAAGCGTCCGGAACAGCTTCGTCCCGGATGGGACCGTGGCCGTGGTGACGATCGGCGACGTGGTCCACGAGATCGAACTGCTGCTCGGCGAAGGATCGCTGATCCTCCGTACCGACGATCGGCCGGGGCCGATCCAGGTGGACGTCCTCGGCCACAGTGAGCGGATCGGCGGGTCACGATGACGGACCGGCTGCGCCGGCATCGCAAGGCGCTCGTGAAGCTCGCACTCCTGGGAGTGCTCGCGTCGGCGGTGATCGCCTTCGTCTCACTCGCGTCGCGAGCGCTCAACGACCTCACGACGTCGGACGAGACCGAAGAGATCTTCAACGCGGCCGCGCTGCTGCCACCCGATCTCGTCGAGGCGGTGCAGTGGCTGCCCGACAACCCGGACAGCCCGCGGGAGATGGAGCCGCTGACCCGTGACGACATCACCGACGCCTGGCTGCGGGCCTGGGAGCAGCTGTCGATCGTCGCCAGGACCGGCGACACGAGCGGTCTCGAGGTCTACTTCAGCAACTCGGCACTCGAGGCCCTGCAGGCGAACGCAGACCAGACCAGAGGATTGCCGGTCCGCCAGATCGGCCACACCCTGCAGGTCGAGTTCTACTCACACGACGGCCAGGTCCTGTCGGTGACCGCACCCGAGGTCAAGTTGCTCCGCGCCGCACCCGTCGGCGACGTGCAGGGCTGGCGCGACGCGACCGAGTCCTACGAGGCGATCATGATCCTCGAGGACGGCAACTGGCGGGTCCACCACTGGCTTCGAACCGGTGCGCAGGGCCGATGGTGGAGCGACCCGGTGACGCCGGCGACGGCGGCTCCTGCGCAATACCGGGGTGTCAACTACTTCCCGGCGGACACGCCCTACGAGTTCTTCTGGCCCGGGTTCGATCCGGCTGTGGTCGATGGCGACCTCGCCCGCGTCGCGGCGCTCGGTCTCGACACGGTCCGGGTGCCGATCCCGTTCGAGTACTTCTTCGGCCGGTGGACGATCGCCGACGACCTCGAGCCCGTCGTCGCGTTCCTCGACCTCGCCCAGGCACACGGCCTCGGGGTCATCGCCACGCTCTTCGACGGCAGGAACGATCACAGCACGAGCCGCTGGGACGCCGACGTGGCTCACGTGACGACGGTGGTCGCCACGCTCGCCCGACACCCCGCGTTGGTGATGTGGGACATCAAGGACGGCCCGGACCGAGACGTCGGCATCCGAGGCACGACCACGCAGGAGGTGCACGCCTGGGTCGGCCACATCGCGCACGCGGTGCGCGCGGTCGACGGCGACACGCCGATCACGATCGGGTGGTCGTCGGCAGCGGCGGCGGCCGCCGCCCCACCGGTCGGCGACGTGGTGTCGTTCGCCCACGCGGGCACGGCGGAGGAGCTCGCTTCCCTCCTCCCGCTGCTCCGAGCGACGGCCGGCGACAGGCCTCTCCAGCTCGCGCGATTCGGCATCTCGAGTTGGGACGGGATCTTTCCCGGTGGTCACACCGAGGCCGAGCAGGCCGCGCACCACGCCGACATCCTGCAGCTCGTCGACGCGGAGGGCCTCGGCGGTGCGCTCGGTGCGGCGCTGTGGGATCTGGCGCTCCCACCCCCCGACGCCGGCCCCCTGCCGTGGCAGGTCGGCCACCCGACCAACATGGGCATCCTTCGCGCGGACGGGACCGCGAAGCCGGTGGCCGCGGTGATCGCCCCGGGCGCCGATCTCGACGCCGTGCCCAGGCCGGGGCCTCTCGCGAGGCTCGATCGTCTGTTCTGGCGGATCGCACTCCTCGCCGTGGTGGTGGGAGCCATCGTGTTCATCGCCACGCGCCGGATCCAGGAGCGCACGGCCGATGCCGACGCCGGCGGGGACCCACATCCTCCGCTCGGTGGCGCCGCGGAGGCTCGGAATGGGTGAAGTTCCGTCGGGACGTGCCGATACCTCAAGCGAGAACCTCCGATGATCACGACCGAACCCCTGTTCCTGCAGAGTCCGGTCGCCACATCGATCCTCGACCTGTCGGGACATCAGGTCGCGCGGAACGCGGCGTACCGGTCCCTGATGAGCCCTGACGGCACCCAGGCCGCGTCGCGCCACGATGCACCCCTGCCGTCGGCGGTCGACAAGGCCATGTCGGTGGCCGGCGAGGTGCCTTCGGTCGTCCAGGATCACACGATCGCGACGGGAGCCCGCCCCCTTCGAGCCCGGACGACCACTGTGGTCGTGACCGACGACGACGGTGGTCGCTGGCTGCTGCAGACGACGGTCCCGCTCGGTCCGCTCATGTCCGAGGAGGCGATGACGAGTGTGTGCGAGCGGGTCAGAGGTGCACTCGCGACGACCGACCAGCTCGGGCGAGCACTCGGCCCCACGGAGCATCAGCATCTGGTCGACGATCTCCTCGCCATGCTCAATGCCACGCGGCGGACCCTCGAGGACAGCTGCCCAGGCGACGAAGAACCCACCGGGGCCGAGCGCGGCCCGAACGTCCTGGTCGTCGAGGACAGTCGAGTCAACCAACTCCTCTTCGCCTCGCAGTTGACCCAGCTCGGCTACGAACACCACCTCGCCGAGGACGGAGCGACCGGGGTGGCAATGGCGACCGCGGAACCGTTCGATGCGGTGCTGCTGGATTGGCACCTTCCCGACATCGACGGCCTCGAGGTGGCGCAGAGGATCCGAGATCATGAGCGGCAGACCGGCGACCACGTCCCGATCATCGCGGTGACGGCTCGAGCGATGGTCGGCGACCGTGAGGCATGCCTCGACGCCGGCATGGACGACTTCCTGAACAAGCCCGTCAGCATCGACGAGCTGTCCGACGCGTTGCTGCACTGGACACGAGATGGACGCACCGAGTCGGATCCGCCATCGGCGTCCGGCGTCGACGAGGGCGTCCTCCGCGAGCTGACCGCACAGCTCGGCGACGAGACCGTGGTCGCGTCGGTCATCGAGACCTACCTGGTGGAGCTTCCCGGCCGCACCGAAGCCCTCGACCAGGCGGTCACGGCGGGCGACGCGGACCAGGTGCGTCGGATCGCGCACACGCTCAAGTCGACCAGCGCGATGCTCGGCGCGACCGCACTCGCCGGTCACTGCCAGCGCACCGAGTCCGCGGCTGCGGATCCCGACGCGCACCTCGGCGAGCTCGTGGCAGAGCTCCAGTCTCTGGCGTCGGGTGCGGAACAAGATCTCGAGGCCGCATTGCACGAGCTGCGGAGCACCACGGCATGACGGACCCGAACCGCTCGACCCAGGAACAGGAGATGCCATGAAGGGTGTGATCTTCAACGTCGTCGAGGAGGTCGTCGTCTCCCTGTGGGACGACGACACCTGGGACGACCTGCTCGACGACGCAGGACTGGACGGCAGCTACACCGCGCTGGGCAACTACGGCGACGAGGAGCTCCTCGCCTTGGTGGACGCCGCCCACCGCCTGACCGAGATCCCGGTCCCGAGCCTCCTCGAGACCATCGGTGAACACGCCACGGTCCGGTTGGCCGAGCGGCTCCCCGGAGCGGCCGAGGACGCCGGTTCGGCACGCGAGTTCATCCTCCGCGTCAACGACATCATCCACCCGGAAGTCAAGAAGCTGTATCCGCAGGCCATCCCGCCGGTCTTCGAGTTCACCGAGCACACAGATGACGACGGCCTCGTCGTCGAATACCGGAGCCGTCGCGGACTCGACGCGCTGGCGATCGGCCTCCTGCGCGGGTGCGGTCACCTGTACGGCGAGCCCGTGGACGTGGACCGCGTCGCGGGAAGCACCTCGACGTTCCGGGTGAGCTTCAAGGACGCCTGAGACCGGACTCGACCGATGGCCGACACCGACCCCGATTCCAGGATCGCCAGGCTGGAGCGCCGGCTCCAGCGCGAGCGGAAAGCCCGCGCCGACGCCGAAGCGATCGCCGAGCGCGGCCTCCGGGATCTGTACGAGGCCAACCAGGGGCTCGAAGAGCGAGTGCTGGAGCGCACCGCCGAGCTCGACCTGGCGCGCCACGCAGCGGAGGCCGCGAGCAGGGCCAAGTCGGCGTTCATCGCCCACGTGAGCCACGAGGTGAGAACGCCGCTCAACGGTGTCCTCGGCAACCTCGAACTCCTCACCACGGCCGTCGACGCAGACGGCGCGGCCGCTGTGTTCGCGGACAACGCCGGGCAGTCGGCGAAGGCGCTCCAACGCCTCTTCGATCGCCTGCTCCGCTATGTCGAACTCGAGGGCGCGGACCGCACGGCGGAGACCGCGCCCGTGAAGGTGGACGCCTTCGTCGAGAGCCTCGCGTCGCGGTGGCAGACCCGAGCGGCCAAGGGTGGGAAGCTCCTCGTGGCGGACCCGGGCGTCGGCCCGGAGATCTCGATGCGGACGCTCGAACTCGAACTCGGAGAGGCGGTGGACGAGCTGTTGGACAACGCCGTCCGTCACGCCGACAACGGCTCTCTGACCATCGCGACGTCAACGTCGCTCGACCGCGTCCGCATCGCGATCGTCGACACCGGCCCGGGGGTGCCCGAGGACTTCCGAGCCGCGGCGACACCGCTCAACGGCGGGCGCGCGCCGGAACGTCACCAGGGTGGGCAGGGCCTCGGTCTGGCGCTGGCGACCCGACTGGCCGAGTCGGTCGGCGCCCGCCTCGGAGTCGAAGGCGAGGACCACACATCGGCATGGATCGAAGTGCCGCTGGCTTGATCGAGCGCACGAACGCCGGTCACGTCGGCAGCGGTCCGGGTGGTTTGACCCAATTGGGCCGTATGCCTCAGATCAAGGAATCGTCAGCCGATGGTCAAGGGTGATTCCCACGGCTGCGCAACAGTCGGCGTCAGCGCCCGCACGGGGCACGAACGTGCTGGTCGTCGAGGACGCCCCTGAATTCCGACAACTCCTCCGAAACGTCTTCGACACCGAGGGCTATGGGGTCCTCGAGGCGCGAGACGGCGAGACCGCCCTGGCGACGATCGAACGCGAAGACCCCGACGTCATCGTGCTGGACGTCATGCTCCCCGGGATGGACGGCATCGAGGTGTGTCGGCAGCTGCGGACGTTCAGCGACGCGTACGTCATCATGTTGACCGCACGCGACGACGAGGTCGACAAGTTGGTCGGGCTCGCCGTCGGTGCCGACGACTACATGACCAAGCCCTTCTCGCCGAAGGAGCTGGTGGCGCGGGTGCACGTCATGATGCGTCGCCCCCGCCGCACGGCGGAGACCAAGCCCGCGCCGCATCGCCGGACCGCAGGAGACCTCGAGATCGACGTGCTCTCGCGTGAGGTCACGGTGGGCGGCGGTGAGGTCAACCTGACCAAGATCGAGTTCGACCTGCTCGCGGCGCTCACCGAACGGCCCCAGATGGTGTTCAGCCGACAGTTGCTGCTGGACCGTATCTGGGGGCCCCACTGGGTCGGGGACGATCACGTCGTCGACGTCCACATCGCGAATCTCCGCAAGAAGATCGACCTCGAAGGCCGGCGTCACATCAAGACGGTTCGCGGCGTCGGATATCGACTGGCCTGAACCCTCAGGACGGGGCGGTCAGCTCGAGGCGCTCGCGCATCTCTGCGAGCAGCGGCACCACGTCTGGCCAGAACTCGAACTCGGCGTGGTTGCCGATCAGGTCGACGATGCCGTGGATCCACGTCCACACCTGAACAGCGACGAAGGTCGGGTCGCGATCGTCACCCCGTTCCGCGAGGATCGAGGCGATCAGGTCGATCAGATGGTCGAAGGCATAGGTCCCCACCGGCTCTTCCCGCGGCGGCAGCTCCACGCGGTTGGAGAACATGACCCGGTACTTGCCCCTGTGCTCGGTGGCGAACCGCACGTAGGTCTCGCCACTGCGAACGAGTTGTTCGTACACGTCCTCGGTGGAGGCCCGGGCCTCGAGCATGGCCGCGGCGAATTCCTCGAAGCAGTGGTTGACCGCCGCCCACAGGAGCTCGGCGTGATTGTCGAAATGGCGGTAGACGGCCGTCGGGCTCACCCCGGTCGCAGCGGCAACGGCGCGGACACTCACCTTGTCGATGCTCCCGTGCCGCGCCATCAGCTCGGCCGCCGCGTCGAGCAGGTCGGTGCGCAGCCGTGCTCCCTCGCCACGCGGGTTGCGCGCCCGGACGGTTTCCTGGCTCGCCTGTGCCATGCGCCACAAGGTATCAGAAAAGGTTGACAACCGTACGTGTACGAGCGTTAACTCATCTCTGTTGACACCCGTACACCTACGGTCACGCCCCCAACCACGAGACCGAGGCCGTCGAACCGGTGCCGACCACCGCCCCCACCGAGACTGGAGCCCCCTGATGTTCACCCGAATCGGCGCCTTCACCGTCCGCCGCCGACGCAGCGTCCTGATCCTGTCGCTCGTCGGCCTCGTCATCGCCGCCGTGCTCGGCGGCGGCCTGTTCGACCGCCTCCTGTCCGGCGGCTTCGACGATCCCGGCGCAGAGTCCACCCAGGCGGCCGAATACCTCGACGAGGAGTTCGGCACCGGCGCTCCGGACCTGGTGCTCCTCGTCACCGCGGAGAGCGGATCGGTGGACGAACCCGACGTCGTCGCCGAGGGCCTCGAGATCACCGCGGAGCTCGCCGCCATCGAGGGCACCGACGACGTGATCTCCTACTGGTCCGCCGGCAGCCCACCGCCGCTGGCCTCGGAGGACGGCTCGCGAGCCATGGTGCTCCTCCGATTCCTCGGTGAGGACGACGACCCCGACCGTGTCGACCTGGTTGGTGACGTGCTCGAGGAGTACGAGGGCGAACGCGGCCCCGTGGTCCTGAGCCCGGCCGGCTTCGAAGCGGTCTTCGAGGAGGTCGGCTCGACCATCGAAGGCGACCTGGCACGGGCCGAGGCGATCGCGATCCCCCTCACCCTCATCCTGTTGATCGTGGTGTTCGGCGGCATCGTCGCCGCACTCCTGCCTGTCGCTGTGGGCGCAGCAGCGGTCTTCGGCGCCTTCCTCGTGCTCTTCCTGATCACCGGCTTCACCGACGTCTCGATCTTCTCGCTCAACCTCGTCACCGCGCTGGGCCTGGGCCTGGCGATCGACTACAGCCTGTTCATCGTCAGCCGCTACCGGGAGGAGCTCGCCCGGGGTCGCAGCACCGACGAAGCGGTCATCCGTGCGGTGGAGACCGCCGGTCGAACCGTGGCCTTCAGCGCGCTGACGGTCGCCGTCTCGCTGTCGGCGCTGCTGATCTTCCCGCTCTACTTCCTGCGGTCGTTCGCCTATGCCGGCATCGGGGTCATCATCGTCGCCATGGTCACCTCGGTGATCTCGCTGCCCGCCCTGCTTGCCGTCCTCGGCGAGCGTGTCAACAAGTGGCAGGTGTTCAAGCGCCGTGATCCGATCGGGGGCGAAGGCATCTGGCATCGCATCGCCGTCGGCGTCATGCGCCGCCCCGTCACGGTCGCCGCCACCGGCATCGTGGTCCTGTTGGCCGCAGGCATCCCATTCTTCGGCGTGGAGTTCGGCGTGCCCGACGACCGTGTCCTGCCCGACGACAATCCCGCTCGCATCGCATCGGACATCCTGCGGGACGAGTTCACCTCCGCCGAGTCCGACGCCTTCCCGATCGTCGCGGTGGGCAACGTCGATGACGCCACCGTCACCGCCTATGCGTCCGACGTCTCCACCCTCGACGGGGTCGCCCGAGTGGACGCGGTCAACGGCCGCTACGTCGACGGGGCCCTCGTGGCTCCCGCCGACGAGACGACCGCCCGCTTCGCCGGTGACGACGACACGTGGTTCAACGTGGTTCCCGACGTGGAACCGATCTCGCCCGAGGCCGAGGACCTGATCGCCGAGATCCGGGCGCTCGAGACCGGCTTCGACGAAACGCTGGTCGGCGGGAACTCCGCGGCGCTGGTCGACTCGAAGGACGCGATCTTCGGCCTGGTCCCCATCGCCGCAGGCATCATCGGGCTCGCCACCTTCGTCCTGCTGTTCCTCATGTTCGGCAGCCTGCTGGTGCCGCTCAAGGCGATCGTGTTGAACACCCTGAGCCTGACCGCCACGTTCGGCCTCATGGTGTGGGTCTTCCAGGACGGCAACGGTGCCGGGCTCCTCGACTTCACCGCAACCGGCCTCACCGACACCACGACGCCGATCCTGATGTTCTGCATCGCCTTCGGCCTGTCGATGGACTACGAGGTGTTCCTGCTCTCCCGCATCAAGGAGGAGCACGACCGCACCGGCGACAACGACCTCGCCGTCGCCACCGGCCTCGAGAAGACCGGGCGGCTCGTCACGGCCGCCGCCCTGTTGCTGTCCATCACGTTCTTCGCCTTCGCCACCTCGGGGGTCACCTTCATCAAGCTCTTCGGCCTGGGTCTGGCGGTGGCCGTGCTCGTCGATGCCTTCATCGTCCGAGCGACGCTGGTACCGGCACTGATGAAGCTCGCCGGCGAATGGAACTGGTGGGCGCCCGCCCCCCTGCGCCGCATCCACGACCGGTTCGGGCTCAGCGAGGCCGGACCGCCGGAGGAACCGCCGGCCGAACGCCCGCTGGCGGGTGTCGGGGGTGAGCAGTGATGGCCACTCCCCATCGCGGCGCCGTCGTCGAGTTCCACCTGGCCTCGGGCCTCTTCAGGAGGCCGGAGGTCCGGCCGGCGAGGCCGATTCAACGCAGGGTGGCGAGGACCTCTCGAAGCCAGGCATCGACGTGGGGCGCCTTCTCGATGGGCGTCTTCCCCAGGCGGACGACCACGGCGTCGGCACCGGGGTCGACCAGGATCCGTTGGGTCTCGTACCCCTGGCAGGCGAAGACGCCTGCAGCGGGATCCCAGATCCACCAGTGGGCGCCGTAGACGCTGCCCTCGTCGTCGACTGCCCGAGGGGTGCGCGCATAGTCCGCCCACCCCTCGGGCAGCAGACGCGTCCCGTCCCAGACGCCGTCGCGCAGGTACAGCAGCCCGAACTTGGCGAAGTCACGGGCGGTGGCGTGCAGGAACGAAGACCCGACCCATGTACCGGCGCCGTCGAAGGTGAGCGTCGAGGACGCCATGCCGATCGGGTCGAGCAACTCCCGCCGCATCCACGACTCGAAGTCGGGGCCGGCGCCGACGAGGTCGGCGAGGATGCGACAGACCAGGTTCGTGGTTCCCGATGAGTAGTTGAAGACCTCGTCGGGCTCGGCCACCGCGGGCAGGGCCGCGGTGTAGGCCGCCATGTCGTCGTTGCCGGCGCCGAAGAGCATGTCGATGCAGTGGCTGACCTCGTCGTCGACGTAGTCCTCGACGAAGAGCGTGCCGCCCGACATGCGCAAGAGCTGGTCCAACGTGATGCGATGCCGCGGATCGTCGGGGTCGGCCCACTCGGCGATCGGCGCCCGACCGGCGATGTCGATCAAGCCGTCCCGAACGGCCACCCCGACGAGGGCGTGCGCCATGCTCTTGGCCATCGACCACGAGATCAACCGCTCCGAGGCCGACGCCGTCGGGCCGTATCGCTCGAGCACGAGTCGCCCGCCCTGAACGACCACGAACGCCAGCGACATGCCCCAGGGACCGTCGTCGCCCGCCGAGAACGCGGTGTCGGCGAGTTCGACGAGCGGCGCGGGCGCGGCCGCTGTCGGCCACTCGTGGGTGGGCCAGGCCACCCCCTCCGGTTGGGGCACCAGGTCGTGAATCGGCGGCTCGGGCGCCGCGAACACCGGCATGGCCAGATCAGGCGAAGACGGTCCGGCCGATCCACTCGGCGATCAGAGCCGGCTTGTCGTGTCCCTCGATCTCGACGGTCATCGTGCGGGTCTGGTCGACGGCGTTGCCCTTGAGCTCGACGTTGCTGGTCTGGGCGGTCGCCCGGATCCGAGCGCCGGCTGGCACCGGATTGATGAACCGGACCTTGTTCATCCCGTAGTTCACACCCATCAGCACCCCGTCGAGCTCGAGATCCGACGGAATGCTGGTCGAGAGGTGGACGAGCATCGACAGGGTCAGGAAGCCGTGGGCGATCGGGCCGCCGAAGGGCGTCTGGGCGGCTCGCTCGGGATCGATGTGGATGAACTGGTGGTCGAGGGTCGCATCGGCGAAGTCGTTGATCCGCTCCTGGCTGACCTCGAACCAGTCGCCGGCGACCGGATCCTGACCGATCGTCGCCGTCATCGCGTCGTAGGCCTTCTGCGCGTTCTCGCTCATCTCGCGAACTCCTCTGTCCGAACGTGGTGGCCCCGACCGGGCCGTGAGCGCCTCGATGCTACTGCGTGCGCCGTCGCGGTCGGACCGCCACTACCGTCACTGCGATGCACGCCCCCGAGTTCCTCGACCTGACCGACCCTCCCGCGCGGGTTCTGGTGATCGTCGCACATCCCGACGACATCGACTTCGGCACGGCCGGGACCATCGCACGCCTCACCGAGGCCGGGAGTGCGGTGACCTACGGCCTGCTGACCTCGGGCGAGGCCGGCATACCCGAGGACATGGATCGCGATGAGCTGCGGGCGCTGCGCGAGAGCGAGCAGACGGCGGCTGCTGCAGAGGTCGGTGTGACCGACGTCCGGTTCCTGGGGCTGCCCGACGGCCACCTCGAGGCGAATCTCGACCTTCGCCGCCACGTCTCCCGCCTCATCCGACAGGTGCGTCCCGGCCTCATCATCACCCAGTCGCCCGAGCGCACCTGGGCGAGCATGTATCGGTCGCACCCGGATCATCTCGCGGCCGGCGAGGCGACGATCGCCGCGGTGTACCCCGACGCCCGCAACCCGCACGCGCACGTCGAACTGCTCGCTGAGGGCCTGGAGCCGCATGCGGTTCCCGAGGTCTGGGTGGTGGGCCTCGAGCCGCTCGACGTCTTCGTCGACATCACGGACGTCATCGCACGGAAGTGCCGAGCGCTGGCGTCGCACAAGAGCCAGGTCGCTGAGCGCTTCGACGTCGAGGAGCTGCTCCGCAACTGGGCGGCGGACACGACGACGCGACTGGGGCTCCCCGAGGGCAGGCTGACCGAGGCGTTCCGCCGCATCGTCACGGAGTGACACCGACCGGCACGGGACATGGGATCATGGCCGGATGAGCGACGCCCGACCGGACACGCTGCACGTCCTCGACCTGGCACAGACCACCGCGGCCGCGGTCATCGCCCGGGTCACACCGGTCGACCACGACCGACAGACACCGTGCGACGAATGGTCGGTGATCGACGTCATCAACAAGATGACGGCGTCGACGCTGCTGTTCACCTCCTTCGGTCGACGGGAGACCCCGGACCCCACCCTGGATCTGATCCACCCCAAGCACATCGTCGGCGACGATCCTCTCGGCGCCTTTCAGGCCGCCGCCGCTGCGTGTCGAGCGGCGTGGCGGTCCGACGGCGCGCTCGACGGGATGGCACCCTCGACGATCGGTGAGGCGAAGGCGCGGGCGGTGCTCAACGCCCGGATCTTCGACACGACAATCCTCACGTGGGACGTCGCGAAGGGGTGCGGGCTGGCTCACGGGATCGACGAGCCCCTTGCGAGCTACGTGCTGCGTGTGGCCCGAGCCCTCGTGCCCGCCGTGCGTTCTCACAACGAGGCGAGATACAAGCCGCCCGTCGAACTCGACGAGACCCGCCCCGCCGTCGACCGCATGATCGCGGCGACCGGTCGCGATCTCGCCTGGCGGCCGCCGAACTGAGTTGTCCCGAGCCGATCGATGACGATCGGCCACCCAGCGTCACGGCGTCACCTGGGTCATCGAGACCAGGTTCTGACGCCCTCCGACTCGACCTGACCACATCTCGTGGCGGGAGCGATTGGACAAGGGAGCGGCGCAGCCGGGCGGCGCTGCGCCGCTCCCCTGGAAAATGCCAGCAGATCTCCGCCCGAGGGTCAAAACATCCAGGCCACGAAATCCGCTGAAAGCCGGTCGAATCGCCGAGATGTGACCACACCGCGCACCGTTGTCGCAGGTCAGGGGGTTTTTCGATGCTCCCCCGGTTTTCCACAGAAATTTCCGGAATTTTGTCCGGTTGTGGGCAAAACCACCCTGCGCGCGCCTTTCTGGACCATCCGGCCCACCGAAACCGGCCCGAGTGACGCGATCAGCTCCGCGGCACCTCGCTCCAGGCGACGTCCTTGTCGATCCGGGGCTCCCCGGGCAGCCCGAGCACCTGCTCACCGAGGATGTTCCGCATGATCTCGGACGTGCCGCCTTCGATCGAGTTCGCCCGCACACGGAGGAAGGAGTACCGAGGCCCGTGGACCGAACCGTCCACCGACAACGTCTCCGGGCGGCGGAACGTGTAGTCGTACTCGATGAGGCCCGCGGGGCCCATGAGGTCGACGCAGAACTCGTAGATCCGCTTGTTGAGCTCGGCCATGATCAGCTTGCCCGTCGACCCCTCCGGTCCGGGGTTTCCGGCCTTGGCCGCCTGCGACGCCCGCATGTTCGTGAGGCGGAGCGCTTCGGCACGCACCCAGAGATCCATCAACCTGTCCCGGGTGGCGCCGTCTCGACGATCCTCGGGGAGGGCCTCCCAGAGGTCGACCGCGTCCGAGATCGGGCCGGAGCCCCGCTTCGGTCCGCCACCACCACCACCGCCACCGCCGATCGCAGCACGCTCGTTCATGAGCGTGGTCAGGGCCACGCGCCAGCCCTCCCCGACGTCGCCGATGCGGTCGGTGTCGGGTATCCGGGCGTCGGTGAGGTAGACCTCGTTGAACTCCGCCTCGCCCGTGATCTGGCGCAGGGGTCGCACCTCGACGCCCTCGGTCCGCATGTCGACGGCGAAGTAGGTCATCCCCTTGTGCTTCGGCAGCTCGGGGTTGCTGCGCGTGACGAGCATGCCCCAATCGCCGAGGTGGGCGAGCGTGTTCCAGACCTTCTGGCCGTTCACCACCCACTCGTCACCGTCCCGGACCGCCTTGCAGGCGAGGCCGGCGAAGTCGGAGCCGGCGCCGGGCTCGGAGAACAGCTGACACCACTTCTCCTCGCCGGTGAACATCGGCCGGAGGAAGCGACGCTTCTGCTCGTCGGTGCCGTGGGTCACGATCGTCGGGCCGGCCAGCGACAGGAAGAACGTGCTCGGATCGGTCGCCTCCGCCCCGGCCGCGCGCATGCGACGCTCGACCTCCCTCTGGTGGACCGGGCCGAGACCCAGACCGCCGAACCCGACCGGGAAGTGCACCCAGGCCAGACCGGCGTCGTAACGGCGGCCGCGGAACTCGATGTCGGCCATCGTCGTCGGGTCGTTCTCGGCGAGGAAGGCGTCGATCGTGGCTTCCAGATCGGACGTGGGGGTGTCGGGGGTGAGCGTGTCGGTCATCCCACGATTGTCTCCCATCCCGGGTCCCCGCGAAACACCGTCCTGTCATCGCGGCGCCGGTCCCCGGCACCACCGCGCGGATCAGACGATTCGACGGTCGGTGGCCCAGCGGGTCAGCTCGTGACGGTTGCTCAGCTGCAGCTTGCGCAGCACCGACGACGCATGCGATTCGACGGTCTTGACCGAGATGGTCAGACGGCGGGCGATCTCCTTGTAGGCGTAACCCCGCGCCAGCAATCGGAGCACCTCCTGCTCCCGGGACGTGAGCTGGTCGAACTCGCTGTCGACCTGGGCCGTGGGGATGTCGCCGGCGAACGCATCCAACACGAAGCCCGCCAGGCGCGGCGAGAACACGGCGTCGCCGGCGGCGACGCGTCGGATCGCTCCGATCAGTTCTTCCGCGGAGATCGCCTTGGTCACATACCCACGGGCGCCGGCCCGGATCACCGCGATGACGTCCTCGGCGGCGTCACTGACCGAGAGGGCGAGAAAGGTGGTCTCGACATCGGCCGCGCGGACCCCGGCGATCACCGCCGGCGCGTTGCCTCCGGGCAGGTGCACGTCACACAGGACGACATCGGGTGCGGTCCCCACGATGACGTCGATCGCGCCCTCGACGTCATCGGCTTCGCCGACCACGTCGACCGCATCGGCGATCTCCGCCTTGACGCCCGCCCGGACCAGGGCGTGGTCGTCGACGACCACCACACGGATCGCGCTCACGGCCGGCACCTCCTGGTCTCGTCGACGCTTCTCATGATCGTGGCAGGTGAAGCTCGACTTCGGTACCCCCGCCCGGCGTGGTGTCGACGGCCGCCGTGCCACCGGCGCGCTCGAGCCGACCGACGATCGAGTCGGCGAGGCCCCGGCGGTCCTCGGGAACCGCCGTCGGATCGAATCCGACACCCGTGTCGCGGACGAACACGTCGCTTCCGTCGGCTCGGAGCTCGGCGAAGACGTCGATGGAGGGCGAACCCGAGTGCACCGCGGCATTCGTGACCGCCTCACGGGTGGCAGCGAGCAGGCCGGACAGCTCGTCGTCGAGCGGGGCGTCGCCGACAACGACGACCTCGACCGGCCTGCTCGCTGCCACCCGTGAGGCGGTCACGAATGCCGCGGTGCACTCGGGTTCGCCCTCCATCGACGTCTTCGCCGAGCTCCGAGCCGACGG
>JBCCFK010000049.1:0-18115 GCA_039029775.1 Actinomycetota bacterium | reverse complement strand
TCTCGATCATGTGCTGCCTGGCCGACGGCAAGGCGCACGAGCACTCGGTCGAGACCGGCACGGTCATGCGCCCGGCGACCTTCGAGGGCTATGCGCTCGACGCCGGCTTCGAGTCGGTAGAGATCCTGCCGATCGAGAACGACTTCTTCCGGTTCTACCGCCTCCGATGAGCGACGGTCCCGTCAGCGCTGTCCCGGATCAGCGCTGACGGGCCAGGCGGCGGAGTGGTGGCTCGGTCTTCGGCGGCACCTTGCGGGGCGGGAGCTCGGCGATGAGCCGCTCGGTCGCCGCGGCGATCTCCGCGACGGCGACGTCGACGGCGTCCTGGGTCGCGGCGCTGACCTTGGCGATGCCGGCGACCTTGCGGACGTACTGGAGCGCGGCCGCTTCGATCTCCTCGCTGGTGGCCACCGGCTCGAGGCCGCGGAGCGTGGTGATGTTCCTGCACATGCCGCGATCGTAGGCGCGCCCGAGTCGGGAGGAACCGGGCGCTGCGGCTGGATTAGATTGCGACGGGGCAAATCGGCGTCGCCGTGCCCTCATCCCACCGGGTGGCGACACCCGAGGCCACGGCGGCGCCGCCCTTCACCGCGACCGCGCCTGGATTTCGGCCCGTTCCCGCCGATCGGAGGGCATGGGACCGACCGAAGACGCCCTCCCGCAGGCGCTGGTCGACCTGGCCGAGGTCCAGGACGCCGTCTGCCTCACGTTCGTCGACGGCGCGACCGTCGACGCCCCGGCCGCACTGCGGCAGCTGTTCCCGTGCCTCGGGACCGACCAGGGACCGCTCGACGGCCTGAATCCCAACTCCCACGCGACCGCTGTCGCACTCTTCGAGCAGGCCAGGCGCCACGGCCACGCGCGAGGCGATGTGCGCGTGATCCTCGATCCGGCCCGACCGTACCGGCTCCACGTGTTCGACCTCGAGAGCACGCTGGGGTGCTTCGCCGGCATCGTCGCCCCTGCCTCGGACTCGGCTCAGCCGGCCGAGAAGCGAGCCGTGTCGATCCTGACCCCCCGCCACATGGAGCTGCGGCTCAACGTGACCGGGATCATCACCGCGGTGGACGATGCGACGGTCCGAGCACTGAGGTGGGCTCCTGACGACCTGATCGGGGCCAACTCACTCGACTTCATCGACGACCAGGACCACGACCGGTCGATCGCCTTCTGGGCCGAACTGTTGGAGGAACCGTGGTCGACACGACGCCTCCGCCAGCGGTGGATCCGCGCGGACGGCTCACAGGTCTGGATGGAGACCACCGAGACCAACGTGTTGAACGACCCTGATCTCCAGTGCGTGCTGGTCGAACTCGTCGACATCTCCGACGAGATGGCCGCCCAGACGGCGCTCGCCGAGCGGGAGGAGCTCCTGGCGAGGCTGACCGACGTGCTGCCCATCGGGGTGGCTCAGATCGACGTGACGGGGGCGTTCGTCTTCTCGAACCGTCGATGGTTCGAGATCGCCGACCTCAGCCCCGACGCCCACCTCGCGGACTTCGTCGCGATGGTCGACGAGGACGACCGCTCCACCCTGCGCGACGCGATCGCCGCCGCGCGGTCCGCGGGCGAGAGCGATGTCGTGATTCGGACAGCGGGGCCGCAGCGTCGAGTCCTCAGCGTCCGGCTGTCGGGTCTGTCGAGCACGGCCGACGAATGGGGTGTGGTGATCTCGGTGGAGGACATCACCGAGCGCCACCGGCTCCAGCGTCAGCTGGTGCACCAGAGCGAACGCGACGGGCTCACCGATCTGCTGAACCGCAAGGCGATCATGGAACGACTCGAGCGGACCATCGACGCGGCCCGCAGTGCCGGGGGTCGAGCCGCGGTCGCGTTCATCGACCTCGACGGTTTCAAGTCCGTCAACGACACCTACGGCCATGCGACCGGCGACGATCTGCTCAGGTCGGTCGCCGCGTGCATCCGGGACTGCGTACGCGACGAGGATCTCGTGGGGCGCATCGGTGGAGACGAGTTCGTGGTCGTCGTGCCGAACATCCCCGCTCCGGCCTTCGTCGGTGATCTCGCCGCGCGGCTCGAGGCGCGGATCGCGCGCCTGACGATCGGCGACGGCGGCCAGACCATCACGGCATCGCTCGGTGTGGCCGTGCTCGACTCCGCCACGACGAGCGCCGCGGATCTGCTGGCCCTCGCCGACCGGCGCATGTACCGGGACAAGCGGTCCCGCCAGGCCGAGCGCGGACCATCACCGGTCGGCTGACACGTTCGCCTCCAGCGGGCCGAAGAATCCGAGCACCCGGCTCACCTGGCCGGCTTCGTTGGTCTCGGTCACGTCGAACCCGGCCAGCAGCAACTCCCCGTCGAGGTGGATCGCCCAGTGGTAGCGGTGCAGACCGTGGTGGCTGTCGACGTCGCTCGCGCGCGAGTAGACGGCGCCGGGGACCTGGTCGTGGACGCGGTGGACCATCGCCTCGAAGGCGTCGATACCCGTGATGTCGTTGGGCGGGTCCACGAAATGGACGTCGGGGGCCAGCGCGGTCTCGAGGTGGCCACGAACCTGGGCGGGGTCGGTCTCGTTCCATGCGGCGAGCATGTGGTCGAGGGTTTCGGGGTAGCTCATCGTCGTTCTCCAAACTTACAGACTGTCTGTCTGTTTTTTAACAAACCGACAGCGAGTCTGTAAAGTGGTCTTCGTGGCCACGCAGGCAGAACGACGAGCGGCGACCCGGACCCGTGTGGTGACCGCGGCCAGACGGCTCTTCGCCCACCAGGGGTACGAGGCGACCACCACCGAGCAGATCCTGGACGAAGCCGGAGTCAGCCGCGGCGCGATGTACCACCACTTCCCCACCAAGCGGGATGTGTTCGAAGCGGTGTTCGTCGACGTCTCCGACGAGACCCTCGACCGGGCCAACCGCGCCGGTGTCGGCCAGTCCTCGCCGTTCCAGGCCCTGCTCGGCGCCTCGCTCGCCTGGCTCGCCGAGGTTCGACAACCCGAGATCGCGGCCATCCTGCTCGACCAGGGGCCCCAGGTCCTCGGCTGGCGCCGCGCGCGCGACCTCGAGGCGGAGACGAGCCTCGGGATGGTGGAAGCCGCCCTCGAACGCGCTGCCGCCGCAGGCGAGGTCGAGATCGGATCGATCGGCTTCACGGCTCGGCTGCTCAACGCCATGGTGGCCGAGGCCGCGTTGACCATGCAGCACGGCGACACCACCCCGGCCGAGCAGGAAGCCGAGCTCCGCCGCCTCCTCGAGGGATGGCTCTCGACCTGATCGCACACCACGCTCGGAGGTGGCACCCTGGGGCGATGCAGCTGTCGCTGTTCGACCAGGTTGACGACCTCCTCCATGCGCTGGTCCCCGACGAGCTCGGCCGTCTCGAATCGCGCACCCACCGCCGCGGTGTGAAGGTGTGGTTCGACACCGAGCAGGCACCCCGCGAGCACTACGAGGCCCAGCTGCTGGCCCGGCGCCACGTCGACGGCACCGAGGGCATGGCCCTCGAGATCGGTTGGCACGCCGAGTACCGCGACCCGGCCGAGAACGAGGCGGCCTTCGACGCCCTGCTCGGCAAGGAGACCCAGTGGCGCAAGAAGCTCGGCGCCGAAGCCGAGGCCGCCCCCTTCTACGGGGCCGACGACTGGCGGCGCGTCTCGGAAGCTTGGATCGAGCCGGACCTGGAGGACGAGGAGCTCGCGTTCGAGATCGCCGGCCGCCTCACCGACTACATGACCTCCCTGGAGCCCCACCGGCGCCGGTAGTCTCGCCACGACCGCAACCGAGGAGCGCCGCGATGGACATGGACGACAAGCGCACCAACATGACCGTCGATCTCCTCCGCGAGATGATCCGCAACGAGTGCGTGAACGACGGCCAGGTGGAGTCGGGCGAAGAGGTGCGCAACAGCGACCTGCTCCAGACCTACCTCGAGGGTGCCGGGCTCGATGTCGAGACCTTCGAGCCCGCCCCCGGCCGCAAGTCGATGGTCGCCCGCATCGAGGGCACCGACCCCGACGCGCCCGCCGTCTGCCTGATGGGCCACACCGATGTCGTGCCCGTCTCGCCCGACGGGTGGCACGAGGACCCCTTCGGCGGCGAACTGATCGACGGCGAGGTCTGGGGCCGCGGCGCGGTGGACATGCTGTGCCTCACGTCCTCGATGGCGGTGGCCTTCAAGCATCTGGCCACGTCGGACTTCCGCCCGAAGGGCGACCTCGTGTACTTCGGTGTCGCCGACGAGGAGGCCGGCGGTACATGGGGTGCCAAGTGGATCGCCGACAACCACTGGGACGCCATCAGGTCCGACTTCGTGCTCACGGAGTTCGGCGGCTTCCCCACCCAGACGGCCGACGGGCACGCGATCACGATCTCGGTCGCCGAGAAGGGCCTCGGCTGGCAGCGGTTGCACGTCAAGGGCACCCCCGGGCACGGGTCACGGCCGTACGGAAGTGACAACGCGCTCGTCCGAGCCGCGGAGGTGGTCCGCCGCCTCAGCGAGTACCGACCCGTCCCGCAGGTCCACGACCTGTGGAAGGTCCAGGTCGACAACATGGACGTCGACGACGACGTGAAGCACCAACTGCTCGACCCGGCGTCGCTCGATGCCGCCCTGGCCGACCTGCCCGACCAGGAGAAGGCCGCGTCCCTGCACGCCTGCTGCCACACCACGTTCAGCCCCAACGTCATCGAGGGCGGGCGGAAGACGAACATCATCCCGGACGAGGTCTACGTCGAGGTCGACATCCGCACGTTGCCGGGCGAGACCAGGGCCGACGTCCAGGCGCACCTCCGGGCGGCGCTCGGCGACGAACTCTACGACGGCCTCGACGTCGAGCCGATCCAGGAGGACGAGGCCTCGGCGTCGCCGGTCGACACCCACATGTGGAACGTCCTGGCCGACATCATCGACACCGCCCATCCCGGCTCGCCGCTCCAGCCCGGCCTGATCGTGGGCGGCACCGACTCCCGGTTCTTCCGGGAGAAGGGCGCCGTCGCCTACGGCGCCGGCCTCTTCTCACCCAAGGTGACCTACGAGACGTTCGCCAAGCGGTTCCACGGCCACGACGAACGCGTCGACGTCGAGTCGCTCGGCCTCAGCACGCAACTCTGGATCGACGTCGCCCACCGGTTCTGGGAGTGAGCAGCTAGACGCGTTCGTGCTTGAGGCGCTTCAGCGTCCGGGCGCGCTCGCCGGCGTCGAGCTCGGCCTTGCGGAGGCGGACCGCCTCTGGCGTGACCTCGACGCACTCGTCGGCGGCGATGAACTCGAGTGCCTGCTCGAGTGAGAGCTTCTTCGGGGGCGTGAGACGAACGGTGTCGTCGGAAGCGGCGGCGCGCACGTTGGTCAGCTTCTTCTCACGGCAGATGTTGACGTCCATGTCCTCGTTGCGGGGGTTCTCGCCGACGATCATGCCCTCGTAGACCTCGACGCCGGGTGCGACGAACAGGCTCGTCCGCTCCTGGAGCGCGGTGATGGCGTACGCCGTGGTGGGGCCGCGACGATCCGCCACGATCGACCCCGTTGTGCGCGTCCGCAGCTCGCCCATCCAGGGCTCGTAGCCGTCGAAGACGTGGTGCAGCAGGCCGGTGCCGCGGGTCTCGGTGAGGAACTCGGTGCGGAACCCGATGAGGCCACGCGCCGCGACGATGTAGTCCAGCCGTACCCAGCCGGTGCCGTGGTTGGCCATGTTCTCCATGCGCGCCTTGCGCTCGCCCAACAGCTGCGTGACCGCGCCGACGTGCTCCTCCGGGACATCGATCGTCAGGCGCTCCGTGGGCTCGTGCAGGGTGCCGTCGATCTCCCGGGTGACCACCTCGGGCTTGCCGACCGTGAGCTCGAAACCCTCGCGGCGCATCATCTCGACCAGGATCGCCAGCTGGAGCTCGCCGCGACCCTGCACCTCCCATGCGTCGGGCCGCTCGGTCGGGTTGACGCGAAGCGACACGTTGCCGACCAGTTCGCTGTCGAGGCGGGTCTTCACGAGGCGGGCGGTCAGCTTGTCGCCGTCGTCGCCGGCGAGCGGGGAGGTGTTCACCCCGATCGTCACCGACAGGGTCGGCTCGTCGACCGCGATGACCGGCATCGGCCGCGGGTCGTCGGGATCGGCCAGCGTCTCACCGATGGTGACGTCTTCGATGCCCGACACCGCGATGATCTCTCCCGGCCCGGCCTCCTCGACCTCGACGCGGTCGAGATTCTCGGTCACGTACAGCGTTCCCACGCGGGCCGACTGGATCGAGCCGTCGGCCCGGCACCATGCGAGAGGCGCACCGCGTTTGATCGTGCCGTGCTGGACCCGGCCGATCGCGATCCGCCCGACGTACGGCGACGCGTCCAGGTTGGTGACCCATGCCTGCAGCGGATGCTCCGGGTCGTGGGCCGGGGCCGGCATCGTCTCGAGCAGCACGTCGAAGAGCGGCCCGAGGTCGGATCCCGCCTCCGCGAGGTCCGTCGTCGCGGTGCCTTCGCGGGCGTTGGTGTAGACGATCGGGAAGTCGATCTGGTGATCGGCGGCGTCGAGGTCCAGGAACAGCTCGTAGACCTCGTCGACCACCTCGTCGATCCGGGCATCCGGCCGGTCGATCTTGTTGATGACGAGCACCACCGGGAGATCCAGCGCCATCGCCTTTCGCAACACGAAACGCGTCTGAGGCAGCGGGCCCTCGCTGGCGTCGACCAGCAACAGCACCCCGTCGACCATCGTCAGGGCCCGCTCGACCTCGCCACCGAAGTCGGCGTGGCCCGGGGTGTCGAGGATGTTGATCTTGGTGTCGCCGACGCGGACCGCGGTGTTCTTGGCGAGGATCGTGATGCCCCTCTCACGCTCCAGGTCCATCGAGTCCATGACGCGCTCGTCGATGTCCTGATGCGCGCCGAACGCGCCGGACTGGTGGAGCATGGCGTCGACCAACGTGGTCTTGCCGTGGTCGACGTGGGCCACGATGGCCACGTTGCGGAGATCTGCCCTGGTGGCCGTCACGGGGCGTCACGGTATCGGCGCGGGCGCGCGGCCCCTCCCCCGTGTGCCCGCCGTCTCGGCAGCCCGGATTACGGTGAATCGCGGCCGATCACGGGAACCAGCCACCCGATCCGGTCGTCACACCATCATGACTCCCCGACACACCCGACCGCTCCGCCGCCGACTGCTCGCCGCGCTGATCCTCGTCGCCGTCCTGGCGGCCGCGTGCGGGGGCGATGACGACGACACCAGTGTGGTGGCCGGCGACGATGGAGGCTCCGTGACCGACGAACCGACGGGCGAGGAGCCCGCCGAGGACCCCTTCGGCACCGGCGAATGGACCCTGGTCTCCGCCGTCGTCGACGGCAGCGCGCTGACGCTGCTCGACACGCATCCCGTGACCCTGAGCGTCGACGACGCCGGCGGCGTCGGCGGCACCGCAGCGTGCAACGGCTACTTCGGCGCCTTCACCGACGGCCCGCTGCTGTTCGACGGCTTCGGCGTGACCGAGATGGCCTGCGACCCACCGGAGGCGATGGACCTCGAGTTCGCCTTCCTGCAGGCCCTCGCTCGGACCGCGAACGCGGTCGGGTCCGACGGCGAACTGACGCTCACCGGTGATGGCGTGGAACTGCGGTTCGAGGCCGTGGCACCGACCCCCGACGCCGAGCTGACGGGAACGACCTGGATGCTCGACACGATCATCGACGGCGACGCGGCCAGCTCGATCATCGCCGGAACGACCCCGGAACTGCTGCTCGCCGAGGAGCTGGCGCTCTTCGACGGGTGCAACACCATCGCCGGCGGCTACGAGATCGACGGCGACGCGCTGCGGACCGGATCGCTCCGCTCCACTGCTCGTGCCTGCGAAGAGGGTGTGATGCGTCAGGCCTCGGCAATCGCCGAGGTGCTCGCCGCTCAGCCGACGATCTCGATCTCCGGTGACCGGCTCACCCTCACCGGCGCCGGCGGCCTCGCCCTGTCGTTCCGGGCCGGCTGACTCCGGCCGGGCCGGAACTCAGCCCAACAGGTCTCGGACGTGGCCGGTCTCGTTGATGCTGCGGATCGATCGCATGCCGTTGGTGGACGACGCGGTGACCCGGTGGATGCCGGTGTAGGCCGGCTGGTTCCGCCATGGGTCCTCCAACGACCACAACGCCTGCAGGTACACCGCCATGACCATCCCGTGGCAGAACACCGCGACGGTGCGGCCCCCGTTGGCCGCGATCACGTCGTCGAAGCCGGCGACGACCCGATCCCGGAATCCCTCGAAGTCGCCGTCGAAGATCGCCAGCGGATCGTTCATCATCTCCTGCACGAACGGGTCGTCCGCCGTCATCTCCTCCTGGGGGATGTAGATGCTCCTGTGCTGGTCGACCTCCCGGAGGTCGTCACGGAGCTCGATCTCGACACCGAGCAGGTCGGCCAGCGGCTGCGCGGTCTGGTGGGCCCTCGTCATCGAGCTCGCGACGACGTGGTCGATGCCCTCGCTGTGCAGGAACTCGGCGACCCGCCGGGCCTGCGCGAGGCCGCGGTCCGACAACGGCGGGTCGGCCGGGCCCTCGTGGTCTTGTCGTTCTTCGCGGACGGGACGTGCGTGACGCACGATGACGAGCTCCATCGGCCGCCTCCTTCAGGTGGGGGTCAGAGGTGACGACCGACGTGGTGGACCAGGTTCCAGCGGACGCAGGCATCGATGCAGCCCTGGAGGAACTTGTCGAACCGGGCATGCATCCGAGCGCCGCTGTCGCCGTAGGCGCTCGTGTCCTGGAGATACGTGATGGGAGCTCCGCCGGTGAACTGGAGCATCCCGACGGCCAGGTCTTCCTCGAGACGCTCGGCGGACCACTCGGGTCCACCGGCTCGGGCGAACTCCCGCCGGTACAGATCGAGGAGCTCGGGCTCGGCGGCGAGCGTCTCCTCGTTGTGTGAGGCAGCCAGCAACCAGCCGAGATCCATGCCGGGGAAGCTGCGCATCGGGCTCTGCCAGTCGATGATCACCGGCCCGGAGTCGGTGAACAGGACGTTGTCGAGTTCGTAGTCGATGTGGGTCAGCGTCCAGGGCCGCTGCGTCATGAGATCGAGCCAGGTGAGGGTGTCGTCGATCCAGGCGGTCTTGACGATCTCGGCCACCTCGGCGGGGATCCGGTCCGGTTCCGCCGCGGCGAGGTCGGCCCACCCCTGCTGGATGACGGGAACCCCGAGGTGGAAGCTCTCCGCGCTCCAGTCCATGAGCCAGGGCAGGTCCATGAGGCTGTCGTCCATCCAGAACGAGCCGTGCATGCGGGCGAGATCGGCGACCAGGGTGCGCATCTGGTCGACGGAGCACCCGACGAGGACGTCGCCCTTGGTGATCGAGTCGACGTAGTCGAGCATCAGGAAGCCGGCGCCCGACTCGGGATCGAACAGGTTGATCCACGCCCGCGGGATGCGCATGTCGACGCGTTCGACCAGGTCTCGGTAGAAGCCGTGCTCCCGCACGTAGTACTGCATGACGTCGTTGTACAGACGCGCCATGTCGTCATCGAGGGGGCACTTCGCGACGAAACGCGTGGGCAGCCCCGACCGGTCTCCGGTCCACTCCACGGTGAAGATCGCGACCTCTCCGAGCGCCCCGACGAACCCGTCCATCGGAGCGACGGCGAGGCTCGCGATGGGAGGCAGGTCGTGCCCGCCATCGGAGAGGCGAGCGTCGAGCCACGCGGCATCGACCTCGCTGAGGGTGCTCGGGATGTCGGTCATCGCCGGCCAACGGTAGTGCAGCGCCGACGTGGGACCGCTGCTGGACAGGCCGCGAAATCCACAGGCGAGTGGCACCCGAGCCGAGGGACGCGCCGGTAGTGTCTCGGGCTCGCGGATGCCGCACACCCCACGATGACGACCCCCCAGACGTTCCTCCGATGAGTCGTACCGTCGCGCTGCGAGCGTGGCAGGCCGAGGCGCTCCGACGTTTCGCCGACGGTCGCACGGCCAATTTCATGACCGTCGCCTGCCCGGGCGCCGGCAAGACCACGTTCGCGCTCGCTGCGGTTCGCCAACGCCTCGCGGGCGAGAACCTGCCGATCGTCGTGGTGGTGCCCACCCAACACCTCAAGGCCCAGTGGGCGGCCTCCGCGCTCGGCTTCGGTCTCCACCTCGACCCCTCCTGGTCAGCTGCCGAAGGTGGGATCCCCCAGGACATGCACGGGATCGTGGTGACCTACAGCCAGGCGGCATCGTCGGCGGCGGTCCTGAAGCGACTGGCTGCCGGCGGCATCGCGGTGCTCGACGAGATCCACCACGCGGCCAACGAACGCAGCTGGGGCGACGGCGTGCGCAGCGCCTTCGGCGACTGCTGGTGTCGGATCCTGTTGTCGGGGACCCCGTTTCGCACCGACGACAGCCCCATCCCGTTCGTCGAATACAGCTTCGGCGACTACGGCGACGCGTTGCCGGACTACGAGTACGGCTACGGCGAGGCCCTCGAGGAGGGCGGCGTCGTCAGACCGGTGTTCTTCCCGCGCTTCGACGGGCACATGGAGTGGCTCAACAGCGACGGTGAGGAGATGTCCGGCACCTTCGACGACGACATGGTGAAGAGCGAGTGGAGCGCTCGCCTGCGGACCGCCCTCAGCGTCGACGGACAGTGGTTGGCCACGGTCATGGATCATGCCCACGGCCGGCTCACCGAGATCCGCCAGACTCACCCCGACGCCGGCGGCCTCGTCATCGCCACCGACCAGGACCATGCCCGGGCGATCGCCACCCTGTTCGAGAAGCGATGGGGTGTGAGCCCTCGCATCGCACTCAGCGACGACCCCAAGGCCTCCCAGGTGATCCAGGCCTTCGCGGACGGCGACGACCCGTGGATCATCGCCGTCCGCATGATCTCCGAGGGCGTCGACATCCCCCGCCTGCGCGTGGGGGTCTACGCCACCACGACGACGACAGCGATGTTCTTCCGTCAGGCGGTGGGCCGCATCGCGCGCTGGACGGCGGGGCTGCGCAGCCAGCGCGCCTACATGTACCTGCCCGACGACCCTCGGCTGCGGACCCACGCCGCCTCGATCGCACTCCAGCGTCGCCACAGCATCGAGGCCCGCCGCACGCGCGAGGCCGAGGGCAGCGTGCTCGACGACTACAACCGTCCGACCCGCGAAGAGGAGCAGATGTCGCTGTTCGCCGCGTTGTCGTCGTCGGTCCTGACCGCAACCCCTCCGGTGGACGGGATCGATCCCAGCGAGGACATCGCCGCCGGCGGTGGGGACCTGGCCGGTCACATCGTGGACCTGCCTCCGCCACCGCCGTTGGCCGGGGCCCGCGAGCCCGGCACACCGGACGGGCTGGGCGCGATCAGGACCCGGAAGCAGGAGAAGGAGTCGCTGCGGACGCGCAACGCCGACCGCGTGCGCGCCCTGGTCAACCTCACCGGCCAGCCCCACGCTGCCGTCAACGGCGAGCTCAACCGGCTGGCCGGCATCGGCCGCATCACCGACGCCACCGTGTCCCAGCTGGAGAAGCGTCTCGCCGAGGCCGACCGCTGGCTGACCCGGATCAGCTGAGCGCAGCCTCGGCCATCAGCTCAGCGTGGTGGTGAAGACGATCTCCTCGGCGTCCAGGATCTCGATCCGGGTCCAGGCTCCGAGCTGGATCGTCGTCCCGACGGCGACGCTCACGGCGACGTCGGCCTCGAGGGCCACCGTGGAGTCGCCGACATAGGTGCCGTTGGTCGACCCGACGTCGGTGAGCGTCCACGTGCCGTCGTCGCGGCGGGCCAGCACCGCATGGCGGCTGGACACCGCCGGGTCCGAGGAGAGGTCCACATCGGGGAACAGGCCTCGTGACGGTCGCGCTCGTCCGATCAGAGCCGTGGCCCCCGCCACGGGGAGGTCGCGCCTGGCCGGCGCCGGATCGGGGAAGTCCAGGACCCCGTCGGCGTCCATGCGCTCGTGGTACTCGCGATCGGCGCTCACCCGCAGCACGATGGTGGCGGACGCGGTCGCGGGAGCGGTCGACGTGACCGGGGCCTCCGCCGCCGGCAGCGAACCAGTGAGGAAGTCGAAGCCGCAGTTCTCGCAGAAGACGTCGTCGGGCCCGTGGGGCTCGCCGCAGTTGCTGCACGCCGCACTCATGACCCCGCCTTCCGCACCCGCACGGTCCGGGTCGAGCGAACGTCGAGAGCCATCTCGTCCGCGGTCTCGACATCGCGCTTGAGTCGCACCGTGCCGGTGACCGGGTCCTCGACATCGACCACACCCTGGAGGAGCTTGACCGTGTCGTCGTTGCCGGCCTCGTGGGCCAACTGCACCGCACGACCCAGGCGGACCGTGGCGGTCTTGTCGTCACCCGACTCGCGAGCGGCGAGGCCCTCGTGGATCGCCTCGGCGAGCTCCGCCTGGCCCGTGTAGTGCGCGACCTCGGCGTTGATGCGGGTGGACAGCCCCTCGTCGTCGGTCCACACGGCTCGCACGAGCGACGGAGGCTGCTCGTCGCCGTCGATGTCGAGCATCACGCGGGCGGCCAGGCGTTCGTCACCGACATTGCCGGTGGGGATGCGGATCCGGACGTGATAGTCCCGGGACTCGTCGCCGCTCCAGGCCCCGAGCGGGTAGTCCGATGTCAAGGCGTTGACCGGCTCGGCCATCCCGCCCAGATCCTCGAGCGTCGGCGACACCTGCCGCACGAATTCGACCGTGGACCCCTTGGGTGTCCACATCCTCAGCGCAACGCGTGACTCACGCCCCATGGCGGTACGCGTCAACGCCTCGAACTCGGCCTCGAGGTCGTCGGGGTCGGGCACGATGTCGACGGTGCCGAGCAGGGCCGAGGCCACTCGCCGGAGCTCGTCGACCTCCCAGTCGGTGCCCAGCCCACGCGCGTCGCACTGGAACCGGCCGACGCAGTAGTCGATGGCCGCCTGGAGGTTCTCGTCGGACTCGGACTCGTTCTTGCCGTCGGTGAGCAGGATCGCGTGGGCCAAGGCGTCCGGCGCGTCCTCGAGCAGCTTGGCGACCGCGAGCAGCCAGCTACCGATGGCGGTCCCGCCCTTGGCCTGCACGCGACTGACCGCGGCCTTCGCCTCGATGCGGGTCGTCTCATCGGCCCGGACGAGGCCGACCGCTTCCGGGTAGACGATCCGGGCCTGCTGGGTGCCCGACACGACGGCGAAGAGGACGCCGTCGTCGATGGTGTCGATGGCCGCCTGGGTCGCGTTGCGGGCTGCCACGATCTTGCGGCCGCGGTCGCCGGCCATCGAGCCGGACGTGTCGATCACGATCACCTCGACGGCATCACCGCGGCGGGGACCGGCGCTCGCGCCACCGGCCGACGTCACGGTCACCACGGCGTCCACCACGTCGGCGTTGGCCGCCAGGTACTCGTTCTGGAACACCTCAGCGGTGAAGTCAGCCATCGGATCTCCTCGTCCCGTCCGCCGATCCCATCATGGTCGACTCCTCGTGTCCACGTGGGCGTCGGTGACCACGACGGTGATGTTGTCGCGGCCGCCTGCGTCGAGGGCGAAGTCGGTCAGGGCGGCCGCCACCGCGAGTGCATCGCCCTCGATCTCGGCGACCCGTGCGGCCAAGGCGTCGGGCTCCGGCTCGTAGTTCCACAGCCCGTCGGTGCAGGCCACCAGGCGACCGGCGCCGACGTCGGCGGTGATGATGCCGGGCGCGAGGTCGACCGCATCGGCCCCGAGCCAGCGCGTGATCGTGTGCGCTCGCGGGTCCCGCTCGGCCTCCTCGAGCGTTGCTTCGCCCGCGGCGACGGCCTCGTTCGCCCACGAGTGGTCGTTGGTGAGCTGTGCCCCCTCGTCCGGCCCCAGCCAGTAGGCGCGGGAGTCGCCCAACCAGCAGACGTCGACCGTCGACCGCTCGGGCCACATCACCGCGGCGACGAGGGTGCAGGACGGGTTGCCGGCGGAGCCGGGACGCTCGACCGACAGCACCGCGTCCTGGGCTGCGCCGACGGCGTCGACGAGCGTGGTCGATGCGGCATAGGCGCCCGACCGAACTGCAGCCGCGACCACCGCGAGGAACGCATCGGCCGCGCCCTGACTGGCCTCGTGGGGGTTGTCGGTGGTCGACACGCCGTCGCACACCACGGTGACCAGCGCATCACCCAGGTCCGCCAACGCCATGGCGTCCTCGTTGCGGTGGTGCCGGTGGCCGACGTCGGTGACCCCGGCGACCCGGCCGTCGCGCACCTCGACGTGGTCGTGAGGGTCGGGCTGTCGATGTCCGCACTCGAGGCAGTAGTCGCCGTCGACCGCGTGGGCGCCACACGAGACGCACGCTCCGCCGACCGGTTCGACGGCGACGAGGTCGGCACCGCACGCCTCGCAGAAGCTGGCATCGGCGATCGTCTTCTCGCCACAGGTCGGACAGTCGATGGTGGCCACGGTGGGGTCAGACGAGGCTTCGGGGACGAACCGCGTTCGCCTTGTCGATGAGCCGGATCTTCTCGTCGGCTCCAGGGGCCAGTCGCGCCTGCTCGCGGTAGAGCTCCTCCAACCCCCGACGCAACCCCACCTGGTCCGACGAGTGTCCGAACAGCCGGACCGATCCGGCGCCGGACCCGGTGGCGAGCGCTCGCTCGAGGATCTCGGTCGACACCGCTGCGCGCTCTGCGGCGTCCAGCTGGAGCCGCTCGACGACCGAGGCCGCCTCGGCCAGCTGTTCGACCGCGACGTCGGGGCCGTCGATCAGCGCCCGGGCCGAGGCCATCTGTGCGTCCTGGTAGGTGGCCGAACTGGCGGGCACCCGCCGGTACGCATCCACCGCGCCGGGGCGGTCCCCCGCAGCCGCACGACAGCGGGCCAGGCCGAACGCGGCCGACACCCAGGCGGAGTCGATGGCGATGACGCGCTCGTAGAGCTCAGCCGCCCGGCTGAACTCACCGGCGGACTCGGCGGCCAGGGCCGCACCGACCCGGGGCGCGAGCTCGCCGGGAACCTCGGTCCAGACCCGCGAGAACCCTTCGGCGGCTGCGGCCGCCTCACCGGCGGCCAGGTACCAGAGCGACCGGTACCACTCGACCCGCCACTCCCAGGGGTCCTCGGCCGAGATGGGCCGGAGCACGTCGGCCGGATCGGTGCCGGACTCGACCAGGGCCGCAGCGCGGGCGAACGTCAGCTCGCGAGAATTCTGCACCTGGCCCTCGGCGATCGCGGTGTCGATCAGCCCGATCCGCTGCGCGGCATCCAGCTCGGCGATGTCCTCGATGAAGGCGGAGGCCGGATCGGCCGGGTCGACCTTCAGGGCGGGCAGCACCCGCCAGTCGGCCTCGACCACCGACATGTCGGCGTTGGCGACGAGCAGCATGGTCAGGCGGTCTCCGCCGAACCAGCGCGACGGCGCCGGCCGAGGCGCGCCGGTGGTGACGGTCGTGACCTCGCGCAGGATGCCGGTGAGCTGGTCGCCCATGACGCCGGCATCCTGGAAGCGATCATCGGGGTGATCGGCGGTGGCCTTCAGCAGGAATCGATGGAGCGACTCCCACTGCGCGAGCTGGCCGAACGCGAGAGGTGGCGGAATCGTGTACTGGTACTCGCCCGCGTGGAACACGAACTCCAGCATCAGCACCGCCAGGGTTCGCCCGACGGTGTAAAGGTCCGAGCTGACCGAAGGACCCATCGAGGCCACTTCAGGGGCCTGGAAGCCCTGGGTGCCGAAGATGGCCGCCTCCTGGTCGGTGATGCGCATCACCGCGCCGACGTCGATCAGCTTCACGTCACCGCCGACGGCCATGACGTTGGCCGGCTTCAGGTCGTTGTAGACGAGTCCGAGTCCGTGCAGGTACCCGAACGCGGGCAGCACGCCGATGATGTACGCGATCGCCTGATCGACCGGCAGCGGATCGGGGCGCCCGCCGTTGGCCTTGCGGCGATCCTTGAGCTTGCCGTTGAGCGACTCTCCGCCCACGAACTCCATGACGATGTAGCCCCGGCCCAGGTGGGTCACGAAGTTGTAGATGTTGACGATGTTGGGGTGCTCGATCTGGGCCAGATACTGACGCTCGGCGACAGCCGCCGCGGCCGCGTCGGGGTCCGACTCGTTGAGCAGCCCCTTGAGGACGACCCACCGGTCCGACACCGCCTTGTCGCGGCCGAGGTAGATCCAGCCCATGCCGCCGTGGGCGATCGGTCCGAGGATCTCGTACTGGCCGGCCACCAGTTCGCCGGCCTGGAGCGTCGGAGCGTTGGTCTGGAAGTCGAACGGCGTGCGGCAGTTGCTGCAGAACCCGGTCACGCGGCCCGGTCGTCCGTCGACCGAGCGACCGACGGGCTGGCCGCAGCTCGTGCACTGCCGCTCCTCCTCCGGCACCTCGCCGATGACCCCGGCGATCTTCTCGGCCGTCATGACGGCGCCGGCCGGGTCGCCCACCTCGGTCGGGGCGATGTCGACGAGCCCGGCGCCCAACCGGGTGCGGGTGGAGCCGGTCCGCGCGGAGGCGGCCCGTCGAGACGTGCCGACCCGCCGGGAGGTGCTGGGCGGCGCGGGGGCCGCGATGGAGGGCGGCTCGCCTCCGGTGGCAGCGTGCACCGGCGATGGCGGAGCCACGTGTGCCGCAGCGGCGTCGGCGGGCGTCCCGCTTCCGGCCCGTGCCGCGATGCCACACGTGTCGCAGTAGCCGTCGGGCGCGATCGTCCCGTCACACCCGGCCTCGGTGCAGGCCGCGCCTGCAACCGGCGGAACCAGGGTGGCGGGGACACCGGGAGCCGTGCTTGCCGGGGCAGGCGTCGCGGCCCCAGAAGACGCCGCCATGCCACAGGTGTCGCAGTAGCCGTCGGGGGCGATCGTCCCATCACACCCGGCTTCGGTACACGCACTCATCGACCCGCCTGCTCCCCTGCTCGGTTGATCGCCTCCGCCACCGATTCCACCAAGCCTGCCGCACGCTGGAGGTTGGTGGGTGACGTGTAGAGCTCGTTGTGCGCCTCGTCGGTCAGATCGCTCACCGACGGGAGCTCGATCAAACCGACGGCCGCCGCCTTGGCGCGATACGCGCTCAGCAACCCGCGCAGCTGATCGCGGTGCTCGATGGGGTGCCGGTTTCGGCGTTCGGCGTCCGTGAGCTGAACCACCAGGCGCTCTGCCAGCCGCAGGAAGGCATCGAGCCTCGGCCGCACCTGCTGCCAGGGTTCGTCGGCTCGCCGGAGGTCGTGGCCCCGGCGGGCGAGCTCATCGACGGCGGCCTCCGACGGCACCTGCGCGAGGTCGTCGGGCTGCACGATCTTGGCCCGGGCCTCTGCCAGCGCCACGGCAGCTCGGGCTCGGAGCGACCGGGCTTCGGCGACCAGGACCTCGGTGCGGGCCAGGTCGGCGTCCAGTTCGTCATGGGATCGCCGCAACTCACCCACGTGCCGCGCGGCCTCGGCCGCAAGTCGGTCGAGTTCCACACCGACGTCGGGATCGAGGCCGAGCGGGTCGTCCATCACCTGCGTGCGCACCTCGACCACCAGCCGTTGCAGGCGGCCGACGCTCGGCTCGACGGTCCCGAGCTCCGAGACCTCGCCGGCGAGCTCGCCCGCGGTGACGTCCGCGGCATCGAGCCGCGGCAGCACGTCGCGCCAGACCGCGTCGATGGCGGCGACGCCGTCGCGCAGCGGCTCGTAGAGGTCACGCAGTCGGGCGAGCAGGTCCTCGATGCCGACTCGGGTCTCGGCTCGCTGCGGGTCCAGCAGGTCGCGCTCGCTCAGCGGGGTGTCGCTGACGTCGACCAGGACGGAGGGTCCGGTCAGCAGCTGGGCCAAGCGGGCCCGACGCTCGGTGTTCATGCGACCCTCCGCGCGCAGCGCCCGCGCCTCCCGCAGTGTCGCACCGAGAGCGTCCAGGTCGGTCCACAGCCGTGGTGCCTCCCCGGCGAACTCGCCGAGCCGCCGAGCCGTGGTTCCGATGAGCGCACCCGACGTCAGCAGGTCGTACGTCGGGTGGTTGTGCAGGTCGAGGAGGTTCGCGGCGATGCGCCCTTCGGCGGCCCCGTAGCGCTCGAGCAGGCGGTCGATCTCGTCGGTCTCCACGCAGCGCCGATGCTACCGGCCAGGCCACCGGCCGCTCCGGCGTTCAGCCAGGCCGGTTGGCGGGGTCCCGCATCGGGTCCTCGTCGACGTGCCGCCCCTGCCCCGCCGACACCAGGCGTTCGAGGTAGTGGGTCCAGCCCTGCAGGTGTTGTGCGCACGCCTGCTCGTCGGGCAGACCGCTGTGGGTGAGGGTG
>JBCCFK010000048.1:0-18307 GCA_039029775.1 Actinomycetota bacterium | reverse complement strand
CAACCTGGCTCGCATGGAGATGACCGTCGCGATCGAGGAGTTCCTCAAGGCCATCCCGGACTTCCAGCTCAAGGACGCCGACGCCGTCACCTGGGCCGGCGGTCAGGTCCGCGGCCCTCGCAATCTGCCCGTCACCTTCGCGAACCGACCGACGCTCTGACGCTCACCCGCGCCACCGGTCCCAGTGGAGCACGTCCTCCACCGGACGGCGGCGGACGGGGCCGAAGTTGCCGATCGGCCAGCCGATCGGGATGAGGCCGTAGATGCCGTGCGTCTTGGGTACTCCGAGCGCCTGACGGAAGTCGGACTCGCGGAACAGATGCCAGATCGTGAGGTTGGCCGCCAGCCCGTGTGAGCGGGCGGCGATCAACAGATTCTGGACGGCCGGGTAGATGCTCGACGCCTCGCTGAGATTCATCGACGCCATGCCCGAAGCCGCGAACCGGCGCATGTTCGCCCATCCCATCTCCTTGGCGATCGCCCGCACCTTGCGCGGATCCGCCATGACCTTCTCGGCACCCATCCTCTGGTGGCAGGCGGCGATCACGAGCGGCGTGTCCTCGAAGTGCTCGGCCTGATACTCCAGCGCGTCCATCATCCGCCGGCCGGCGGGGTCCTCGAAGTCGGGCACGAGCGTGCCCTGCAACGCCTGATAGGCGGACTGACTCTCCCGCCAGAGCACTGCCAGCTCGGCCATCTTGTCCCGGTCGGTCACCGCGATGAATCCGTAGTGCTGCGCGTTCGACGCGCTCGGCCCCCACGTCGCGGCCCGCACCAGGGTCTCGATGAGCTCGGTCGGAACCGGGTCCGGCTTGAGGCGTCGCATGGCCCGCATCGATGCCAGCGCGTGCATGACCGGAGTGTCCGGGCCGAAGTCCATCGGCGTGTCCTTCGCCATCGACAGTTCGGTCGCCTCGGCGCGTCGGGGTCCGTCGGCCATCAGTCCTCCTGGGTGGGGGCGTGACGGCAATTCTGCTCGCGCGGGCGTCGGCGTGCCGACGGAGGTCTCAGCTGGTGCCGGCGAGAGCCACGAGCGCCTCGAGGCCGGCAGCGTCGAGCGCTCCGGAGACGCGGGTGACCACGACGTTCCGGTCGTCGAGCACGACCCACGACGGGACACGGCTCATGCCGAACATGCCGAGGATCGCGCCGCTCTCGTCGTCGGCCATCACCGGGTACGGCCACCCCGCCCCGGCGAACCAGTCCGCCGGCGGATGATTGGCCCGACCGGCATCCGGGAACGTGGACACCGCGACCACCTCGACGCCGTCCGGCAGTGAGTTGGATCGGAGCCAGTCGGCAACGACCGGGATCTCTTCCTGGCAGAGCGGACACCAGTGCGCTGCGAACAGGACGACCTTCGCGGTGTCGTTCGGCCCGCCACCACCACCGACGACCACGCGATCTCCGGTGGCGAGGTCGGTCGTCACGAAGATCGGCGCCTTCAGGCCGATCGCCGGGTCGGTGCCATCGGCAAGCGTGGGCAGCGCGACCCCGTTGAAGGAGATGCCAGCCGCGTCGTCGTCCCCGTCGTCGCCTCCGAAGACGAACACGCCCCCCACGACGACGATGACGATGCCGAAGGCGAGTACCGCTGCGACCCCCCAGCGTCGGAGGCTCTGGACCGACGCGGCCTGCTGCTTGCGTGCCTCGACGCGCGAAGGCTGCGTGCGTTTCACCCGATTGCTCATGCTCCGAGTGTGACGATCCGGCCCCCACACCATCCGGGACCGAAGTCCCGACCGTCACTCGGTCAGTTCGAAGCTCGTGCCCGGACGGGTGTCGCCGTTCACGATCAGCTCGATCGCATGGCTGCCGGGATAGTGCGTCCGCGTGGAGTGCTGCTTGACCGAGATCGTCTTGGCCACGGTGGCGGTCTCGCCCGGTGCGACCTCGATCTCGGCGCCCTTGAACACCTTGGGCGACGTGTCGCCGCTGGCCTTGACGAAGTGGACGCGCAGGTCGATCAGGCCGGCGAGGGTGGTGTCTGCCGGGTTGTGCAGCGCGGCGACGACACTGACCTTGCCGCCGATGGCGACGGTGTCGGGCGTGACTGCGACGGATCTGACTTGCAACGGCGAGTCGGGCCCATAGCCGAGGACGGCGAGCGCCCCGGGATGCCCGGCCTTGATCAGGGTGCGCAGGCCGTGGCGGATGACGCGACGTCGGTTGCCGTCGGCATCGGCCCACCACCGCTCGGCGATCTCCACGACGAGGGCGGGGTGATCCTTGGCGATGTCGTTGAGATTGTTGGCGACCGAGCGACGGACGTACTCCGACTCATCGTCCTTGAGGAGCTCCAGGAGTTCGATGACGGGGGCGGGGTCGGCCTGGAATCGCTTCAGTCTCGGCGCCCACGGCAACCGCGGTCGCGTTCCCTCCGACACCAGCCGACGCGGGTGCTCGCTGGGGTCTTCGGCCCACTCACGGAGGCGGGCGAGGGTCGCCTCCGTGTGGTGTTCGAGGTAGGCCCGGATGCTGAACTCGGCCGTGAAGCGTCTGGTGAGCTCGTACTGCGCCTCCATCGCCTCGTCGAAGTGATCGAGCCCGTGTTCGGCGACGAAGTACACGTGGGGGAGGTAGAAGAACCCCTCCATACCCGACAGGTCCGCGTCGGCTGGTCCGAGCGAGGACGTGACGATCCGCAGTGCGTCGCCGCGGGCGCTCGGGAGATGCTCGGCCATCGCCGCCGCGATGTGCCGGGCCCGTTCGGTGAGCTCCATGTCGTCGAAACCGTCCCGGCAGCTGGCCAGGAACGAGGCTCGGTCGAAGCGCGGTCGTACCGCGACGAGCGCATCACCGATGCGCTCCGCGACGTCCAGCCCGAATGAGTTCTTCAGCGGTTCGGCCATGGCCCAGTCTGACCCCCGAGGAGGATCTGTGGTCGCAAATGTGCGTGGTTTTGGGTTCACAGATTCTTCTGCGGGGTCAGGCGGGGAGCGGGCCTCCGTCGTAGAGCCAGGCCACGGCATCGGGTGGGAGCAGGTCGGCGCAATGGCTGCGGATCCGGTGCAGTTGCTCGTCGCGCAGGAGCTGCGCGCCTCGCCCGTTGCCGCCCGTGTTGAAGAAGGCGTCGGCGCCGCCCTCGAAACGGCCGTCCATGTCCCATGTCGAGCGGGCGGTTTCGCGCATGGCGTCGATCCGGCACCGGTCCACGACGGCGGGCCAGTCGCCGTCGGGCACCTCGATCCCTGCGAACGCGGCGAGGCGACGCATGTCGAACTGGAGGTCGCTCGACAGGCCGGCGTAGTGCAGCATCAAGACGTTGGGCTCGTGACGTCGATGCCACCAGCCGGCGAGATGCCGAGCCGGGGAGCAATACGCGGCCCACTCCTCGTACAGGACGTCGTAGTCGCCGCCGAACTGCAGGGGGAGGGGATCGAGGCCGTCGGCCGCAGCCAGCTCGTTCATCGCTTCCATCACGGCGGGCCGCATCGCTGCGCGATGGTTGCCCCACGAGACGAGCGCATCCGCCGGATCGCGGTACACGGTGACGTAGGACAGTTCGGGGCTGAACGGCGTGGTGTCACCCGGGCTGTGGGTCTTGATCACACGCCGGTGCTGCTGGCCGGCGAGGGCGGCGCGCACCTCCTCGATGGGGTGCACCCGGTTGTCGACCCACCGACTCAGCTCACCCAACGTTCCCGGCGGGTCGCCGTCGGGCCACAGCATCGACAGCAGCATCCCCTGTGTCCACGTGGTGCCCGACTTGGGAGGCGTCGAGACGATGATGTCGTCCTCGCGCAGGTCGATCTCCCGCCACCGGCGGCTGTCCTCGACGACGGTGACGAAGTCTGCGGTCGGTGCCTCGATGATCACCTGTCGTCGCGGTAGGGGCGGTCCCCGGTCACGGTCACGCGGCGGAGCAGTCGCTTGTGGGGGTAGTAGTCGCTGGCTGCGTAGTGCTGCACGGCCCGGTTGTCCCAGAAGGCGATGGAACCGACATCCCATGCGAAGCGACAGATGTACTCGGGGCGGGCGTGATGCTTGAGGAGCTGGGCGACGATCGTCCGGGACTCGTCGGGGTCGAGGGCGTCACCGGTGCGGTCGTCGAACAGCGAGTCATGCCGCAGGAACCCGCCGTGGAGGTAGAGCGCACGCTTGCCGTTCTCGGGGTGCGTGCGCACCAAGGGGTGGGTCACGCCGAACGGGATCTCCGCCTTGATGGCGTCGACCACCTCGTCGGGGAGCGGTCGGCCCCCGTAGCCGGCGATGAACGTCCGGTAGTCGTTGACACCCGACAGGTGCTCGATCCTCTCGCGGACGTCGGCCGGGAGACCCTGGTAGGCCGCGTGACTGTCGGAGAACAACGTGTCTCCGCCGACGGGCGGCTTGACGATCAGCTGGGCGATCGAGCCGAGCGACGGGTTCTCCATCCAGGTGACGTCGGTGTGCCAGCCGTTCTCGTACCCGGGGCTGCCGGGACCGTGGACGATCTCGAGGATGTAGGGGTTCTCGCCCGGCTTGCCGAACGGGAACGCGTCGAGGCCGCCGAAGCACCGACCGAACGCCACCTGCTCGTCCTCGTCGAGGTGCTGGTCGCGGAAGAACACCACCTTGCGTTCGAGCAGCGTGGCGCGGATGAGGCCGATCAGCTCCTCGCCGGGATCGCGGAGGTCGACCCCGTGGACGACGGTCCCGAGTGTCACGGCGAGGTGCTCGAACGACGCGCCGAGGGCGTCGGCTCGGGCCTCGAGTTCGGCCGAGACGTGGCGCTCGCCCATCTGCTCCCACTCTCGGGCCACGCCCAGCGCGGTGTTGTCGTGCTTCGGCAGCAGCTTCTCCAGCGGCGCCTCGCTGCGCCTGTGCTTGCGGGCTGCGTCCCGTCGCAGTTCGAACAGCCTGGCGGCGGTGGCGATCGCCGCCTCGTTGTAGTCGCTGGTCTCGTCGGTGACCGTCATGGCTCCCCCCGGTTCGTCGCCCACCGGTGTAGCACCGCTGCCCGGGGTGGCACAGCCCGGCATCGAGTAGGAATGCGCCATGACGCTGACGATCTCCTGTGCATTCGCGACCTCGATGGACACCCCTGAGCACGTGGTCCTGGCCGAGGAGCTGGGCTACGAACGGGCCTGGTTGTACGACTCGCCGGCCCTCTACCCGGACGTGTGGGTGCAGCTCTGCCGGTCGGCCGAGCGGACGTCGCGCATCGGGCTCGGACCCGGCGTGTTGATCCCGTCGCTGCGCCACCCGATGACGACCGCGGCGGCGATCGCGACGTTGGTGGAGCTCGCCGGCGCTGACCGCGTGCACGTCGGCGTCGGCAGCGGCTTCACCGGCCGCTTCGCACTCGGCCAGAAGCCGCTGCGGTGGGCGGACGTGCAGGCATGGGTCGAGTGCGTCCAGGCGCTGCTCGCCGGCGGCACGCCGGAGTGGGAGGGAGCGAAGATCGGGATGCTGCACCCGGACGGGTTCGGGCCGCAGCGTCCGATCGAGGTGCCGTTCGTGATGGGAGCCGCGGGCCCCAAGGGTCAGGCCGTGGCCAGAGCTGTCGCTCAGGGCGTGATCGTGGCGGGCGGCGCGCCCGAGGCAGGCGTCCAGTGGCAGGCCGCGCTGACCAGCGGGACGGTGCTCGACGAGGGCGAGGAGATGTCGAGCCCGCGGGTGTTCGACGCGGCCGGTCACTCGGCCGCGGTCGGCTACCACTTCTTCGCCGAGAACCAGATGGGTGTCGAGGCCCTCCCTGGCGGCGCGGAGTGGCTCGCCGCCTACGCGCAGGTCCCCGAGGACGAGCGCCACCTGGCCATCCACGACCTGCATCTGATCGGCGTGAACGAGCGCGACAAGGCCGTCATCACACCCGAGGTGATGGCCATGCTCGGCGTGGCCTGGTCACCCGCCGAACTGCGCGACCGGCTGGCGCAGCAGGAGGCCGCCGGGATCACCGAGATCGTCTACCAACCCGCCGGTCCCGACATCGAGCGCGAGCTGACCACCTACATCGAGGCCGCGAAGGGCTGACGCTGATCAGCTGCTGAGGTCGGTGATGACGGCTCGCCCGACGTAGGCGCCCTCTTCGAGCTCGTCGAGGACCGCGGGCAGCTCGCTGAGTGCACCCGTGCGGCCGACGTGGCTCTTGACCTTGCCGTCGGCGGCGAGGTCGACGAGTTCGCGCATGTCCTGCACGGTGCCGACACCCGAATAGATCATTGTGATCGCCTTGGAGAAGAAGATCATCGGGTTGATCTCGATGTTGCCCTCGCTGGTCGGCGGGATGCCGACGGCGACGAACAGCCCGCCCTTGCGCAGCATGTTGATGGCGAGGTCGAAGCCCGCCTTGACCGCGGTGAACACGAGCGTGGCGTCGACGCCGCCGGTGGCGCCCATGGCCTCGGCTTCGGCGGGCTCGACGGCCTGGTCGGCACCGATGCCCTTGACGAAGGCGAGCTTCTCCTCGCCGATGTCGACGCCCACGACCTTGTATCCGAACGCCTTCAGGAGCTGGACGGCGTAGTGGCCGAGCCCGCCAGCGGCGCCGATCACGGCCACCGTCGAACCCGGACCGATGTTGTGCTTCGTCAGCTTCTTGACGGCGCCGTACGCGGTCAGCCCGCCGCACGCCAGCGGCGCTTCGTCGTCGGGGATCGAGTCCGGCAGCACGACGAGCGACTTGGCGTAGACACAGAACTGCTCGGCGAACAGGCCCATGATCCCCGCGCCCTGATCGCACAGCCGGGGCTCGCCGCCCAGGCAATGGATGCAGGCGCCGCACCAGTAGCCACCGCCGGTGCCGCCGAGACCGAGGATGACGCGGTCGCCGACGCTGATGAACCGCTCGGCGCCCGGGCCCAGCTCTTCGACGATCCCGATGGCCTCGTGGCCCACCTCGGGGATCTGCAGGCCGAACCAGTGGCCCTTCACCAGGTGCAGGTCCGAGTGGCACACGCCCGCGCTGGTGATTCGGACGCGGGCCTCGTCGGCTCCGGGGGTCGGAACGTCGAGGTCCTGCGCGATGGTGAGCTCACCGTCGACGACGCGTGCTGCCTGCATTGGGGGGTCCTCCTGGGAGTGCGGTCTGCGCCGATGGTGGCAGGGAGACAACGCGTTTCGCCATGAGACCCGTTCTCAGCTTCGACCGCTGAACGCGGCGACCCCCACCACAGATCGTCGCCGGAGGTCAGCGGGGTTCCTCGACGGTGACCGAGCGGTCCGCCGACACCCGGAGGACGGCGTTGGCCGTGACCGGGTCGCAGCCCGGGCCGTTGACTCGGAACTCGCGGGTCTCGACCTCGCCGCCGATGATCCGTTCGTCGCCGTCGATCACGACCGTCAGCTCGTAGCCATAGGTGTCCGGCTCGTCCGGCACGAACACCTCGTTCGAGGGGTCACACACATCGTCGATGCACAGCCTGACGATGTCCACGCTGGGGCCGACCTCGACGGAGACAGAGGAGGCCGAGCCCTCGGCGTTGCAGTCGCGAGGTGCGTCGCCGCACGATGCCAGCACGATCGGCGCCATCGCCGCCAGGATCCGCCGAACCATGGCCGCCACCGTAGGTGCCTCGACCGTCGGTTACGTCACGAGACGATCTGTGAACCCAAAGTGGTGCGCCGATTTGGGTTCACAGATCCGTCTGACCGGGGTCAGCCGCGCATGCGTTCGGCGTCGGGGTCCCAGAGGCAGCCGTCGACCACGGTTGCGGTGCGGCGATCGCCGACGATCTCGATCTCGAAGGTGCCACCGGCGGTCTCGAGCGCGGCCGGAACATATCCCAGCGCCACCGACTGATCCATGTGGTGGCTGTAGCCACCGCTGGTGACCCAGCCCACGACCTCGCCGTCGTGCCAGATGGGCTCGTCGCCGATGACGTCCGCATGATCGGCATCGACGGTCCACGTCAGCAACCGCAGGGTCGGTCCGTCGGCGGCCGCCTGCTCCAGCGCCGCGCGGCCGATGAAATCGCCCTTGGCGTCGGTCAGCTTCACGAACCGGTCGAGCCCCGCCTCGAACGGGGTGTAGAGCGGGCGGAACTCGCGGGCCCACGAGCCGAAGCTCTTGTCGAGGCGCAGCGAGTTCAGGGCGTGCAGTCCGAACAACTGCAGGCCGAGGTCCTCCCCGGCCCGCATCAGCTGGTCGAACACGTAGCGCTGCGACGACGCCGGCATCCAGAACTCGTAGCCGAGGTCGCCCGAATAGGTGACCCGACCGCACCAGACAGGTGCCCAGCCGACGTCCATGCGGCGGAAGTCCATGAACCGGAAGGCCTCGGCCGAGACGTCGGTGTCGGTGTCGGTGACCCGCGACAGCAGCTCCCGAGCGTCCGGGCCCGCGATCGACAGCCCACACACCTGCCACGAGTGGGTGGTGTAGGCCACCGAGCCGTCGTCGGGCAGATGCTGGTCGAACCAGCGCTCGTAGTAGCGCTCCGCGATACCGGACCCGAAGACGACGAACCGCTCGTCGTGGTCGACGTTGCCGGTGGCGCCGCCGGTGACCGTCGCCGATGGGCCCTCGGCGAGGCCCGAGGCTGGGCCGAGGCATGCCACGGTCAGGTCGCCGATCAGCTTGCCGCCCTCGTTCACCATCGGGGCCAGCACCATGCGGCCGGGCTTGGGGATGGTGTTGGTGAACAGCCGGTTCAGGTAGGCGCGTGCCCCAGGCCCGGTGAACTCGAACTTGGCGAAGCCGGTCGTCTCCATCATCCCGACCCCGGCGCGCACCGCCTGGGTCTCGGCACGGACCTGCTCCCACGCGTTCGAGCGGGCGAAGGTCACGTCCTCGACGGGCTCGTCACCCTCCTGCTGGAACCACAGTGCGGACTCGAGGCCGTACCCGTCACCCCACACCGCGTTGTGGGCGCAGAGCTTGTCGTAGACGGGCGAGGTCTGGAGCGGCCGCCCCTCGGGCAGGAACTCGTTGGGGAACTGGATTCGGAAGCGGCGGCCGTAGTTCTCCCGGACCTTGGCGTTGGTGTACGCCATGTTGGCCCAGTCGCCGTAGCGGGCGATGTCCATGCCCCAGACGTCGAAGCCGGGGTCGCCGTCGATCATCCAGTTCGCGAGGGCCAGACCGACACCGCCGCCCTGGGACAGGCCGGCCATCACCGCACAGGCCGACCAGAAGCCGGGCAGACCCCGGACGGGGCCGAGCAACGGGTTGCCATCGGGCGAGAAGGTGAACGGCCCGTTGATGACCTGCTTGATGCCGGCCTCTTCGAAGATCGGGAAGTGCTGGAACGCCACCTCGAGGTTTCCGGCGATCTGATCCAGGTCGGGGGAGAGCAGCTGCATGCCGAAGTCCCACGGCGTCTGGGTGGGCGACCACGGGATGCCGTTGTGCTCGTAGGTGCCGAGCAGGAGGCCGCCGCCCTCCTGGCGCATGTAGATCTCGCCCGCGAAGTCGATGCTGTGCAGCATCTGGTGGCCGGTGGCCTCGTTGTACTCGGCGACCTCGGGGATCTCCTCGGTCAGCAGGTACTGGTGGGCCATGGCGAGCACCGGCAGTTCGAGGCCGACCATGCGACCGATCTCGCGCGCCCACAGGCCGCCGGCGTTCACCACGTGCTCGCAGGTGATCGTGCCGATGTCGTCGCCGGTGTCCGTCTTGATCAGGTGGACGTCCCAGTGGCCGTCGGCCCGCCGGGTGATGTCTCGGGCCCAGGTGTTGCGGTGGACCTCGGCGCCGGCCTGGCGCGCCGCCTTGGCGTACGCGTGGGTGACACCTGCGGGGTCGACGTGACCCTCGTGGGCGTCGTGCATCGCGCCGACGAAGTACTTCTCCTCGAAGATCGGGAGATGCTCCTTCGCCTCGGCGACCGAGATCAGCTCGGTCTCCATGCCCAGGTAGCGGCCCCGGGCGTGTGCCATGCGCAGCCAGTCCATGCGCTCGGGCGTGTCGGCCAGCATGATGCCGCCCGTGATGTGGATACCGCAGTCCTGGCCCGACACCTCCTCGATCTCCTTGTAGAGCTCGATGGTGTACTGCTGCAGCTTGGCGACGTTCGGGTCGCCGTTGAGCGTGTGCATGCCACCGGCCGAGTGCCAGGTCGACCCCGCGGTCAGCTCGGTGCGCTCGACGAGAACCACGTCGGTCCAGCCGGCCTTGGTGAGGTGGTAGAGGACCGAGGCCCCGACGACACCGCCGCCGATCACCACCACCTGTGCGCTGCTCTTCATGTCAGTGAATCCTCCGGCCACTGGTGCGGACTGGACCAGGATGGTCCCTCCGACGGAAGTGTCGACGGTTGTGCCGAGTCGCCCGTCGCTGCCTCGCAGCAGGGCGACAGATGAGCTGACGCCATGGATGGCGGAAGCGAATCCATGAGACTAGAAATCCGTTTCCACGCCGCCCTCGGCGACACGGCGATCGACGAAATCTCGGAGCTCGGCATGGATGTCGTCGGCGAGCGTGGGTTCCTCGTAGGAGTCCAGCAGCTGGCGGGCCACCTTGTTGGCTCGCTCGGCGGCCGTGGGGCTGCCGGCGTCGGTCCAGCTCTCCCAGTTGCGCCAGTCGCTGACGAACGGCGAGAGGAACTCGTTGGTGTACCGGGCTTGGGTGTGATCGGTGCCGAAGAAGTGGCCGCCGGGGCCGACCGAGTCGATCACCTCGGTGGCCAGGCTGTCCGCGGTGACCTCGATCGGTGCCAGGAAGGTGCTGACCATGTTGAGGAGGTCGGCATCGATCACCATCTTCTCGTAGCTGGCGTGCAGGCCACCCTCCATCCATCCGGCGCCGTGAAGGAGGATGTTGGCACCACCCATGACCGCCCCCCACAGCGCCCAGGTCGACTCGTAGCCGGCCTGGGCATCAACCGCGTTGGAGGCGCTCACGTTGGAGGACCGATAGGGGAGGCCGTAGCGACGGGCCAGCTGACCGCCCAAGAGCGCGGCCTTGGCGTACTCGGGGGTGCCGAACGCAGGTGAACCGGAGCGCATGTCGACGTTGGAGGTGAAACCGCCGTAGGCCACGGGGGATCCGGCGCGAACCATCTGGGTGAACGCGATCCCGGCCAGCGCCTCGGCGTTCTGCTGTACCACGGCGCCGGCGATGGTGATGGGTGCCATGGCCCCGGCCAGGGTGAACGGCGTGATGATCACGAACTGGTTCCGCCTCGACATCTCCATGATCCCCTCGAGCATCGGGGTGTCATAGCGGAGCGGGCTGTTGGCGTTGATCACGGTCTGGATGCAGGGCTGCTCGTCGACCTCGTCCTGGGCGATGCCGCGAGCGATGCGGACCATCTCGATGGCGTCCAGGTTCCGCTGTGCTCCCAGGCTGTAGACCATGAAGTTCTTGTCGGTGAGCGTCAGCAGGTCGTAGGTCGCCTCGAGGTGGCGGACCGACGCGTGGATGTCCACGGGCTCCACGGGATAGCCGCCGGCGAAGTTGTGGACGGCGTTGAGCGTGTGGGCCAGTTTGACCAGGCCCTGAAACTCCTCGCGGTTGCCGGTGATGCGGCGGCCGTCGAGGGTCACCGCGTGCGGCGCGCTGGCCACCGACGAGTAGGTGAGGTGGTCGCCGCCGATGACGAGGTCTCGCTCGGGTGAGCGTCCATGGAGCGTGAACCGCGAGGGCGCCTTGCCGACGAGGTCGAGTACGAGCTCGGGGTCGAAGCGGACCCGCAGCGTGTCCTCGTCCACGTCCGCGCCGGCATTGGCCAGGATCTGTCGGGCCTCGGGGTGCAGGAACTCGATGCCGGTGTCCTTCAACACGATGAGGGACGCTTCGTGGATCGCCTCGAGCTCGTCCTCGGAGACCGCGGCGATCGGCGTGTAGCCGAGGCGCGGCTGGGCGTACGGAGGCTGTTCGGCCGCGAGGTTGCGGCCCTGACCGCGGGGGCGGCCGCTGCGCCTTCCCCGTCTACCCCGCTGCTCCTCGGCCATGAGCGCCGAACGTACCAATCGGCCCTGTCATGACGCCCGCTCGCCTCATGACTGATCGTCACGTGCGACGTGATGGGGGGCGCGTGTCGGCGCGGCCCGCGCGTTCTGCCAGGATGTGCAGGTGCTGACGACGCTGGAGGCGTTCCGCGCCGGGGATCCTGATGCCGTCCGGGTCATCTACCGGAAGTTCGCGGGTCCGGTGCAGACCGTCGTCGCGTCGATCATCAGTGATCCCGAACTGCGAGCCGACGCGGTCCAGCAGACGTTCGTCAAGGCGTGGAAGGCGGCGTCGACCTTCGACGCGGACCGTGAGCTCGCGCCCTGGCTCTACTCGATCGCCCGACGCACCGCCATCGACGTGCTCCGCGCCGAGAAGCGTCCGACCAGGGGTGATCACGCGCCGGAGACCGACGTGGCGGTCACGCCGCTGTCGTTCGAGCGGACGTGGGAGGCATTCGAGATCCGTCGTGCGATCGACGACCTGCCCCCCGAGGAACGCGTGGTCATGAAGCTGGCTCATCTGGACGGGATGACGCAGTCGGAGATCTCCCGAGCGCTCGACGTTCCGTTGGGGACGATCAAGTCGCGAGCGAACCGAGCACACCGGCGCCTGGCCGCAGCCCTTCGACATCTGGTTTCCGAGAACCAAACGGCGGTTTCGGACGTAGAGGAAGGTGGAGCACCCCGATGACCACCCCTGTCGAACCCCCCGAGCTGCCCGACGACGAGTTCGACGCGCTCGCGTCGATGCTGAGCTCCGCGGCCGTCTGGGACGACCCTGCACCCGAGATCGAGGACCAGCTCGTCGCCGAGATCGCCGATGAGATCGGTGCCCGGCCGCGCATGCCCTCCGCTCCGGGCCGGGCGGACCGTCGCCACCTGCGCCTGATCGGTGCCGCCGCTGCGCTGTTCCTCGTCGTCGGCGTGGGGATCGCTCTGCTGGTCGGGGGCGAGGACGACACGACGGTCGTGGCGCTCGCCGGAACCGAGCTCGCTCCTGGCGCGTCCGCCGACGCCGAGCTCGAAGACCTGGCGTCGGGTCTCCGGGTGGTGCTCGACGTCAGTGACCTGCCGCCGGCCGAGCCCGGCACCTACTACCAGGGCTGGGTCCGCAACGACGACGGCCAGGGCATCACGATCGGCACCTTTCACATGCGCGGCGGCGACGCCGAGATAGAACTCTGGGCCGGAGTCTCGAGCGCGGACTACCCGATCATCACCGTCACCATCCAGGAGGAGGGTGCCGGACCGGCGAGCTCCGGCATGGTCGTCCTCCGAGGTCGTCTTGACGGGTGAGACGCTCGTCGAGCGCATCGCCGCCAGGGCGCTGCACCACCTGCTTCACCCGCCGGGTGGCGACGATCCGGTCCTGATCCAGTCCTCGCCGCCGGAGCTGGCCGACGCGTTCGAGTCGTCGGTCGGGCTGGCGCTCGACAGCGGCGAAGCCCACGGAGACGAGGCGTTGTTGGCCGCAGTCGACCAGGTCATCGAGCGGTCCGTGAGGACGTCGCACCCGCGGTTCATGAACCAGAACTTCGCGGGGCCCGACCCTGTGGCCGTCGTCGGTGACTTCCTCGGAGCCGTCCTCAACACGACGAACGCCACCTACGAGGTCGCCCCCGTGTTCACGTTGATGGAGCACGCGGTTCTGTCCCGTCTGGCTCGGCTGGTCGGCTTCGACGTGGACCGCGACGGCCTGGCCCCGGGCCTCTTCTGCGCCGGCGGCTCGCTGGCCGGGATGATCGCGCTCCAGCTGGCTCGCCACGGCGCAGACCCGGAGGTCCTGCGACGAGGTGCCGTCGGGCCACCCCCCGCAGTGTTCGTGTCCGGATCGGGGCACTACTCCGCCGCGAAGAACACGGCGATGCTGGGCATGGGCCTCGAGGCGGTGATCGAGGTCGGAACCGACGACCGCGGTGCCATGGACGTGGCGCAGCTCCGCCTCGAGGTGGAGAAGTCGCGCGCGCTGGGTCGGCTCCCGCTGGCGGTGATCGCCACCGCCGGAACCACGGTGACCGCCGCCTTCGATCCGATCGATGCCATCGCCGATGTCTGCTCGGCCGAGGGCCTGTGGCTGCACGTCGACGCCTGCTACGGCGGCTCAGCGCTGTTCTCGGCGGCCGAGCGGGGACGCCTGGCCGGTGCAGAGCGAGCCGACTCGCTCGTGTGGAACCTCCACAAGATGATGGGCATGACCCAGCAGTGCACCGCACTGCTCGTCCGTGATCCGGCGCAGCTCGACGCGTGCTTCGCCACCGGCGCCGACTACCTCTTCCAGCCGGAGAAGGAGCACGGCCATCTGGATGCCGGAGACCGCACCGTCATGTGTGGTCGCCGGGTCGACGTGCTGAAGCTCTGGCTCGCCTGGAAGGCGCATGGCGACGCCGGGTTCGAAGAGCGGATCGACCACGCGGTCGCGCTGGCCTCGCACGCCCGCGAGCGCGTCCTCGCCGGCGATCTGGGTCTCGCCCCGGTCGTCGCCGGGGACTTCACCAACGTGTGCTTCCTGTGGGTGCCGCCCGAGTTGCGCCCGTTCTCGCTCGACTCGCTCTCGCCAGAGGATCACCGACGCCTCCACGCGGTCGCGCCCGGCGCAAAGCGCGCGATGTTGGCAGCGGGTGGCCCGATGCTCGGCTACCAGCCGGTCCGCGGCATCAACTGCTTCCGGCTGCTCGTGATGAACCCGGCGGTCACGACCTCCGACGTCGACGCCGCGCTCGACGCGGTCGCCCGCCACAGCGAGGCCGCCTGGGTCGGCGCGCCCTAGGACACTCGGGCGACGATCACCCAGCCGTCGACGTCGTGGCTCGGCACGTGCGGCCCGAGTTCCCGCAGCTCGATCGTGATGGAGCCGGCGGCCTCCAACTCGTCGACCTTGGCGGCGAGCGAGCCCTCGTCCCACCAGACCTCGTTCACGCAGATGACGAGCACGCCGCTCGCGGGCAGGAATCGAACGACCTCGTCGAGAACCGAGGCGTCGACGTGGCCGAAGCTGAACACGCCGACCGCGACGACCACGTCGTACGCGTCGGCGTCGATCGGCAGCGGGTGGTCGTTCAGGTCGATCTCGAACAGGGAGCCATACGCACCGGTCTTGCGCGCCTCGGCGAGCATCTCGGGTGAGTAGTCGCAGCCGTCGACCGCCGTGTACCCGCGTCCGTGGAGCACCGCGCCTGCGAGCCCGGTGCCGCATCCCATGTCGAGGACCCGTGCGGATCGGTCCACCACGAATCGCTCCATGGCGTCCCCGCAGCGTTCGGGCTGGATGTAGCCGTTGCCGTCGACGAGCTCCTCGTCGTAGGTGGCGGCCCACTTGGCGTAGAAGTCCCTCGTCTCGTCCTCGGTGAGGTCGTAGGCCTTCTCGTAGTAGGTCTCCTCCGGCATCTCCCGGGTTCTACCACGGGCGCCGGTCAGGATCCCCTGGCCTGTCGCCGGAGGAACAGCATGAAGCCGAAGGGGATCGACAGCGCCAGCACCGGGAGCACGACCCCGAGGAAGACGCTGCCGACCGAGAAGCCCAGGATCGAGAGGAAGACGGCGAGAACCACCGACCGGACCGCGAGCATCTTGCCGACCGAGGTCAGCTCGCCGGTCTCGGTGAACGGGGACGGTCGCTGGGGCATCCCGCGACCCTACCGGCGCTCCCTCAGCCCCAGTGACCGGGCATGAGCGACGAGTTCCACACGTCGGTGATGACGCCGTCGGCGATGCGGAAGACCTCGATGCCGCACAGCTGGATCTCCTCGCCCACCACGGCCCCGTCGGGCGCTGCGGCGACGAACGGCGAGTCGGCCGGAGCCGTCATGTCGAAGGTGACACTGACGTGCTCGCCGTCGCCGTTCATCAGCACCGGGGTGAACGAGAACGTGCGACCGTCCGGCATGGTCGTGGCCGCGATCACCCCACGGACTCGGTCGAGCTGATGGTCGTGGTCGAGAAGGTGGACCTCGCCGCCGGCCTCGTGTCGCCGGTACGGGTCCGCGCACAGCTCCCGGATCGCCTCGACATCGAGATCGCCGTACACGCGGTCGAAATAGCTCTGGACGACGTCGATGGGTTCCATGGGGCCTCCTGGGGTGGAGGCCAAGGTTGTCACGTCAGCCGAGGGCCTCGCGCTGCGTGGAGAGTGTCTCGCCGGCCCCCCACCGCCTGCCCTCGAGCGCGAGGAGGATCGCGGCGAGGTTGTCGTCACGGATGCGTTCGAGTTCGCGGATGCTGTGGTGGCCGGACTGGGCGTCGGACTGGTCGGCCACCGCGTCGATCAGCTCGTCGGTCAGCTCTGGCACGTCCATCAGCTTGGTCCACGGCCAGGAGAGTGCCTCGCCGAACTGGGCGATGAAGTGGCGCATCCCGGCCTCGCCGCCCGCCACCCGGTACGTCTCGAAGAGGCCCATCTGCGCCCATCGCAGGCCGAAGCCGTAGCGGATGGCGTCGTCGATCTCCTCGGTGGTGGCCACGCCGTCGTTGATCATCCAGAGCGCCTCGCGCCAGACCGCTTCGAGGAACCGGTCGGCGATGAAGGCGTCGATCTCGACGCGGACGTGGAGCGGCTTCATCCCGGCGGCGGCGTAGACGGCCATCGCTCGGTCGATCGACCCGAGCGACGTCCGCTCGCCGCCGACGACCTCCACCAGGGGCAGCAGGTAGACCGGGTTGAACGGATGACCGACGACCAGGCGCTCCGGGCTGGCCATGTCGGCCTGGAGGTCGGTGGGCTTGAAGCCCGAGGTCGACGACGCGATCAGCGCCTCGGCTGGGGCCGCGGCCTCGATGTCGGCCAGGACGGTGCGCTTCAACGGCAGTCGCTCGGGGACCGACTCCTGGATGAAGTCGGCCTCGGCGACCGCCTCGTCGATCGAGGTGGCGATGGTCAGGCTGCCCTGACGATCGGTCGGCAGCCCGAGCTCCTCCCACGCGTGGACGGCGTTCGCGTGCACCTCGGATGCGATGCGTCCGGCATCCGGTGACGGGTCGGCGATGGCGACGTCGACGCCGTGCAGCACGAACCGCGACGCCCACCCGGAGCCGATCACGCCGCAACCGATCGCGGCCACCTTCGCGGGAAGCGTCACGTCAGGACGGCTTGGTCAGTTGGAGCATCGATCGGACGTCGGCCGGTCCGAGGACGTTGACGTTCATGCCCTCGAGGATCGTCACCGCCCGGGCGACCAGGTCGGCGTTGGTGGCCAGCCGGCCTCGTGAGAGGTACAGGTTGTCCTCCAGGCCGACTCGGACGTTCCCTCCGGTGATCGCGGCTGCGGCCACATAGGGCAGCTGATCCTTGCCGATCGAGAACGCCGAGAAGGTCCAGTCGTCGGGCAGGTTGTTGACCATCGCCAGCAGCGTGTTCATGTCGTTGGGGGCACCCCACGGGATGCCCATGCAGAGCTGGACCATGACCGGGTCGTCGATCAGGCCCTGGTCGTACATCCACCTGGCGAACATCAGGTGTCCCGTGTCGAACAGCTCGAGCTCGGGCCGCACACCGAGGTCCTTCACCTGCCGCGCCATCTCGATCAGGGTGGCGGGCGTGTTGGTCATGATGTAGTCGGACTCGCCGAAGTTCATCGTGCCGCAGTCGAGCGTGCAGATCTCGGGCATGATCCGCTTCACGTGCTCGAGGCGCTCGGTGGCGCCGGCCATGTCGGTGCCCGCGTCGTCGACGGGGAACGGAGCCTCGGCCGATCCGAGTGTCAGGTCCCCGCCCATGCCGGCGGTCAGGTTGACCACGACGTCGGTGCCGTTGGACCGAATGCGCTGGACGACCTCCTCGTAGTAGTCGACCTCGCGCGCGGGGGCACCGGTGATGGGGTCGCGGACGTGGATGTGCACGATGGCGGCCCCGGCCTCGGCCGCGGCGATGCAGTCGGCGGCGATGGCCTCGGGCGTGAACGGGACCTTGTCGGACTTGTTCACGGTGTCCCCGCTGCCGGTGACGGCGCAGGTGATGAAGACGCCACTCATGTGGACTCCGTTCGGCTGGTGTGGTGTGGGCTGTTCATCGGGCCTCGATTCGGCTGGTGACGGTTGCGGAGGCGACGCGTCGCTCGAGGACGCGGAGCCGGGAGAGGATCTCGTCGCGGTCGACGTAGGTGCCACGAAGGTACCGACGGCCCTCGGTGCCGTCGAAGGCGTCGCGCCCGTGGAGGACGCGTCGGTTGTCGAACCCGATCAGGTCGCCGGGCGCGAACGGATAGCGGATCTGGAAGCCCGGGTGCTCGGCCAGCTCGTGGAACCGCTTGGCGGCTCGATAGGCGCGGGGTACGTCCGCGTCGGCCATGTCGGGGAAGGCTTTCAGCGGATAGAACGCCCTGATCGACAGGGGCATCCCGGGCCCGCCGTAGTCGAGGATCGGTCCCGACCAGCGATGGTCGTGGTCGCGCGCCCAGTTGAAGAACCTACAACGGAGGGTGGACAGCGCGTCGAACACAACCCGCGCGACTGTGCGGCGGTTGGCGGCGCTCGCCTCGCCGGCGGCCCAGGGGCT
>JBCCFK010000047.1:0-18324 GCA_039029775.1 Actinomycetota bacterium | reverse complement strand
GGCGTTTTGACGGCTTCCAAGGATGGAAAGGGAGTTACGGGAAGGATTGCATTTGAAACGTCAGGCAGCTTGCCAGGGCCTCTCCGAATCGTGCCTCAGCCTGTTCTGCAGACATGCTCGACCACCTGGTGTTGGCCACTCCCGATCTCGCCGAGACCGTCGCCGAGGTCGCCGCGGCCACCGGGGTCACCCCCAGTGTGGGCGGCCCCCACGTCGGCCGTGGCACCCGGAACGAGCTCTGCTCGTTCGGCGACGGCACCTACCTCGAGATCATCGGCCCGGACCCCGATCAGCCGCCGCCGGCCGAGCCGCCACCCTTCGGCATCGACCGGGTGACCCGGCGCGGCCTCGTGACCTGGTGCGCCAAGGGATCCGACCTGGCGGCGCTCGTCGAGAGTGCCGGTACGGCCGGCCTGGCGATGGTCGGGCCGGAGGCGATGCAGCGTCAAGCGCCGGAGGGGCTGCTCTCGTGGGACCTGGCGCTGCCCGCCTTCGACACCGAGGGCGGGATCGTGCCGTTCTTCATCGACTGGGCCGACAGCGTGCACCCCTCGACGACCTCCGCGCCCGGACTGACGCTCGCCGGCCTGACCGGGCACCACCCGGACCCGACGGCGGTCCGAGCGACGCTCGACGTTCTCGGCGTGTCGATCGCCGTCGAGCAGGGTTCGTCAGCGGGGCTGTCGGCGAAGCTCCGCGGTCCAGCCGGTGAGATCGACGTCGGCCCCGCTCGGTACGAATGACCGATTCTCGGCGCGCGATCGCCGCCCGAACCTGGAACACTGTCGGCGACCGACGCCGAGAGGAGACGAGATGAGCGAGGGCCCCGACGACGTGCTCGCCGGCTACCGGGCGCGCATCGACGCCCTCGACGATCAGCTCATCCGCCTGTTGGCCGAACGCTTCGAGATCACCAAGGCCGTGGGCGCGCACAAGGCCGAGGTCGGCCTCCCGCCGGCCGACCCCGGCCGTGAAGCCGAGCAGGTGGCTCGACTGCGTGCGATCGCCGAGGAGGTCGGGATGGACCCTGCCTTCTCCGAACAGGTCTTCCGCCTCGTCGTCGACGAGGTGATCCGTCATCACCTCAAGATCGCCGAAGAGCGCTGACCCGCCCTCGATCGGTTGCCACAGTCGCGGCGTAGGCCCCGCTGACCTACGCCGCGCTGCGGTTGTCGGCACCCACCGAGGAGAGATGGTGGGTGCTCGTTCGACGCCGTCCCGCCAAGGTCAGCGTCGGACCGAGAGACCCCTGCCCCTCGCCGGAGTCGTGGCAGCGTCCCCCGCTGGAAGCTGCTCGACCGACTCCGACGAGGAGATGGACAGGAGTGACAATTCGTCGCTCTCGATGCGAACACCGTCGACGACTCGCCTCATGGCCGCCGTGAAGTTCCGCCACCGAAGTGACGTCACCTGCCGGAGCTCGAAGCCCCGCTCGTCGGCCGCCGGCACCGCCATGCCGTACCTGCTCGTATGCAACGTGTGTTCTTGCATCGCCCGCCTCCCTTACCGGGTTCCGCCCTCTCGGTAGAGGCCATCCTCGGCGAGGTCGGGCGGGAGTTCTGTCAGCCGGCTGACACAACCCCGGAAAATCTCGGAGAATCTGTGTCGTGGCGATCCAGAACGACCTCGTGCTCCCGATCTCGGTCAAGGGCATCCTCGGGCCACCCGGGCACATCGTCCTGCTCCGCAACGAGCGGGACGAGTGGGAATTCCCCGGTGGTCGCCTCGAGCCTGGCGACGGAACCCCGCACGCCTGCCTGCGCCGGGAGATCTCCGAGGAATTGGATCTGATCGCGGACGTCGGCCGTCCGGTCCACGCGTGGCGCTACGAACCGATCCCGGGTCGCAACGTCCTCGTGCTGGCGTATCTGTGCCGGATCGTCGGCACCTGGCCCGACGAGCTCTGGCACTCCGACGAGCACCTCGGCGTCCGACTCTTCGCGTTGGACGAGCTGGACGAGATCAATCTGCCCCAGGGGTATCGCGATGCGCTCGAGCTCGCTGCCGCCGGGCCGGCCTGATCAGGGGCTGACGATCCGGGTCTCGCCCAGGTGGGCGGTCTCGTTGACCGAGCGAATCGAGCGAACGGGCCTGGAGCTCGAGGCCTGCACGCGCGAGATGCCGCAGTAGTCGACGCGCAACGCGTGGAGGTCGTCGTACCCGAGGATGCGGCGGAGGAACTGCATGGTGACCATGCCGTGGCAGAACACTGCGACCGTTCGCCCGGCGTTCTCGGCGATCACGTGCTCGAACGCTGTGGTCACGGTGTCGGCGAACGCCTCGATGTCCGCGCCGCCGTGGAGCATCTCCGGGTTGTCCACGATCGCCTGCCAGGCTTCACCGCCCTCCGCCTTGAGTTCCTCGGTCGGGATGTACTCGTTGTTCTCCGCGTCGATCTCGCGGAGGTCGTCGATGATCTGCGGGTCCATGGCCAGCGCGTCGGCCAGCGGCTGTGCGGTCTGTCGGGCTCGGAGCATCGGGCTCGACACGACGTGGTCGACCTGTTCGCCCAGGAGGAATCGGGCCACGGCCTCGGCCTGCTGGTGGCCGATGTCGGTGAGCGCCGGGTCCGCAGCGTGAGCGAGGTCCTCGACGCGTTCGGGGCGGCCATGGCGGACGATGATCAGATCCATGCGCTGGGACTGTAGCCAGCGTGGCCGCGGGCTCAGCCGCCGATCGCGATCAGACGGTTGCCGAGAATCTCGGTGATGCGGTTGCCGGCGCGGATGAACCCCGCGCTGCGCCGCCGTCGAGGGCGATCGGGGATCAGCTCGATGAACGTGATGTTGGTCGACGGCGACGGGTAGACCCGCAGCCGCGCCCGGCGGCGACGCGGCGAGAACGGGGGGCGGACCGACGCCTTCCACGTCACACCGCGGTGGTCGGCGACCCTCGACGCGATCGTGACCTGGAGGCCGCGGATCGGTGGGCTCAGCGGCGTGGCATCGAGCATGGCGGTGATCGCGATCTCGGGGTCCGCGCGCACAGCGTGGATCACGTCGTCCCCGGCACCCTTGCGATCGGACTGCTGCATCGACGGGCCGGGTCGGTTGGCCGTCGCCATCGCCCGGTCGGCCTTCGCCTGGTTGTGGATCTCGAGCGCGGCGTCGCGGACCATCCGGATGATGTCCAGGGCGGTGGGGAGCTGATCCTCCTCCTCGCCGTGCAGGTGGCCGTCGTCGTCGACCACGAACACCTCCAGCTCGGGGAGGGTCTCGGTGGCGACGTCGGTGCCTCCGGAGGACGGCTCGGACATGGGCCAATGGTAGGGACCGGATCGTCCCGGGGCCATGGCGTCGACCTACGATCGGCCGATGATCGGAATCGACCTCTCGGGCCGGGCTGCGGTGGTCGTCGGAGGCGGCGGCGGTGGCATCGGGACGGCGATGATCGAGGCCCTGGCGTCGTGCGGCGCCGATGTGGGTGCGATCACGATCGACCCGGATCATGCGGCCGACACCGCGACCCGGGTGGAGGCCGCCGGTCGTCGGGTCGCAGTGCGAGTGGCCGATGTGCTCGACGCCGATGACCTCCCGAGGGTCCTCGATGAGATCGCCGCCGACCTCGGGGTGGCGACCCACGTGGTCAACGTGGTCGGCGGTGCGTTGCCCGACGACTGGTACCGAGCCCGGGACGTGCCGCTGGACGTGTGGGATCGGGTGATGGGACGCAACGTCCGGTACGCGATGGTTTCGTGTCAGTGGGCGGCGCGGCGCCTGATCGGGGCGGGCATGCCGGGGAGCCTCGTCAACGTCTCCTCCGTGGCCACGCGGGCCGTGCCGCTGCTGGCCGCGTACGGCGCCTCGAAGGCGGCATTGGAGGCGATGGGTCGCACCATGGCAGCCGAATGGGGCCCCCACGGCATCCGTGTCAACGCGGTCGCCGCGGGGACGGTCAAGACGCCCCGGGCCGGCACCGCCGACCTCGACGAGGCGGCGAAGCGCATCCCGACCCAGCGGCGCGGGACACCCACCGACATCGCGAACGCCGCCGTGTTCCTGCTGAGCGACCTGGCGGACAACATCACCGGCCAGACGCTCGTGGTGGACGGTGGGGGATCGTTGGGCGCAGCGGGCGAGGAGCTGCCGGTGTTCGTGACGAACCCGAGGGTCAGGGAGCGCTTCGAGTGACCGCTGGTCAGGCGACGTCGATCACGTCGCCGACGGCAGCGGTCCCGGGTCGACGCGGCTGAGCCGAGATCCCCGCGTTGCGCTCGTTGTCCTTCGCGAGGAATCGCAGTGCGCCGCGTCCGGGTTCGTGGCCGGGTAGGGAGCGGGTGATGACGACGCAGCGGTCGGTCGGCTTCTTGACCCACGCCCGGGCCGACCCGATTGCGAGGATCTGGTCGACCCAGCCCTCTTCCTGGTGCGCCTCGGTGGTCTCGACCACGATGTTCGGTCGGTATCGCTCGACCGCTCCGGCTCCGGGCCCGACGTTGGCCTCGATGTGGGCCAGAGTGCCGGTGCCGATGATGTGCAGGCTGGACGTCGAGTCGTAGAACCATCCGGGTTGGGTGGGGAACTCGAAGACTGGCAGCTCGTCGGGCGGATCGTCCTGGCCCTCGTCCCACTCGATGGCGATCGTCGAGGTGGTCTCCCCGCCGGCGGAGCGAAGCCCGACCGGCTGTTCCAACCAGGTCGACAGGATGTGGTCGACGTCCGGGTCTGCGCTCCCCGTGGTCCCGACCGGCGTCGTGATCACGCACTCCTCGCCGTCGAGGCGCGCTGCGCCGTGCAACAGCGCCGGCACCGTCTTGGCCGACAACAGATGGCCGGACTCGGTGGCGAACACGCCCCAGGCGCGGTCGCCCGGGATGACGTCGGTGATCTGGGTGCTGTCCACCCGCTCGCCACCGAGCGACTTGACCGGGTAGCGCCACAGCTGCGCGATGGTGGCGGCTACCACGGGTGGTCGGTGCCGTCCCACCGGATGAAGCGGCCCGAGTCCTCGATGGTCAGCCCCAGCAGGGACCCGACGATGGCGGCCGCGGCATCCGGGACCTCGAGTTCTGCCGCCTCGGTGCCCATGTCGGTCTTCACCCAGCCGGGGTGCAGCGCCACGAAGCAGACGTTCTTGTTGGTCGACGCGGACATGACGGTCACCATGTTCACGGCGGCCTTCGAGACGTTGTACGCCACGTCGAACGGCATCATGGCGCCGATCACCATCGAGCCCAGCTGGCTCGACGTGTTCATCACCACGGGGTTGTCGCCGGCCTCGAGCAGACCGATCACGCCACGGGTGACCAGCATCGGGCCCATGGCGTTGATCTCGGTCTCGCGCAGGACGATGTCGGGATCGACCTGCCACGGGTTGCACTCGCGGCGGTTCGCGCCGAGGTCGTTGCTGGTGATGCCGGCGTTGTTGACGAGGATGTCGATGGCGTCCGTCTCTGCGGCCAGGGCGTCCCCGAACGCGGCGATGCTGTCCCGATCACCGATGTCGAGCTGGAGGATCCCGGCCGGGCCGGCCTCGCGCAGGCCATCGGCGGCGTCGGGGTTGCGGGCAGTGCCGTAGACGGTGTGACCCGCAGCGACGAGCTGACGGGTCATTTCGAGGCCGATGCCCCGGGTTGCTCCGGTGATGACGATGCGACGTGAACTCATGCCGGCGACGGTAGCCGAGCGGGCCCGATAGCTTCCGTCCGATGCCAACTCGGGTGATGAGAGACGATGTCGACCGCGCGGCGGCGGTGATCGAGGACCACGTGCAGTCGACGCCGGTGGTCGAGGTGAGGGCCGCCGATCTGGGTATCGACGTCGATGCCCAGATCGTGCTCAAGCTGGAGTATCTGCAGCGGTCGGGCTCCTTCAAGGGGCGTGGGGCGACGCACTTCGTGGCGACGCAGGACATCGGCCCGGCCGGCCTGGTGGCAGCCTCCGGTGGCAACCACGGCGCAGCCGTCGCATGGGCGGCGCAGCGCTTCGGGCATCCGTGCCACATCTTCGTGCCGACGATCTCCGCACCCGCCAAGGTGGATCGGCTCCGGCAGTTCGGGGCCGAGGTCCATCAGGTCGGTGACGTCTACGCCGACTCGCTCGCCGCCAGCGAGGAATGGCGCGATCGGTTCGGCGCGGTTGGTGTCCATGCCTACAACGACCCGGTCGTGTTGGCCGGCGCCGGGACGTGCGCCCGCGAATTCTGGATGCAGTCCGGCGGCCTCGACGCGATCCTGTTCGCCACCGGTGGTGGCGGCCTCGCCGGTGGGGGAGCCGCCTGGCTCGGCGATCGGACCGAGATCGTGTGCTGCGAGACCGAGGGCACCAGCGCGTACGCTGCCGCGGTCGAGGCCGGCCAGCCGGTGGACGTGCAGGTCTCGGGGGCTGCGGCCGACGCGCTGGGTGCGACCAGCATCGGCGAGCAACCGTGGATGTCGCTGAGCGATGTCGGTGCCAGCAGTGCCGTCGTGTCCGACCACCAGCTGCTCGATGCGAAGGCGTTGTTGTGGGATCGCTACCGGATCGTCGTCGAGCCGAGCGCGGCAGCGTCGATGGCGGCTCTCGTCAGTGGCGCGTGGCGTGCCGAGCCCGGAGCGCGTGTCGGCGTGGTGCTGTGCGGCGCCAACACGACGATCGGCTGAGGGCGGGCAGCGACCCGGCTCAGTCCAGTCCCAGGCCGGCGCACAGGTCGGCGGCGTACGCCTCGACATCGGCGAGCAACATCCTGAGTTCGCTGCCGTCCTGGAGGTGACCAGGGGCGCGGGCCAGGACCTCGTGGTCGAACTCGTCAGGCGGTGCCTCCAGCCAGCTCGCGGCGTCGGGCCGGGCGGACGGGAACATGGCGAGATCAGCGAACTGGACCGCCTCGACCAACGGGTCGACCTCGCCGGCGGCAGGGACGAGGTGATCGTGGTGATGCTCGACCAGGTCGGCGACGGCGTCGGGCAGGCCCCAGCCTCGGCACGCCAGTGCGCCGAGTTCGGTGTGAGGGACCCCACAGATCGTCCGCTCGGCCTCGACGAGCGCAGCGGGAGAGTCCCAGTCGCCCTCGTCCACCATGCGCAGCTGATCGTCGGCCACGTGGAACATGACGAACCGGCCGATGTCATGGAGCAGACCGGCGGTGTACGCGGTCGCCTTGTCGACGCGCTGGTGGCGATCGGCCGCGACCACGGCGCGGGTGGCGACCGCGACCTGGATCGAGTGCCGCCACAGGCTCTTCTCCCACGGATCGCGGGGGACGAAGACGGTGGCGAAGGACAGGGCGGTCACGATGTCCGCGGTGCCGCTGCTGCCGAGGCGGGTGACGGCGGCGCCCACCGACGTGATCGGGTCGCGCGGTGCGCTGGCGGCGGCGTTCGCGGCCGCCAGGACGCGGGCGGCGAACGCGGGGTCGGTCTCGACGAGGTCTCGGACGTCGTCGAAGTAGTTCTCGTCGTCCGGGTCGAGCGCCAGGAGTCGGACGAGGACTCCCGGCAGGACGGGCAGGTCCTGGACACGGCGGTGGAGCACATCCTGCAGATCTGCCATGTCGGGCACCTCGTCGATCGCTTCGGTCGGGGGCGCGACGCCCCGTTTCTCCTGTCGTCATGGGCTTCGGCGAGTCGAGTCGTGCCGTTGTGGACAGTGTCCGCTTGACGAATGGTCGGGAATCGCCGACCATTCGGGAATGGCCGACCATTCGCCCGAGAACGTGCCGGACTACGACGTCCCGGACCGCCTGGAGCTCGACTCCGAGCAGATGAAGCTGCTGCTCGAGCCCACCCGGATGCAGATCATCGATCTCCTCAGCGAGCGCGCGGCGACCACGAGCCAACTCGCGGCGGTGATGGGCCGGCCGAAGGGCACGATCGGGCATCACTGCAAGACGCTCGAAGGTGCGGGGCTGATCCACGTCGTCCGCACCGGCCGCGTGCGGGCGATCGAGGAGCGCTACTACGGCCGGACCGCTCGACTCTTCCTGCTCGGGTCGTTCGAGTCGGCCGGGGTCAGCGTCGACGCCTTCCTCGACGAGGCCTACGGGGAGCTGAAGCAGTCGGCGACGATTCCGTACCCCGACGGCGTCGCCCACCAGTCGTCGGTCCGATACGCACGCATCCCGCACGACCGCGCCGAGGAGTGGGCGGTCCGCGTCGCCGATCTGCTCAACGAGTTCGCGGCGCAGCCGCGAGGCGGCGACACCACCTACGGACTCCTCGTGGGCCTGTTCGGCACGGATCGGCCCGGCTTCGGGGGCGGCGATGACTGACACCAAGGCACGCCTCGGGTCCGGCTACTGGAAGCTGTGGACGGCCAGCGTCGTCTCCAACCTCGGCGACGGCCTCAGCATCGTCGCCTACCCCTGGCTGGCCAGCGCCCTCACGCGCAACCCGGTCGCCATCGCCGGCGTCGCCGTGGCGACCCGCTTGCCGTGGCTGGTCTTCACCCTGCCCGCCGGTGTCATCACCGACCGGGTCGACCGACGCAAGCTGGTCCTCGGGATGGACCTCGTCCGGTTCGCGCTGACCCTGGGCGTGGCGTTGGCGGTCCTCGCCGGTGAGGGCTCGCTGAACGACCCCGGCGACATCGCCGATGGGCTGGCGTCGACCCCTGACAACGGCGCGGTCGGACTCGTGCTCCTCTACCTGGCCGCTGCGTTGCTCGGCTCCGCCGAGGTGCTCCGAGACAACTCGGCTCAGACACTGATGCCCTCGCTGGTCGATGCCGACCACCTCGACAAGGCCAACGGGCGGCTCTGGGGTGCCGAGATGGTGATGAACGCCTTCGTCGGCCCGCCCCTCGCCGGCCTGCTGCTGAGCGTCTCGTTCGCGCTGCCGTTCTTCATCGACGCAGGGACGTTCGCCGTCGCTGCCGGCCTGCTGTTCCTGATCGCCGGTGACTTCTCACCGAAGGGTCGTCCGACCGATGCCCCTCCCGCCTCGTTCCGCGAGGACCTCAAGGAGGGCGTGCGTTGGCTGTGGCAGCACCGGCTGCTGCGGAGTCTCGGCATCGCCCTGGGTCTGTTGAACGGCCTCGGCGCCATGCAACAGGCGGTCGACGTGTTGTTCGCGCAGGAGGTCCTCGGGCTGTCGGCTGCGGGGTTCGGGGCGCTCGCGATCGCATTCGCCATCGGCGGCGTGACCGGATCCGTCGTCGCCCACCGGGTGAGCGAGCGCCTCGGTCCGGGCAACTCGCTGTTCGCCACGATCATGGTCAGCGCCATCGGCCCCGCCCTGATCGGGTCGCTGCCGTCGGTGCCGCTCGTCTTCACCGTGTTCATGGTCGGCAGCTTCTTCGCCGTGGTCTGGAACGTGATCACGGTCGGCCTCCGTCAGACGCTGATCCCCGACCACCTGCTCGGCCGGGTCAACTCCGTGTACCGGTTCTTCGGCTGGGGGATGATCCCGATCGGCAGCATGATCGGTGGTCTGCTCGTCGTCGTGGTCGACACCTTCGCCAGCCGGGAGACGGCGCTGCGCGTGCCCTTCGGCGTGTCGGCCGTGGCGCACATCCTCCTGCTCGCCTGGGCGCTCCCGCGGCTGAACACGCGCGAGATCGAGGCAGCCAAGGAGGCGCACGCCGAGGCGTCGGCGGAGACATCGCCGGCAGACGATCCGGCGGGATGAGTCAGTCCGCCACCGTCGCCCGGGGCGACCACGCGCGCGGATACGACGCGAAGGCGATCGCGCCGCCGATCAGGTACGCGGCGGCACCGAACGCCCAGACCCAGTCGTAGCGGTCGACGAAAGCGCCCCCTTCGGTGTTGCCGACGATGGCGGCCACCGCGACCGCACCGAGCGCCGATCCGAGTCTCCTCGTGGTGAAGTAGCCCGCGTTCGCGGAACCGAGGTCTCGGTCGTCGACGTCGGCCAGCGCGGCCACCGTCGTGTGGTTGCCGATCGCCATCGCCGCGACGCCGGCGACGAGCAGGCCGGGCAGGACCCATCGGTATCCCGCGTCGAAGAGCCAGAACCCGAGCGCCAGGAGTGCGGCCGCGCTGACCACGCCGCCGAGGCCCATCATCATCCGCGGGCCGTGCCGATCGACGTGGCGACCGGCCGGGACCGCGGTGAGCGCCGAGATCCCGTTCAACGGCGCGAGCCCGAGCCCCACCTGCCACGGGCTCCAATCCCAGGCTTCGGTCATCAGCAGCGGGAGTCCGAAGTACACCGAGAAGAACCCCAGCTGACAGCAGACCGAGACCGCCGACGCCGTGACGAACCGCCGCTCCCGGAAGATCGCGACGTCGAGCAACGGGTGGGGGTCGGTCCGGAGGTGGCGGGTGAACACTGCTGACGCGACGAGCGTGGTGGCCGCCGCGACGGCCGTGGATGCGCTCCAGCCCCACTCGGGGCCCTGCACGAGGACGAGGCAGAGCGAGCCGACCGCCACCATCGCGGCGGCTGCGCCTGCGACCCGGACGGGTCGCGAGGTGCGGGACGGTTCGTCGGGATCGATGAGGACCCGTCCTGCTCCGAACGCCGCTGCGGCGAGGGCTCCGTTCATCACGAAGACGCCCCGCCAGCCGAACACCTCGACGATCCCCGCCGCGACCGGTGCCGCGGCCATCGCCGAGACCGCCCCGACGGTGCCCCACACCCCCAGGGCCAGCGCGCGGCGTGAGGGTGGGAACCGCGTCAGTGCCATGGCCACCGAGCTCGGCGAGAGGAGGGCCACGCCGACCCCCTGGACCACACGCGACCCGATCAGCACCTCCAGGTCGGCCGCGACCGCGCCGACGAGCGAACCCGCGGCATAGGTGGCGGCTCCGATCAGGAAGACGCGTCGCCGTCCGAAGCGGTCCGCCAGCCGGCCGGCCACCAGCAGGGTCGCCACCATGACGACGAAGAACGCGGTGACCACCCAGGAGATCGTCGTCCGCGACGCGTCGCGCTCGAAGCGCTCCTCGATGAACGGGAACGCGATGAAGAGGCCGCCGCTGTCGAGCAGCACCAGCACGACCGTGCTGGTGCTGACGGCGAGGACGGCCCACGCCGAGGCCGGGATCGCGGCGAGCTCGTCCTCGCCCGCGTCATCACCCGGGTCGATGGTCAGCCCTCCATGCCCTCCGGCATCGGGTAGTGGATTCCGGGGATGCCCGGCGCCAGCGCCTCGTACCAGTCGGGGCGTGGCTGCACCGGCTCGTAGGACGTGGGCACCATCGGGGCCTCGGTGTTCCACTCGTGGTGGATCGGCGGAATCTGGTACGTGCCGTTGCTGGCGTTGGTTCCGCCGTCGACGAGCAGGTCCACGCCGGTGATGTAGCTGGCCAGGTCCGATGCGAGGAACATCACCGCGTTGGTGACCTCCTGGGCTTCACCGACCCGGCGCATCGGCGTGCGGGAGGCGATCCACTTGTCCATGCCCATCGCCTCGAGGGCGGCGCGCGTCATCTCGGTGACGATGAAGCCCGGGGACACCGAGTTCACGCGGACGCCCCGGTCGGCCCACTCGCAGCCGAGCTGGTAGGTCATGTTGAGCAAGCCGCCCTTGGCGGCGGTGTAGGCGATCACATTCGACTCGTTGCCGCCGCTGGCCATGATCGAACAGATGTTGACGATCGAGCCGCCGCCGTTCTGGAGCATGTGGAGACCGCACTCGCGGGCGTAGTAGAACGCGCCGACGAGATCGACCGACAGGATCTGGTTGAACGTCTCCGCGTCGAACCGCTCGGCCGCGAGGCCGCGCATGTCCGCGATCCCGGCGTTGTTGATCAGCGCGTCGACCTTGCCGTGGTTGGCGACCCCCGCGGCGACGACCCGCTTCACGTCCTCCTCCACGGACACATCGCCCGTTTCGACGGTGACGGTGCTGCCCTTGCCTCGGCACGTCTCGGCCACCGCCTCCAGGAGGTCGGCCGACCGCGCGGTCAGCACGAGATCGGCACCGGCATCTGCGAACGCGTGAGCGAACTGCTCGCCGAGTCCGTAGCTGGCGCCGGTGATGAGGACGGTCTTGCCGTTGAAGTCGAAGCTCATGGCTTCGCAACCTAGTGCGCGGCGCGCGCAGGCGCCTCAGGGCTCAGGCCCCCTGGATGAACTCCTGCGCGCCGTGCTGGAAGATGGCGTCCTGAACGCGCTCGATCACCGCGGTCCACAGCGCCATCGCACGTTCGCTCGACGAGTCGAGGCTGCCGACGGCGAACACCGGGATCACCCAGCCGTAGATCAGACCGACGCGGTAGTCCTGGAAGAACCGGTCGAACTCATAGCCGGTCACCCCATTGGCGACCAGGGTGTCGTGGTACACGTGCAGGAGGTCGTTCTCGTGCTCTCGGCGCAGGTCGGTGTCCAGGTTCTGGCCGAGCAGGTACCCGACGTCGGAGGCCCCGCCGCCCTGGCTGATCGACTGCCAGTCGATGACCACGACCTCGCCGTCGGGCTGGAAGAAGAGGTTGTCGGCGCGGTAGTCGAAGTGCACCAGCGTGGTCGGCATCGCCGCGAACCGGTCGAGCAGCAGCGGGTGGTTGCTGCCGTAGACATCGGCGATCGGGACCATCTCGGGCTGCAACGCCGACCCGAAGACCTGCTTGAAGCCGTCGATCGACGCGTTGTAGATCGCCTCACCGGCCTTGTTCAGCACGCCGTTGATCGGCGGGATGAACGCAGCTTCGGCCAGCCCGTTGCGGGCGTCCCAGAAGTGCGCGTGGTGTGTGGCCAGTCCCCGGAGCGCCGCCGCGGTCTGCTCGGCGCTCAGTCCCTCGACCTGGTCGCTGATCGTCAGCCCACCCAGATCCTCCATGACCAGGATGTACTCCTCGGCCACCTCGGGATCCTCCGAGGTGTTGCAGGTGACGTGGTAGATGTCGGGCGTCCGGAGCGGGGTCTCGGAGGCGAGCTCGGCGTAGAAGCGGTGCTCGCGCTCGTAGACCCTCGTGGGTCGCATCATGGCCATCACCTCGGGCGAGGCGGTGGGGAACTTGACCACCATCGAGGTCGGGGCGGCACCCGCGTCGCCCTCGTAGGTGACACCGACCGTGCCGACCTCGCCCATGAAGCCGATACCCGCGGCGGCGGGATCGATCGAGACCTCGGCGACCGAGGCGTCCTCGCCGAGGGTGCCCGACGATCGGAGGGCTTCGGTCAACCAATCGGCGGTCACGTCGGAGGTGGTGGTGGGGAGGCTCGTGCTCATGGCCGAAAGGTACCGCGGCCGGCACGGCGGCGGGCGACCCGGCTCAATCCCCGGCGTCGTCTCGGTCCTCGGCGAGCCGGGCCTGCCGTTCCAACAACATGTCGACCTTCTCGTCGAGGTATTGGATCTCCAACTCGGCCTTGAGGTTGATGCGGTAATCGGCGCGCGCTCGGAGCCGATCGCGCTCGCGCTGCTGACGCTGGCTCATGATGATGATCGGCCCCTGAATCGCCGCGGCCGACGCGAGGACGGCGGAGGTCACCGCGAACACGATCACCGGGTACGGCTCGAAAGGCTGCGCCGTCACGTTCCAGACGATCCACACGATCAGGAACGTCACCACCAGCCCGAGGAACGGCCAGCTCCCGAAGGTCTTCGCCAGCCGGAGGACCAACGGGTCGGCCATGTCCTCGGCCTCGAAGTCCTGCTCACCGTCGGTGGTCAGGATCGACTCGGTGCGGATGCTCTCGAGGACCTCGGACTCGTCCTCGGTCAGCTCCCCGTCGGCCTCGAGCATCTCGCGCAGGTGCTCGACCTTGGCGTCGGCGACGCAGTCCGCGCAGACGCCATCGTCGGGTGACCACTCGGGCCGCACGCGCTGCAGAACAGCCTGGACCGAGCCCGGGAGGGCGCGACCGAGCCGGATTCGCACCGACGGCTTCGTCTTGCCGCAGACCGGACAGTCGACGTGATCGCTCACGCCGACCTCCCTACCACGTGTCCCAGTGGGACAGCTCCTCGGCGGGAAGGCGGGTGGCGATCTTGAAGTCCGTGCCCTTGGTGTACGCGATCGGGAACAGGCCGGCCTGGGTCACCGTGTCGTACGGGATCCCGAGGAGGTCTGCGACCTCCTTCTCGTTGGGCAGGTGCAACGTGGTCCACGCGCTGCCGAGCCCACGCTCACGGAGCGCCAACATGAAGCTCCAGACGGCGGGGAGGATCGAACCCCAGGCGCTCGCCTGACCGAACGTGGGTGTCCCGGTGTCGAGGCGGCCCGACCCCTGGATGCACGGGATCATCATCACGGGGACCTCGTGGAAGATCTCCCGCAGGTAGGTGGACGAGTCGAGGATGCGCGGGCGCTGGTCGGCGCGAGGGTCGCCCTCGGGGTACTCGACGGGCCGACCGGCATACGCGTCGTAGTTCTTGCCGTAGTAGTCGGCGATGACCCTCTTCTTCTCGGGATCGGTCACGAACACCCACTGCCAACCCTGGGTGTTGGAACCCGTCGGGGCCTGGAGCGCGATGTCGAGGCACTCCATGACCACCTCCTTCTCGACCGGTCGGTCCAGGTCGAGTCGCTTGCGCACGGAGCGCGTGGTGGTGAGTACGTCGTCAGCCGAGAGTCCGAGATTCATGGGGATTGGTCTAGCGCACCTGCTCGGGGAGGTCTCAGCCCAGTGCGTCGATCAACGCCGGGACCGCGTCGGCGAGGCGCGCCGTGGCCCGCCTCAGGTTGCGACTGAACTGCTCGGCCGCCTCCTCGTGATGGTCCACCAGGTCGGTGATCACCTTCAGCGCGGTGAACGGCACGTCCAGCCGTTCACAGGTCCAGGCGACCGCGGCGGCCTCCATGTCCTTGGCGACCGCGTCGGTGCCGTGCATCTTCGCCATGTCCTGGTCGGGGGCGTCCAGCGCGTTGCCCGTCGTGACCGTGCCGGTTCCGAAGCCGAGGGTCGCCGCGATGGCGGCCAGATCGGCGACCGGGTAGTCGCCGTCGCCGTATCGGTCGAACCCGGGAATGGCGACCCGCCGGTCGTGGAACACGCAGCGGTCCGCGAGATACGTCGAGGTGATCGCACCACCTCGGGCCTCGAAGCCGCCCGCCGTGCCGGCCGAGATCACGATCGACGGCCGGACCGCCTCGACGGCGTGCAACGTGGTGGTGACCGCCGGCTGCGAGGCGATCGAGTCCACACCGAAGCGCGGATCCGCGCCGTTGACCGCGACGGCTGCCCGGGGCCCGCGCCACAAGCGCGCCGGGAAAGCCGGATGCAGCTGCTCACCGTCACCGGCCAGGCCGAGCGCGGCTCGGACCGGCGCCGCCTCCGCCTCCATGGCGATGACGACGAGGGGGAGGGTCACGCCGTCACTGGTCGCCGTGGTCGGCGACGAACTGCGCCGTGGCCTGGCCCATCTTGCGACCGTCGTAGCCGATCCGCTGTGTGGGCGTGACCTTGAAGATCACCCGGCGAGGCGAGTCGAGGAACCCGGCGAAGTTGCGGGCCGCCTGCTCGTCGTTCGGGCGAATCACGCCGGCCAGCTCCGGGTAGAACCAGGCCTTCGTCTCGTCGTCGTCGAGGATCTCGCAGGTGCCCTTGTAGGTGACGGTCATGGCGCCCGGGATGCCGGAGCCGCGGCTCGTCACACAGATCGAGCACCGGTTGTCGCGGCGCATGGCGGGGACTCGGGCCCGCTGGCTCGACAGCGTGAGCCAGAACGCACCCTTGCGCCAGACGTAGGACATGATCACGCCGACGGGCCAGCCCTCCTTGTTGGCCCAGATGAACGTGCACTCGTTCTGCGCGAGGAGCATGGCCTCCTCGTCTTCGGTCTCGAGCGTGTAGACGGTCACGTCCTCGTAGTCGAACTTCTCTGCCATGCGGCCGGCCTCCCTCGGTTCGTGCAGAGAACATATCGCACGGTTAATTTCGACCCCAGCAGCCGTGACACCGCAGTCCGGGGGTCGGACGACGATTCCACGGAGGCGAACCCGGGAACGGAGCGGAGCGAACGACATGGAACTCTTCGAGGCGATGTACACCACGCGGGCGATGCGTCGGGTCAGGCCCGACCCGATCCCCGACGACGTCCTCGGCCGGATCTTCGACGCCGCGGTCCGGGGCCCCTCGGGCGGGAACTCGCACACGTTCCGATTCCTCACCGTCACCGACAAGGCGACGATGGCCAAGCTCAAGCCGATCTATCGCGACGCGTACTGGGAGCTCCAGGAGACGTCCTACAAGGACCTGCGGGCGAAGCTCGACGACACCGACCCCGACGATCCGTCCATGGCGCAGTCCCGACGCATCTCGAAGTCGGCGGAGGACTTCATCGAGAACTTCGAGACCCACCCGATGCTCATCTTCGTGTTCGGCAAGGATCGTGGCGAGTCGACGACGTTCCCCGTGTTGTGGAACCTGTGTCTGGCCGCGCGAGCCGAAGGGCTCGGAACCTTCATCACCACCCTGCTCAAGCTGCGCAAGCGTGAGGTCGAGGAGGTGCTCGGCATGCCCGAAGGGTTCTGGCACATGCACGCCATGATCCCGATCGGCTATCCCACCGGACGCTGGGGTCTCGCGGAGCGCCAGCCTGCGCAGGAGTTCGTCTTCAGCGAGACCTGGGGGGAACCGGTCGCCTGGTCCGCCGCCCCGAACTGGTCCGAGCCCGAGGGCTACGGCCGCAGCGGCTGATCGGACCCATCCGGGCCGTCGGACCCATTTCGAGCGATTTCACGCTGCGTGACGTCCCGACCACCGATGGGCAATCGCCTGCGTGACGACGTGGCGCGACGCATCGCCGTGACTATGGTGTGCGCCCACGGCGCGGGCACGTCGTTGAATCCGAGGTTGCGATTCCCATGCCCGTCTCCCGCCGTACCCGACGCCGGTCCCTGGTCGCGCTGATCGCCTTCGCGCTGCTGGCCGGTGTCCTCGCCAGCGCCCCCGCGGCGCAGGGACAGACCACGACGATCTACGTCGCGCCCGGCGGCTCCGACGACAATCCCGGCACCCGGGCCCGGCCCAAGTACAGCCTGGTCAGCGCCATGCTCGCCCTGCCACAGGGCGGCGACATCCTGATGCGTGGCGGCACCTACCGGTACAGCCAGAACGAGTCCGGCCTCTGGCAGGGCGGCACCCGCGAGCGACCGTTGGTGATCAAGTCGGCCAAGGGCGAGCGGGCCACCATCGTCTCGAGCGCGGGCTCCAACTGCGTCCTCGCGCTCGGGGACTACACGCGGGTCCGCAACATCGACTGCACCGGCTCGCAGGGGATCATGGCCTACGGCGCCAGCCATGTGATCTTCTACGGCAACTACGTCTACGACCTCACCGGCCCCTATGAACAGGGCATCAACGTCAGCGGCGGCTCGAGCCACGTGATCGTCCGCAAGAACCGCATCCAGCGCGTCCCCCACAGCGGCATCGCCGTGGGCGACACCGAGGCGTACTCGTCGGTCAACGTGACCGTCGACCGCAACTGGGTCCGCCAGGCCAACTACCAGTTCCGCAACCGGTCCGCGTGGGAAGGCGGCTGGGGCAGCGGCATCAGCGTCATCGGGGTCGACGGCGCCAAGATCACCCGCAACGACGTCCGCCGCACGTGGGGCGAGGGCATCAACTGCCCGCTCTCCAACAACTGTCGAGTGCGCAAGAACGTCGTGGTGGACGCCTGGAACGCGCTCTTCTACGCCGACAACGCGACCAACTCGGTCTGGGAGGACAACGTCGCCAAGACCACCAACGACCCACGGTTCGAGCGCGACTACGGCTTCGGCGGGTTCCAGGCCAGCGGATTCATGTTCGGCAACGAGCGCGGCTGGTACGAGGGTCCGGGCAACCCCGGCGGCAACAACATCGTCCGCAACAACGTCGTCATCAACGCCCACCGCGGCGTCGGGTTCCTCGACTTCGGCGTCAGCGGAGGCTTCCGCAACACCCGAATCGCCAACAACACCTTCGTCCGTGTGTTGTGCGGAACGGACTTCCAGGCCAACGGCCAGAACGCCGGCAACGAGTTCGTCAACAACATCGTCGTCCCGGGCAGCGGCGGGCGACCCACGTGCTCCAGCACGTCGGGTGTGACGTGGCGCAACAACCTCTGGGCCTCGGGCAATGCGGGATCCGCTCGCCACTCGAGCGACGTGCGCGGCGACCCGGGCTTCGTCCGCGGGACCGGCCTCCGCCCGTCGAGCTACCGGCTTGCCGGCGGCTCGGCTGCCATCGACGAGGGCCGCTCGCTCACCTACGTCGACGACGACAAGCGCAATCGCGACCGTCCCCGCGGCGGGTCCTACGACATCGGCGCGTTCGAGTACTGAGTCTTTCCTGGGCCGACGCTTGTCGGCCCAGGCTGCGCCGGAGGCGGTGGTGCGCTCCTCGTCCCTCGTCGCGATATCCACATGAGCTACGGCGATTTGGAGGTTCTCAAAGGCGTGTCTCTTACGGCCCATGAGGGTGACGTGATCTCTATTCTGGGCTCTTCCGGGTCCGGCAAGTCCACTTTCCTGCGCTGCATCAATTTCTTGAACGTGCCTGACAAAGGCCGCGTC
>JBCCFK010000046.1:0-18324 GCA_039029775.1 Actinomycetota bacterium | reverse complement strand
TCGCGGGCGCCGAGGTGCGCGAGATCCCGCTGTCGACCGGCAGTGACTTCTTCACCGCCATGCGGGAGCGCTGGGAGTACAGCTGGCCAAAGCCGCGCGTGATCCTGCTGTCGTTCCCGCACAACCCGACCACGACCTGCGTGGACCTCGACTTCATGGCTCAGGTCGTGGACTTCGCCAAGGAGAAGGACGTGCTCCTGGTGCACGACTTCGCCTATGCCGACCTCGGATTCGACGGCTACAGCCCGCCGTCGATCCTCGAGGTCCCCGGCGCCAAGGACGTCGCCGTCGAGCTGTACTCGATGACCAAGTCGTTCTCGATGGCCGGCTGGCGCGTGGCGTTCATGCTGGGCAACCGCGAGGTCATCGCCGCGCTGGCCAAGCTGAAGTCGTACCTGGACTACGGCACGTTCCAGCCGATCCAGATCGCCGCCACCGTGACCCTCAACGAGGCTGCGGACCATCCCAAGCTGGTCAACGACATCTACCAGAGTCGCCGCGACGCCCTCTGCAACGGCCTGAACCGCATCGGCTGGGAGATCGAGCCGCCGCAGGGGACCATGTTCGCCTGGGCGCCCATCCCGGAGCCGTACCAGGACATGGGCTCGATCGAGTTCGCCTCGTGGCTGGTCAAGGAAGCCAAGGTGGCGACCTCACCGGGCGTCGGCTTCGGTCCCGGCGGCGAGGGTTACGTGCGCTTCGCCATGATCGAGAACGAGCATCGGACCGCCCAGGCGATCCGCCAGCTCAAGAGCACCCTCACGAAGCTCACGCCCACCGAGGAGTAGGCGTCACTCCCGGGCCCAGTCCCGGCTGCGCTCCACGGCCCGTTGCCAGTCCGCGTACGCGGCGTCGAGGCCGGCGCGGTCACCGCCGGGCTGCACTTCGACGTCGAGCTCCCAGTGCTCGGCGATGGCGTCGAGCGACGGCCAGACCCCGACGTCGAGCCCGGCGAGGTACGCCGCGCCGAGCGCGGTCGTCTCCTGCATCGTCGGGCGTTGCACGGGCACGCCCAGCTGGTCGGCCTGCATCTGGAGCAGCAGCGACATGACCGACGCACCCCCGTCGACGCGCAGGCTCTGGAGCGGCGCGCCCGATGCCGCGGTCATGGCATCGACGACGTCCCGGGTCTGGAACACCATGGCCTCGATCGTGGCGCGAGCGATTTCGGGGCGACCGGTGCCGCGGGTGAGTCCGACGATCGTGCCGCGGGCGTAGGGGTCCCAGTAGGGGCTGCCGAGGCCGGCGAAGGCCGGGACGAGATAGACCCCGCCGGTGTCCTCGCACTGTTCGGCGAGCGGCTGGAGCTCCGGCGCGGCGTCGATGATCTGCAAGCCGTCGCGGAGCCACTGCACGGCGGCGCCGGTCACGAAGATCGCCCCCTCGTAGGCGTAGGTGGCGACCGGGCCGTCGGGGCCGTCGAGCAGCCACGCGACCGTGGTGAGGAGGCCTTCGACCGGCTCGGGACAGGTCGTGCCGACGTTCATCAGCACGAACGAGCCGGTCCCGTAGGTGTTCTTGGCGTCGCCGGCGGCGAAGGCGGTCTGCCCGAAGAGTGCGGCGTGCTGGTCGCCGGCGATACCCGTGATCGGGATGCCTGCCCCACAGGCCGCGTCATCGGTCGTGGTGCCGAACGAGCCGCTGGAGGGGCGGACCTCCGGCAGCGCGTCCATCGGAACGTCGAAGAGCGCGGCGAGCTCCTCGCTCCACCTGAGGTCTCGGATGTCGTAGAGCAGGGTGCGGCACGCGTTCGTGGCGTCGGTGGCGTGGACGGCGCCTCCGGTGAGCTTCCAGACGAGCCAGCTGTCGACGGTGCCCAGCGCCAGGTCGGGGCCCGCCTGCACGCCGCCCTCGGTAAGGAGCCACTCCATCTTCGAGCCCGAGAAGTACGGGTCGAGGACCAGGCCGGTGCGGTCGCGAACCAGGTCGAGCGCCCCGTCGGCCTCCAGCTGCTCGCACCGATCAGCGGTGCGCCGGTCCTGCCACACGAGCGCCTTGTACAACGGCTCCGAGGTCGACCTGCTCCAGGCGACGACGGTCTCACGTTGGTTGGTGATCCCGATCGCGGCGGGCGTCTCGTCCAGCGAGTCGGCGACCTCGCCCAACGTCGCCTGGACCGCTTCCCAGATCTCGACCGCGTCGTGTTCGACCCAGCCCGGTTGCGGGAAGTACTGGGTGAACTCCCGGTAGGCCGAGGTGCGAGCCTGGCCGGTCTCGTCGATGGCGATGGTGCGCACGCCGGTGGTGCCGGCGTCGATGGCGAGGATGATCGACATGGCCGAGGAGCGTAATGGCTCGTGCCCGGGTGGGTGGACACGTCGGCGCGGACCCGAAGGGGGCTCGGTTCGAGGCGTGGTGGGCCCCGTTATGATCTGTGCTTCCGGTGGCAACGACGCCACCCCGTTCGGCTTGTTCGACGCTCGGAAAGGTGCGAAATGAAAGTCGGCGTGATCACCGGCGGAGGTGACTGCCCTGGGCTCAACGCGGTCATCCGCGCCATCGTGCGCAAGGCGGAGAAGGTCTTCGGCGACGAGGTCTTCGGCTTCTACGACGGCTGGCGCGGCGTCATGGAGCAGGAGTACGAGATGCTCGACATCGAGCGCCTCCGCGGCACGTTGCCCCGTGGGGGGACGATCATCGGCACTTCGCGCCTGACGCCCTACATGGTCGAGGGAGGCCTGGACAAGGTGCGGGCGTGCCGCGACGAGTTGGGCATCGACGCGCTGATCGTCATCGGCGGCGAGGGCACCCTGTCGTGTGGACTCGAGGTGTGGCGCGACGGCGCGATGAACGTGGTCGGTGTTCCCAAGACGATCGACAACGACATCGGGGCCACCGAGCTGACGTTCGGCTTCGACACCGCGGTGGACATCGCCACCGACGCCATCGACCGACTTCACACCACGGCCGAGTCCCACGACCGCGTCATGGTCGTCGAGGTGATGGGTCGCCACGTCGGCCACATCGCCCTGTGGGCCGGCATCGCCGGAGGGGCCACGATGACCCTGATCCCCGAGGAGCCTTTCGACATCGGGGCCGTGGCCGCCGCCATCAAGCGGCGACACGAGCGCGGGCGTTTCGCGTCGGTCGTCGTGGTGGCCGAAGGGGCGCGGCCGATCGAGGGCACCCTCGATGTGGCCGAACCCGAGGTCGACCAGTACGGCCACCAGAAGCTCGGCGGGATCGCGCAGATCGTCGCCCAGGAGATCGAGGCGCGGACCGGCTACGACGCCCGGGTCACCGTGCTGGGGCACGTGCAACGAGGGGGAACGCCATCGGCCTTCGATCGGGTGTTGTGCACCTGGTACGGCGTGGCGGCCATCGACGCCGTCCACGACGAGGCCTACGGCTCGATGGTGGCGTTGCAGAACGCCGACGTCGTCCGGGTGCCGTTGGCCGAGGCCGTCTCCGAACTCAAGACCGTCAACCCCAACCTGCACGCGGCCGCGAAGAACTTCTTCGCCTGAGCCCGGGGCGCCTCAGCCGCCGCCGTCCTCCTCCGAGGGCTGCTCGGATGGGACCGGCTCGGGTGTGGGCTCGACGAACTCCGGGTCGAAGGACGCGTAGTCGTCGACGACGAGCCGCTGCTTGTCCTCGCCGTCGGTCGGCCAGAACTGATCCTCGCCGTCGATCCGGATCACGACCCGGTCGATCGAGGGGCTCCCGGTGAGAGTCCAGACGAACTGGGCCACCGCCAGGGTCAGAAAGTCGTCCTCCAGCGTGTCGAGGGACCCCGATGCCAGGTCGATGACGGCCGTGCCGCCCGCCGGTGGCTCGGGTGGCGCGAAGAGCTCGGTCTCGGCCGGGATGAGCGTCACCAGGCCCTGCTCGGTCTCCTCCTCGGTCGGGGTCTCGCGGAGCTCGTCGATCAGCGCCGTGATGGTGAGTGGATCGGGCAACTCCCGCTCGACCGCACGCACCCGGCCCTCGGCGTCGGTCAGGTAGATGGTGAAGAGCTGGATCGCCGACGCCGTCGGCGTCGGCACCTCCTCGACCGGCGTCGGCGTCGCCACGTCGAGGGCGCGAGGTTCTCCGTCGAGCGGGATCCCGCACGCGCCCACGACCACAGCGAAGCAGGCCAGCAGGCCGAGGACTCGGGACACGGCCCTCATGTGACCACCACCGGGAGTTCGACGACGAAGCGAGCGCCGTCCAACCCGTCGGGGCGATCGTCGACCCGGACTCGACCCCCGTGGAGACGGACGTGCTCGACGACCAGGGCCAGTCCGAGCCCGGTGCCGGTGCCGGCGCCGCGCCGACCGCCCTCGGACCCGCGGGCGAAGCGGCCGAAGATCAGCTGTCGCTCGTCGACGGGCACGCCGGGCCCGCCGTCCTCGATGGCGATCTCGATCACGTCGTCGTACTGGCGGAGTTCGATGCCCGTGGCCCCGCCGGCGTAGTTGGCGGCGTTCTGCAAGAGATTCGTGATCACACGCCCGAGTCGGCGCTTGTCGGCGGACACGACCGTCTCGTTGATCTCGGGTGGGTGGGACACGGGGACGAGCGGATAGCCGGCCTCGGCCGCGGCACGGCGCACGAACTCGGCGATCCCGAAGTAGTCCGGCTCGATCCGGCCGCCACTGGTGTCTTACCGCGAGATCTCGAGAAGGTCCTCGACGAGCTGGCGGAACCGCTCGAGGTCGGACTGCAGGAGGTCCAACGCGGTGGCCGACCGTTCGCTCAACTCGTCGCGGCGCGAGCCCAGCACCTCGGCGCTGGCCATGATCGTCATCAGCGGCGACCGGAGCTCATGGCTGACGTCGCTGGCGAACCTCGCGTCGCGCTCGATCCGCTCTTCCAGGTTGGACGCCATCTCGTTGAACGACGCCGCTAGCGCCGTGAGGTCGGCATCACCCCCGACGTCGAGTCGGGCGCTGAGCTCGCCCTTGGCCAGGTTCTCGGCCACCCGAGAGACGTCGTCGAGCGGCGACAGCACGCGCCGGCTCGCGTAGATGCCCATCGCCACGCCGGCCAGCGTGGTCACGAGGGCGGCGCCGAGCAGCGCCAACCCGAGTGACCGCAGCGTGTCCTCGATGTCGGTCAGCGGGACGGCCTCGGCGTAGACCCCTTCGCGCACGTCGATCGGGATCATGACCACCAGCGAGGGCTCGCTGCTGACCAGGTAGCGCATGATCAAGGGGGCCTGATCCGCCCCGGTCAGACGGGCGAGCAGCGCGGGGTGGATGTCGGGCCGGGAGAAGGCCTCGGGGTCGGCCGAGATCCAGTCCAGCCCGGTCTCGCTCCGGAGCCTGAACACCGGGGTGGCATCGGCGATCGTGGCGCGGGCCGACAGCAGGTCGCGCACGCGAACCTCGTCGGTGTCGTCGGCGATGAGGGGAGCGATCCGTTCGGCGTTGGAGATCGCCGTCTCCGCGGCGACGCTCTCGCGGCGTTCGAGCAGGTTGTTCCGGGTCAGCCCGTAGGTGACCGTCGACAGCAGCGTCGACAGGAGGAATGCGCCCAGGCCGAATGCGAGCGTCAGACGGGTCCGGAGTCGGACCCGCGAGGACCGTCGATCCTCGCTCACCGCATGGCCCGCTTCCGGTCGCTCAAGCCTGCAGCTTGTACCCGAGCCCGCGCACGGTCAGCACGTAGCGGGGCTTGGCCGGGTCGGGCTCGATCTTGGTGCGAAGCCGGCGAATGTGGACGTCGACCAGGCGCCCGTCGCCGAAGTACCCGTAGCCCCACACTCGTTCCAACAGGACCTCGCGTGAGAACACGCGGCCGGGGCTGGAGGCGAGCTCGACGAGCAGGCGGAACTCGGTCTTGGTCAGATGGACCTCTTCCTCGCCCAGCATGACCACGCCCTGGTCCGGCAGGATCTGGAGGTCACCGAACTCGAGCTGGCTGGTGCTCGGGCTGGTGCTGCGGACCCGACGAAGCAACGCCCGGATCCGGGCGCTCAGCTCCTTCGGGGCGAAGGGCTTGGTGAGGTAGTCGTCGGCGCCGGCCTCGAGACCGGCGACGACGTCGTGGGTGTCGTCGCGCGCCGTGACCATGACCACGGGCACGTCGGAGCTGCGACGGATGCTGCGACACACCTCGAAGCCGTCGATCCCGGGCAACATGATGTCGATCAGGACCACGTCGGCGTCGGAGCGCTTGAAGAGGTCGAGCGCTTCTTCGCCGCTGCGGGCCTCGACGACGTCCCAGCCCTCGTCCTCGAGTGCCAACCGCACCGCTGTTCGGATGCGCTCGTCGTCTTCGACCGTCAGGATCTGGGTTCCCACGACGTCCTCTCTGGGTGGGGCGAGGGGTGACCGCCGGTCGAGAGCATCGCAGCCCGCCGGCAGTGGCCTCCAACGGTAACCCATGAGCGGTGCGACCAGGGCACCAGCCCTTCGGGCCGCCATCGGCTCGTCTGCGGCGTCGCTTCAGACGATGCCGACCGACTCGATGAGCGGGATGAGCTCGGCGGCCACGCCGGGGGCGGCGGCGATCGTCATCCCGTCCTCGCCCGGCCAGCGGACCACGGCGCCGGCCTCGGCGGCGATCAGCGCCCCGGCGGCCAGATCCCAGTGACTCAGCCCGATCTCGAAGGAGCCGTCGACCCGCCCGATCGCGACGCCGCAGAGGTCGGTCGCCGCGGAGCCCATGCGTCGGATGTCGGCGATCCGGGGGAGGATCGTCATCAGTGCCTCGGCTTGGCGGACGCGGCGGTCGGGGTCGTAGCTGAAGCCGGTGGCCACCAATGCGCGTGACAGCTCCGTCTCGGCGGTGGCCGTGATCGGTCGGCCATTGCAGCGGGCACCCTCACCCAGCGCGGCGTCGAAGAGCTCGTCGTGCATCGGATCGGCCACCGCGCCGGCGACGACGCGCCCGTCGACCTCGGCTGCGATCGAGACCGAGAAGCCGGGGTGGGCGTGCACGAAGTTCGTCGTGCCGTCGATCGGGTCGATCACCCACCGCACCCCGGTCGTACCGGGGGTGTCGGTCCCTTCCTCGCCCATGAAGGCGTCGTCGGGACGGACCTCGGTGATGGCCTCGACGATGCGCCGTTCCGACTCGCGGTCGATCGCGGTCACGAAGTCGGTGGAGGAGGACTTCGTGTCTGGCGCATGGCCGACGACCACCTCCTCGCGGAGGTAGTCGGCGATGTCGGCGGCGACGCGGCGGGCGAGGTCGCGCAGGTCCGCGGGAGCGGGTCGGGGGCTCATGGCCCTCAACGTTACGAGGGGCGGCGTCGGGCGGGATGGTCTTCCGGACGCTCGTCCTTGACCGACTCCCACTCGTCCATCGCCCGCAGCACCAGGACGGCCACGATCGCCACGCCGATGGCCCCGACGATCGCGCCGACGATGCCTGACAGACCGGCCCAGGCGGTGCAGCCGTCGTCGCACTGCAGATCCGTGAAGGCGAAGCCGATCAGTCCGCCGCAGACGCCACCGATGATGATCGAGCCGAAGGCCAGGCCCCGGGCCGGAGCCGACGGCGCTGCGGCCGCGAGCCTCGTGAGCGGCAGGCGGTCCGGGTCGAGCCGTTCGATCTCGCCCGATGGACCGACGGCCTCGATCTCGCCGTGGTCGGCCTGCCCGCCGGTCTCGCCGGTCTCGTCGATGTCGGCGTCGCCGATGTCGGGCGCCTCCTCGGCGTCGTCTTCCCGGTCGCTCATCGGTTCCAGGCTATGCGGCACAGGACCCGCAGCGGCCAGCCGGAGAGGCGAACCGATGGGCCATACTGGGCGCATGCGTGACTGGCTCGTGGCCGGCGGGTTGCTTCGTGGCACCCACGGCGTGCTCCTCGTCCAGAACGAGCGCCGGAACGGCTCGCTCGACTGGAGCACCCCCGGCGGCGTGATCGACGAGGGTGAGACCCTGCTCGAAGGTCTGACCCGCGAGGTGCAGGAGGAGACCGGCCTGACCGTGGCCTCCTGGGACCACCGCGCATACGAGATCGAGGTCGACTTCGTCGAACGGGAGATGTTCCTCCGGGTCGAGGCGCACGTGGCGGGGTCCTGGGCGGGCGACCTCGTCGTGGACGACCCTGACGGCATCGTGGTCGACGCCGGCTTCGTCGACGAGACCGAGGCCCACGCGCGCATGGTTCACGCGCCGCGGTGGGTCGCCGAGCCCTTCACGACCTGGCTCGGTGCCGGCGTGTGCTCGGAGCCGTTCAAGTACGTCGTCCGGGGAGACCTGGCCGGAGGCTTCACCGTCGACCGGGTCTGACGCCGATGCCCGCCGACCACGGCCCCTCGACCATCCTCCACGTCGACATGGACGCGTTCTACGCGTCCGTCGAGCTGGTCCGGCGGCCGGAGCTGCGGGGCACCCCGGTCATCGTCGGCGGTGATGGCCAGCGCGGCGTGGTCGCCGCGGCGTCCTACGAGGCCAGGGTGTACGGCATCCACTCGGCCATGTCGTCCGAGCACGCCCGCAGGCTGTGCCCCGACGCGGTGTTCCTGCCCGGCGACCACGCGCACTACGGCGAGGTGAGCCGACGTGTCATGGCCGTCTTCAAGTCATTCACGCCGCTGGTCGAGCCGCTGTCGCTCGACGAGGCCTTCCTCGACGTCGCGGGCAGCCGTCGGCTCCACGGCGAGCCCGTCGAGATCGCCCAGGCCATCCGACGCCAGGTCTACGACCAGGAGCAGCTGACGTGCTCGGTCGGCGTGGCCCCCAACAAGTTCCTCGCGAAGCTGGCCACCGAGGAGGCCAAGCCGAAGCCCAGCCCGTCGGGACCCGTCCTCGGGCGAGGGGTGCGGGTGATCGAGGCGGCCGAGGTCCAGGACTTCCTCGACGCCCTCCCCATCCGCGCGATCTGGGGCGTCGGGCCCGCCACGGCAGACCGCCTCGATCGCCTCGGGGTCGCGACGGTCGCCGAGCTGCGCCTCCTCCCGATCGAGACTCTGATTTCGGCGCTCGGCAAGGCGCACGGAAGGCACCTCTTCGAGCTCGCGAGGGGCGTCGACGAGCGACGCGTCGAGCCGCACCAGGAGGCGAAGTCCATCAGCCACGAGGAGACGTTTCCGGTCGATCTGTTCGAGCCGAGACGACTCGAGGTCGAAGCGGTCCGGATGGCCGACGCCGTGGGGAAGCGGCTCCGCGATGCCGGGCGCCGGGGTCGCACGGTCACCATCAAGGTCCGGTTCGGTGACTTCCAGACGATCACCCGCAACGCCACGCTCCCGTCGGCAACCGACAGTGGGACGACGATCGCCCGCGAGGCCAAGCGGCTGTTGGAGTTGGTCGACCCCACCCCTGGGGTGCGGCTGCTCGGTGTCGGCGTGACCGGCATCACCAAGGTCACCGAGGGCGAGCAGCTGAGCTTCGACGACGTCGATTCGACCGAACCCGAGTGGGGAGATGCCGAGGAGGCGATCGACGAGATCCGAGACCGATTCGGCGATGGCGTGATCGGCCCGGCGAGCGCCATTCGGGGCGGCGAGCTGCGGGTGAAACGCTCAGGCGACCAACAGTGGGGGCCCGACGACTCCCCGTGACACCGGGGAGAAAGATTTCTTCTCCCGGCCGGAGCGCGTTGTTGAAGGGTTCGCGCTGTGCGAAGATGGACCCGTGCCACTTTCAGAGGACGAACAGCGCATCCTCAGCGAAATCGAGCAGCAGCTCTACGAGAGCGACCCTGCTCTGGCTCGTGAGGTCGGCTCCACCACGGTGTACTCCCACGCCTCGCGCAATCTGCGCTGGGCGATCCTGGGCTTCGTCGTGGGTCTGGCGGTGATGATCTTCACGCTGACCACCAGTTTCTGGCTGGCCTTCGTCGGCTTCGCCATCATGCTGGCCGCGGCCCTCTACTTCGAGCAGAACGCCCGACGGCTCGGTCGCGCCGGGCTGCAGCAGCTGTCGCAGTCGATGCGCAGCGGCGGTCTGCGCAACATCGTCGGTGGCGAGAACGGCGGTCTCCGGGACCGCATTCGTCGGACCGACGAAGACGAGGATCCCTCCGCCTCCAACTGACCTGCCTCCCCGAACGGGGTGGCGATCAGCGCTTGACCAGGGGCCTTGGATCCAACGCGTCCTTGAGGCGTTCGCTGGTCGTGGTCATCTCGTTGACCGCGTCGACGACCTCGTCGCGGTGTGACTCCGCGGCGGTGACCGCACCCTCGGACATGTCGCCGCGGCCGTAGGTGGCTTCCACCGAGAGTTGGCCGAGGTGTGTCAGCGGCGTCCGGGCCGGTGCGGTCTCCATCCCGGCGCGGCGCGAGAACTCCTGGCTGGTCTCGGTGGGCCTGGGGGTCAGGCCGAGTGGGCGCAGGGTCTCGATGGTCTCCTGCCAGACTGCGTCGACCTTGTCGCTGTTGGTCGACGCCGTGGCGAAGCGTCGTTGTGTGCGCCGCTTCTTCAGACCGATCACGATCGCCGAGTACACCGCGCTGAGGAACGCCACGCCCACCAGGACCAGAGCCGTGATCCCGAGCCACCGGGGGATGCCGTCGGATCCGGCTTCGCCGCCGATGACCGGTCCTTCGACCGGGGGTTGGAAGTCTCCCTCGCCGGGGATGAACTCGCCCGGTGTCGGGGTGGGCAGCACACCGGGCGTCGGGGTGGGAACGATGCCCGGGGTCCCGCCCGCCGGCTCCTGTGCCGGGGTGATGCCGCCGTTCCAGGCCTGGGCGTTCGGCATGCCACGGGTGGGGGTGGGCTCGAAGGGCACCCAGCCGCTGCCGGGGATGTAGACCTCGGGCCAGGCGTGGGCGTGTTCGCCACGGACGGTGAAGAGCGTCGGGTCTGCCGGGTCCTGTTCGCCCCACGTGAAGCCAACTGCCACCCGCGCTGGAATGTCGAGCGACCGCGCCATCGACGCGAACGCGCCAGCGAACTGCTCGCAGTACCCGATTCGTGAGTCGAGGAACTGGTCGATCCGTGCATTGGAGTGGCCCGCACCGACGTTGAGGTCGTAGTCGAAGTTGTCCCGGAAGAAGTTCTGGAGCGCCAACGCCTTCTCGTAGTCGTTCGTGGCGCCGGCGTCGTTGACGATCTCGAACGCGAGCCCGACGGCGCGGTCGGAGAAGTCATCGGGCAGGTCGACGTACCGGTCGAACAGATCCTCGGGGTACGCGCGAGGCGCCTCCGCCAGCGCGGCGGGATCGAACGTCGGGATGGCCGACTCGAGCGTGTAGGTGAGGCCGTTGGAGTCGTCGAGGCTCCGCCCGACGATCAGCGTGCCCGAGACGGGCTCGTAGCTGATGTTCTCCTCCGAGGACGCCACTATGCGTCGAGGTTCGTAGGCTGCGGGCAGCCAGACCGCCCCCATGTTGGCGATGGTGAACTCCTGCGTGAGCAGCTCTGTGTCGGCGTCCACCCGGAAGTCGTCCTCGAGGGTGCCCGAGGCCTTGCCGTACTTGTTGTCCGCGCCCCAGATCTGGCCGTTGAAGCTGTCAAGACTGGCGAGGCGCCAGTACGAGGGCTCGGAGGCACGGACCGAGAAGGCCTCGACGTCGGCCTGCTGGACCAGTCGCCCGCGGATGTCCACGATCGGGCTGATCACGACCCTGGTGCGGTTGTCCTCGCTGCCGGGATCGACGTCGAAGATCGCCTCCTGCTCCGCTCCCGGCAGGGCGGGGCCAGCGATGGCCGCACCGAGCACGACGAGGATCGAGACGAGCGCACCTGTGCGCATCAACGACGACGTGCCCGGCAGCTGGGTTCCGGCGAGCCATCGAACCTCGTGGGCCTGGCGGATGAGCCGGTGGAAGAGCTGGAACCCGATGACGGCCGCCAGGTAGAGCCCTGCGAGCAGGATCCGGTCGTCGGCGTCGCCGAAGAAGGCGATGAAGACGAAGATGGCGAAGCTGGGTAGCACGGCCTCGAGCGGCGACCAGAGCCGGAACGCCGCCCAGTCGGCGAGGTAGGCGATGACCCAGATGGCCAGCGTTGCGACCACGATGAAGCCCACCACCGGTTCAGTGGGCGCCTTGACGTCGCTGAAGAGCGTCCAGGCCGCGGAGAGATCAGCGTCGACCGCATCGCGCGTCGTGCCGGTCGGCAGGCCGGCGCGCAGGGTCGGCCGGTAGTGCGTCCAGGTGACCTGGAGCGTCATGACGACCAGGCTGACGACCCCGCTGAGGAGCAGGCCCCGGCCCAGCCGCCGGACCGCGATGACGGTCACGTGGGCGACGACGACGGCGGTCAGGAGTGACCCGACCCAGCTCCGGTCGATGAAGACGCGACTGAACCCTGCGACCGCGGCCGCGGTCATCAACACGGAGAAGATCTCGGCCGCGACCGTGACCGCGTTGTCCGTTCGTTGGTCGGCCTGGCGGCTGCTCATCGTGCGCTCACCCTCCGTCGTCCGAATTCGTGATGCCACGCATCGGCGAAGCTCCCGTGCGCGTCCACCCTCACTATCGTCGTCGACCGTACCGATCCGTCGGTGCCTGCGGGGGTCGCGCCGGCCTGGCCGAAGAGCACGATCACGCGTCGACGGTAACTGGCGGCGGCGCGGCGCATGATGGCGCCGTCGAGCGTGTCCTCACCGGTCGTGATCGCGACGACGGCGCCCGAGCTGCCGGCGGCGGTCAGCTGGTCCAGCGAGTCGGCCAGCTGGTGCTCGGACTGGCCGACGAGGGCGAGCTGCCCGAGGATCCGCGTCAGGTGATGGGGTCCGGTGCCGTACCCGGAATCCTCGCCGTCGGTGGTGAGCACCCGGATCTGGTCGCCGCGGGCGCTGCTCGCCATCGCGATCGACGCCGCCGCCGAGACCATCGCCTCGAAGGTACCGGGCATCGCCAACGGCCGGCAGTCCAGCATCACCGTCAGCCGGCCGTGCCAGGGGATCTCGTCCTGTCGGACCATCAGCTCGTCGTGTCGGGCTGAGGACGGCCAGTGCACGCGGCGCAGGTCGTCGCCGACCACGTAGTCCCGTAGGGCGTAGAAGTCGTCGCCGGTGGGGGCCACCTGCTGTTGCTGCACGGTCTGCCGCTCGAGGTCGCTGCCCGACGAGCGCCGGACCGGGGCGATGTCGTCGACCCTCGGATACACGACCAGCGAGACCTCACGGTCGCCCGTGGTGGTCAGCTTCGCCAGACCGAAGGGGTCCGTCACGGTGAGGCGGAGCGGCCCGACCTCGACGAGGCCTCGGCGATCGGTGGGAAGCCGGTACACCGCCTGTGTGCCCGAGCCGTACCTCATCGGAGCGACCAGGAGCTCGACGCCCTGGGTGCCGGAGACGTCGTCGCGCAGGCGGAGGACCGGGCTGCGCATCCTCGATCGATTGCGCAGGACGAGATCGACGCGACACGGGTTGCCGGCGTGCACCCGGGGTGGGCTGAGTTGTCTGCTGACCTCGACCTGCAAGCGGCGGATGGCGACGTACAGGACCGCGAGGGTCAACACGATGAGGCCACCCGCCCCCAGCACGAAGAGCTCGGGCAGACCGAAGAGGCGCCCGCCGGCCAGCACGCCGACGCTCACGACCAGCGTGGCGAACCCGGCCCGGGTGAGCATGTGCGGGTCAGTCCATCCGCGGCACGGGGACCGAGCCGAGGATGTCCTCGGTGGCGTCGTAGGCCTTGACCCCGCGGAGCGAGGCGTCGGCGTTCACCACCAGTCGATGGTCGAGCACCGGGTGGGCGAGCAGCTTGATGTCGTCGGGTGTGACGAACTCCCGTCCCTGTGCAGCCGCGAGAGCTCGGCCGGCTCGCTGCAGCGACAACGTGGCCCGCGTCGACATGCCCAACGCCAGGTCGCGATGCCGGCGCGAGGCGTCCGCGAGCTCGACGAGATAGCGCTGGATCGCCGGTGCGACATGGACGGTCTGCGCGGCGGCGATCATGCCCTGCACCTCGGCGCGGGTCACGACGGGCCCGAGGTTGGTCAGGGCGGAATCGGTGGCGTGGGTGGTCAGGATCTGCAGCTCAGCGTCTCGGCTGGGATAGCCCATCGAGACCTTCATGAGAAAGCGGTCGAGCTGGCTCTCGGGGAGCGGATAGGTGCCCTCGTGGTCGAGGGGGTTCTGGGTGGCCAGCACCATGAACGGGCGACGCAACGGGTGGGTCACACCCTCGACGGTGACCTGGCCCTCGGCCATCGCCTCGAGGAGCGCCGACTGCGTCTTCGGCGAGGCCCGGTTGATCTCGTCGGCGAGGACGATGCCGGAGAACACCGGGCCGGGTCGGAACTCGAACCGGCTGTCCTGCCGGTTCCAGACCGACAGGCCCACGACGTCGGTGGGCAACAGATCGGGCGTGAACTGGATTCGGCCGACCTCGGCGTCGATCGAGCGGCCGAGCGACTTCGCCATGCTCGTCTTGCCGGTGCCCGGCGCGTCTTCGATGAGGACGTGGCCCTCGGCGACCATGGCGAGCACGACCAGACGGATCACGTCGGTCTTGCCCTGGATCACGGCGCCCACGTTCGCGACCACCGCCTCGAACAACTCGGCGAAGGTCCGGGTGCGGTCTGCGGTCTGTTGACTCAACCTGGCTCTCTTTGCATCGCAGGGGTATTCGGCCGGCTGAGCCGGTACGACGCCCCCAGGGTATGCGACCGCGTCGCCCTTCGTGCCGTCGGGCGGCGGGGTGACCTAGCCTTCGTCTCGTGCAGAGCATCTCGTTGCCCTCGGCGGCCCTGGTCGTGGTCCGCCATCCCGAGTTGTGGGGCACGGGCATTCGGCAGCTGTGGCGGCTGCGTCGGAACGGGTGGTGGCGTCGGCCGCCGTTCCTGCCGGTGCCGGGCCGGGACTACCTGGCGTTCCGGATCTCGACCGCCTACGGCTCCGAGCCCGCCTCGGACGCGTCGCACGACCTGGTCACCTACCTGCGCTGGTGCAAGGCCTGGCCTCACCTGGCTCGCTGACCCGACCTCGGCGGCGTCGCGTCGGCATTTCGCGGGAAGCGGCGCCAGTCGTCGCACTACCGTTGCGCCATGGCCAGGGCGCTCGTGTTGAATGCCACCTACGAACCACTGAGCGTCGTCTCGGCCCGACGCGCCTGCCTGCTCGTCTTGAGTGGCAAGGCCGACACCGTGGAGACGAGCGACGACGTCATCCGTTCGGAGCGCCTGACCTTCGACGTTCCGAGCGTGGTCCGGCTCCGATACTTCGTGCGGGTCCCCTTCGGTCGACGGTCGGCACTCAGCCGTCGCGGGGTGTTCGCCCGCGATGGTCACCGGTGCCAGTACTGCGGCGACCGCGCGGAGAGCATCGACCACGTTCATCCCCGGAGCCGCGGCGGCCTTCACGTGTGGGAGAACGTGGTCGCCGCGTGCCGGAAGTGCAATGCGACCAAGCGCGATCGGCTGCTGCCCGAGACGGGCATGCGTCTCGCTCGGGCCCCACAGGAGCCGCCGTCGGGCGCATGGGTCGCGTTCGCGGTGCCCGAGGTCCCCACCGCCTGGGAGCCGTATCTCCCCGAGACCAGGACCGCGTGAGCGCCTGATCATGGGAGCGGCCACCTGGCGGGTGGAGCGGCTGGAGGGGTCGGCGCGTGACATCCACGCTCGGCCGCTGCCCGATGTCCTCGAGCCGACGGTGTGGGTGGTGACGCCCACCGATCGGTCCGTCGTCCTCGGCAGCACCCAGCGGCACGAGGACGTCGACGCGGCTGCGGCCGAGCGCCGCGGGCTGGCGATCGCCCGCCGGCGGAGCGGGGGTGGTGCGGTCCTGGTGACGCCGGGTGCGCTGGTCTGGGTCGATGTCATCCTCCCGAGAACCCATCCCGCCTGGGTCGACGACATCGGCCGGTCGTCGGTGTGGATGGGGGAGCGGTGGGCGGCCGCGCTGTCATCGCTGGGCATCGAGGTCGACCTGGTCCAGCCGCCGATGCCGGCCGACGACCTGGCGAGGGTGGTGTGTTTCGTCGGGCGAGGCCCCGGCGAGATCCTGATCGAGGGAGCCAAGGTGGTGGGGATCTCCCAGCGCCGGACGCGTGATGCGGCTCGCTTCCAGTGCGCGGCGCTGCTGTCGTGGGAGCCCGAGCCGCTGATCGACGTGCTGCGGGTCCGCTCGACCGTCGATGCAGATCGCGTTCGAGCGGCCGGGCGGGGTCTTCCCGTCGCCGCCGATCGCCTCGTCGATGCGCTGATCGCTGCGCTCGACTGACCGCGTCCAGCTCGACGCGAACGGGGTCCGAGGCGGGCCCCGGTGGAGCCAGGTGGGAGGCCCGGCCCACCGATGGGAGAAGCACCGGAATGTGGCTGTCGTCGCGCGTTCCGCGCGAAAAACGCCCTGACCTGCTGTGACGCGACGGATTTCTTGGGACGAGTCGTTGACGGGGTGGAAGCGAGTGGGTTAGGGTGGGACATTGTGGAGGCAAGGGGAGATCAGGGGAATGCAGGGGACCGGACGATTCCGGCGACCCGTGGACTCCGACTCCCGACGCAGGTGAAGACAGGAATCGGCATTGTTCACGGGAGAACACGAGCGTTTGCTCGACGAGAAGGGGCGGCTCTCGCTCCCGCCGGTGTTCCGGCGCCAACTCGTCGAGTCCGCGTTCCTCGCCCGGTCGGACTCGGCCACGTGTCTGCTCCTGTTCTCGCCGGAGGAGATCCAGCGAGTCGCCGACCGGCTGAAGGAGCGGGTGCTGAACGGAGAGGTCTCCGTGGACCAGCAGCGCCGCTGGGGGGCGAGCATCACCGAGGTCAAGACCGACGCACAGGGTCGTCTTGCCATCCCACCGAAGCTGCGCCAGTTGGCCGGCCTCGAACGCGAGGTCGTGCTGATCGGCGTGATCGACCGAGCAGAGATCTGGGATGCGGGCGCCTGGGCGGAGGTGGAGCGTGCGACCGATGAGGACGTCAACGAGGGCATGTGGCTGTGAGCAGCCCGCCCACGAAGAGGAAGGACGCGGCTGACCGGCCGCGCGGGAGGAGCATCACGAACTGACGAGGACGGACATGACGATCACAAATGGGGAATGCAGCACTCGCTGTCGGGCAGTCTTCCGGTCGACAAGATGGAAGGCCCCTACTCCGCCCGCTTGCCATCTAGCTCGATCGGGGAGAAATCCCGACGTGCGCCCGTTGGCCGGGAGACTGCCGGACTGCGAGATCTGCCACCGCCCCGACGGCCTTGCCCTGGGCCGTTCGTGGGTCCCTCCCAAGACCGGCGGCTGGTACTTGTGTCAGCCGCCGGTCGCTGTTTTGGGGCGACCGTGACCATGGCCGACTTCGACCACGTACCAGTGATGCTCGACGAGATCCTCGAGGTCTTCGCGCCGGTCGAGACCGGTGTCCTCGTCGACGCGACCCTCGGCGGTGCCGGGCACGCCACGGCGCTCCTCGACGCCCATCCCCGGCTCCAGCTGGTCGGTCTCGACCGCGACCCGGCGGCCCTGACGGCTGCGGCAGCCGCGCTCGATCCCCACCGTGACCGCGTCGAGCTGCGCCACGCGCGCTTCGACGAGTTGGCCGCCGAGCTCGACGCCCTCGGCATCACCGAGATCTCGGCCGTCCTGTTCGACCTCGGGGTCTCGTCGCACCAGCTCGACGCCGGCGATCGAGGCTTCAGCTTCCGCAACGACGGTCCGCTCGACATGCGCATGAACCCGACCACGGGTCCGACCGCCGCCGAGTTGGTCAACACGGCCGGCATCGACGAGCTGACCGACACGCTGCGGACGCTCGGCGACGAACGCCACGCTCGACGCATCGCCGCAGCGATCATCGACGCCAGGCCGATCGAGACCACCAGCCGGCTGGCCGACGTCGTCGCCGACGCCATGCCCGCGGCGTCGCGTCGATCCCCCGGCCATCCCGCGCGCCGCACGTTCCAGGCGTTGAGGATCGCCGTGAACGACGAGCTGGACGTCCTGGCACCCGCGCTGGAGCAGGCGGTGGCCCGACTCCGTCCGGGAGGGCGGGGCGCGGTCCTGTCGTACCACTCGGGTGAGGACCGCATCGTCAAACGAACGCTGCGTCACGCAGCCGGTCTCGACCGCACGCTGCCGCCGGGCCTGCCCGCACCCCCGGGGGAGGAGCCGACGATCCGGCTGTTGCACCGTGGCGGCCGAACGCCGACCGGCGCCGAGGTCGAGCGAAACCCGAGGGCCAAGGCCGCCCGGCTGCGGTCGTTCGAGAAGACCTCCACCGACGGGGGTGCGCCGTGAACGCCCGAACCCAGAGCGCGCCATCGAGCGCTCCACGCCGAGCGCGCCGTCCCGAGGTCGAGGTCGTCGAGCCGCCATCGGGGCGCCGCTGGGGCGTGACCACGATCGTCGCCGCCCTGGTGGCCACCCTGTTGTTGTTCGGTCTCGTGGGATTCCAGGCCCTCATCGTCGGCACGCAGAGCACGCTCGACGATCTCGAGGCCCAGATCGCCTCCGAGGAGCGCGAGAACCAGCGGCTCCGCCTCGAGGTCGCAGAACTCGACTGCTTTTTGAAGGGTAAGAATTCTGTGTGTAACAGAATTGTCACACAAACCCCAAAT